>JBCCWR010000137.1:0-5743 GCA_039193385.1 Verrucomicrobiota bacterium | reverse complement strand
TTATCCAAAAGACACTCGACTATATTACCGATAATCTTGCGGATGGAAAAACAGTCGAGCTAAGAAATTTCGGTGTCTTTGAAGTGAAATTGCGCAAAGCTCGAGTAGGCCGCAATCCGAACCGCCCAGAGAATGATGTACCTATTCCTCCTCGGGCCGTGGTCAAATTTAAACCGGGTAAAGAAATGAAAGCCAAAGTCAGCATGTTGAGTGAAAAAATCAATGCAGATGGATCGATACCGGAAGAGTTATTAGAGAAACCTTTGACTGCTGCTGAGAGGCGTGAGGAATCACTTGCGTAGTCTGCTTTGCTTTTTTGTTTTCGTATTTATAGACTTCACAACACCGCCTGTATATGACGGGAATGCTTTAAGTCTATTTTCTATTTAATTGATCCTGGCCTTTTCAAATCCATTAGCATCTATTAGTTTCCCGACATGTCATTTAAAAGTCTTCCCGGTTTTAGAGATTTTTACCCAACAGAATGCCAACTACGTGAGCAAATTTTTCAAGTCTGGCGTCAGTCCGCTGCATCTTTTGGCTTTCAACAGTATGATGGGCCACCTCTCGAACCTTTGGATCTTTTCACCAAAAAATCCGGCGAAGAGATAGTCGGGCAGCTCTATAATTTTACTGACAAAGGAGAACGTGAAATTGCCCTGCGTCCTGAGATGACTCCCACGCTGGCTCGTATGGCTGGTGCACGTCAGCGTGATTATAAAAAACCTATGAAGTGGTTTGCTATTCCTCAATTATTCCGCTACGAGCGCGCACAGCGAGGACGCCTACGCGAACACTTTCAATGGAACTGTGACATACTCGGTGAGACTGGGTTGGGAGCAGAGTCAGAAATAATCGCACTCTTAATTTATTCCCTGAGTGCGCTTGGACTCACTTCAGATGACGTCGTCGTCCGTATCAGTGATCGTCTTTTCTGGAAAGACTTTCTTGATACAAACAAGGTACCTGAAGACAAACACTATGACTTTCTACAAGTGTTGGATAAAATAGAACGTCAAGATGCCACAACCACTCAAGAAAAATTGGGAGACTTATATGGAAAAGTTCAAGCCGTGTTTGATGGTAGCGCTGCAACAGAAAGCAGCCGCTTAACAGACTTACTGGGCAAGCTAGATGCCATGGGCTATGGCAATTGGATACAATTCGATCTTAGTATCGTGCGCGGATTAGCCTATTACACAGGGATTGTTTTTGAAATTCATGACCGCGCAGGTGAGTTTCGCGCCATCGCTGGCGGAGGCCGTTATGACAATCTTGTCAAAATGATTGCCGGACAAGATCTGCCCGCTGTTGGATTTGGTATGGGCGATGTCGTCCTGGGTGAAATTTTAAAAGATAAGCAATTATTCTGCGGTGACGGTGGATGTATTGATTGTTATGTGGTTATTGCTGATGAGGAGGTACGAGCTCTGGCACTAAAATTTTTACAAACTCTTCGAGCAAGCGATCTCAAGGTGGATTATCCCTTAGCGCCCATGAAAATAGGGAAGCAATTTCAAGCGGCAGAAGATCGCGGTGCTGAACTAGCCATCATTGTCGATCAATCACTCAAAGATGGTAGATGTCAGATTAAACATTTGGCCAAGAGAGAGCAGAAAGAAATTTCCTTTACGGAAGAACAAGGGAAGATAGCCTTCCAGGTTCCTTTAAAGAAGATTTTCTCCTAGGAAAACAAAGAAATGATCAGAACACATCACTGTAACGAACTCAATAAGAAGCATATAGAAGAAAAAGTAACCCTTGCTGGTTGGGTGGATTCCTGGCGAGATCACGGGGGTGTTATCTTTATTGACTTGCGTGATCGAGACGGCATCACACAGATCGTCTTTAACCCGGAGCATAGTAAAGAAGCCTGCGAAGTTGCACATACCCTGCGCAGTGAATTTGTTATTCAGATTAAAGGAGAAGTTATTCCACGTCTGGAAGGAACAGAAAACAAAAATTTAGCTACGGGAGAAATAGAAGTCATCGTGAATGACATTGAAGTGCTTAATGCTTCAGAAACACCACCCTTCCCTATGGATGAAGATGGAGTGAATGAAGACATTCGCCTTACCTACCGCTATCTCGATCTTCGCAGACCGAAAATGCTTAATAATCTACGCATGCGTCATGAAGCTGTTAAAGCCGTGCGTGACTACATGCACGAGCAAACATTTCTGGAAATAGAAACCCCTATCCTCTTTAAAAGCACACCTGAAGGTGCTCGCGAATTTCTAGTTCCGTCACGCTTGAATGCTAAGAAATTTTACGCGCTCACTCAGGCTCCACAACAATACAAACAGATGCTTATGGTGGCAGGTGTGGAGCGATATTACCAGATAGCTAAATGCTTCCGTGATGAAGATTTGCGCGCAGACCGTCAGCCAGAGTTCACACAAATCGATATCGAAATGTCTTTCATTGAGCGTGAAGACATTTATCAGCTTATTGAAGGCATGCTGAAGGCTGTCTGGAAAAACGTCCTCGGTGTTGATATTAAAACGCCTTTTGAACGCATAACCTTTGAAGAAGCTATCAATGAATACGGAATTGATAAGCCAGACCGACGTTTCGATATGAAGTTAGTCGATCTTACCCAGGATTTTAAGAACAGTGCTTTTAAAGTCTTCCAAGCCGTTGTAGCTAAGGGAGGCGTTGTCAAAGCTTTCAATGCCAAAGGGCTCGCTGAAATTACAACAGGTCAGATTGAGTATCTTACCGAGCTGGCTCAAAGTCTGGGTGCAAAAGGGTTGGCATGGATTAAAATAGAAGAATGCAAATGGAAAAGTCCCATTGTAAAATTCTTCTCAGATGATGAAAAAGCTGCTCTGGAAAAAAAGTTACATATTGAAGAGGGCGATCTAATTCTTTTCGGGGCAGACGAATGGCTGGATGCTTGCGAAGTTTTGGGACAAATTCGTTTAAAAGCAGCTGAGTTTCTGGAAAAACTGGGCAAGCTGCATAAGAAAGACATTTATGATTTCCACTGGGTCGTGGACTTTCCGCTGATGATCTATGACAAAGAAGCGGGGTCATACGTTGCCACACACCACCCATTTACCTCTCCCATAGTAGAAGATATTCCCAAACTCGAATCTGATCCGAAAGCCGTTCGTGGACAACACTACGACATTGTTCTCAATGGCGTCGAGCTGGGTGGTGGGAGCATTCGTATACACAATGCCGATGTGCAGCAGAAGATCTTTACCGATATTTTAAAAATTGATCCTGAACTAGTTGAGGAACGCTTTGGTTATATGGTCAAAGCCTTTAGCTATGGCGCACCTCCGCATGGTGGTATTGCACTGGGGCTTGATCGACTGGTAGCTATTCTATGTGGATCCAGCAGCATACGTGAAGTCATGGCTTTCCCTAAGAATAATAAGGGAGTGGACCTTATGGCTCAGGCTCCGTCTGAAGTCACAACCAAGCAGCTCCGTGAATTACATATTCAAGGCAGGAGTTAATCACCTCAGTTTTTAACTGCCAAATTTTTCTTTAACGGAAGCAAAAGCTGCGTCAGCGATTTCGATAGTGGCATCTATATCTGCTTCGGTATGGGCTGCAGAGAGAAACCAGTTATGATGAGGATGTATAAAGGCGCCACGCTTGAGACATTCTTCCGCGAAATGTTGCAGGCGGAAAAAATTTGTTTCATTCCTAAAAGTCATAAAAGGAATAGCATGAGGGCCTGACATGGTAATCTGCAAACCGTGTGCTTTAGCTTTCTTCTTAAAGCCTTTGAAAAGTCTATCGCCCATAGCATCCATCGTTTCAAGGGCGTGATCTCGCTCTAAAATTTCAATATTTTTAAGTGCGGCCGCCATACTTACAGCTCCTCCCCAATAACTACCAGTCAAGAATACTTTCGTAGCAGAGATTTTATAATCATTTTTCCCAACACAGGCAGACAGCGGGTAACCATTAGCGATCGCTTTGCAATAACACGCTATGTCTGGCTGGAAGTCGAAATAACGATGTGAACCACCTATATTAAGTCTAAAACCTGAGCGCACATCATCGAGAATCCATAAGATGCCATGTTCATCACACTGTTCACGAATCGTCTTAAGGAAGTCGTGACTCGGCATAACGGAATCTGCAAACGTCGGATGATGGTAAGGTGTGGTAATAACAGCTGCGACCTGATTAGGATGTTGCTTTACTTGATCTATAAATGACTGCGGATCATTCCAATCAAAATAATGAATATGAGCACGATCTTCTTCGATAAGTCCGCCATGACCCGGAGTACACCATGGATCCACTCCATGATAAGCCCCCCTAACCATAAGAATTTTTTTACGAGTCGTGTATTCTCGGGCCACTTGAGTCGCCCAGCTAGTCATATCTGAACCATTTTTACCAAAGACGCACCAGTCAGCAAAATCAACTAATTCAACAAGCTTCTCCGCCAAATCAATCATCACGGAACCTGGGTGATTGAAACAGTCTCCTCGCTTGCGTTGTTTTTCTGCAGCAGTTTCGATTTCCGGATGATTATAGCCTTGGACGATAGGCCCATAACCACACATGTAATCAATAAATTCATTACCATCGACATCCCAGTAACGACTCCCCTTACCTTTCACAGCGTAATAAGGCGAGGCACCAGGTCCAACAAGAGTCGGTGTCGTATGACCATAAATACCGCCTGGAATCACCTGGCGGGCACGCCCGAATAATTCCATAGATTTATCGTATGTGGCAAAAGTTTCTGCTTTCTTAGAAGTTTTTGAAGGTTTGGTAGTAATTTGCATTTTTAAAAATGAGCTAATAATTAATTTTTTAGATAAAGAGCAACACGTTCCATAATCATACTTACAGCTTCACCTAGGGGAAGAGAACCACGAATAGAAATATCACATCCTGTCGCGGCAGCCATAGTATCAAGTTCATTATTGATTGAAAGTAGTGCCGTAGGAAGATCTCTAAAACTCATAATAAAATCTGGAGCTGTAGGAGCTGCTCCAAAACCTGAGCGAAGACTGGGCCGACTGTCTCCGTTCCGACCAATGGTTGAACACTGAATCCAGCTTTTGATAGATTCATCTTTCACTTCAATCTGAATCATACCTACCTTGCTCTTCAAAATAGCTTGCGACTCTGCTTCATACGTGCCGAGTTGAGCTACCGCTGCTGGTATAACACGTCCCATCAGTAAACGCACATGCTTACGCAATAAGTCTTCATCACTTTGCAAATCCTTAACCGATGCTTTAAGAATGTTCTCTAAACGGTTTGTAAGCTTCTGAAAATGAAGCATCGCAGGCAAGTATTGAAGACCCCAAATAGGGATAGGAACAGCCCTATCTTGTTTTGTAAAAAGATTGTTTACTTGCTTATCCGATGCAAACATCAGGTTAAGAGGAAAATAGAAACGCCGCTCTGGATCAACAAAAAGAGTACCTTTTTTAAACTGCAATGTTGTGCTTATGCCAGTAGCCGAGGTGAAGCGAACTGTAAAATTCCAATTCTCAATAATTTTTTGCGCTGACTCATCAATCCTCACAAGCTCAGCCAATGTGGGCAAAAGAGCTCTTAGGTGAAGACGTGCCAGTAAATGTTCTTTAGTCATCGAAAGTCTAATTTCGTTTTATTTGTCCTGTTTTGCAAGGGACAGTTTGAGAAATTTTTACCAGTATATCTCGAGGCTTTAAAGACGGTTTAAGGTTTTTGATGTTGTTGGATATCATCTCATAATCTGCTGGGCGGCGTTCCCAGTTATCAAGAATTTGCC
>JBCCWR010000136.1:0-5754 GCA_039193385.1 Verrucomicrobiota bacterium | reverse complement strand
GGAGCATGTTCCAGTTGGTGTCATGGGGTTTACGCACATTCTGCTTTTCCGGGAAAGTTTCAATGTGAAGGCTCTGGGTAGGGAAAGCGAAGTCCACGCCCAATTCATTAGCTAGACGAATGATTTCCAGATAAACGTTCTGACGTTGGACCAGCTCCTGACTCCAGTCCGGCACGATGAGAAAAAAGTAGAGAAGTATATCCAGGCTGCTGGCACCAAAGTCACTAAAGACTACATGAAAGTAATCTTTACGTGTATATTTGTTTGCTTTGATAATGTTTTTGATACCTTCTAGAAAAGCTTCGATTTTATCTGGTGGCGTATCATACGTAACACCGAGTATAGTCCTTACACGACGATATTCTCGCTTACCCATATTATCAATGGATGATGTGGCTAGTTCAGAGTTGGGCACAGAAATGACTGAGTTGTAGAATGTACGTAGTTTCGTGGAGCGGAAGCCGATATCTTCCACTGTGCCTTCCTGTCCTGAAGATTTGATCCAGTGACCTACCCGGAAGGGTCGGTCAATCATGATCATGATTGAACCGAAAAAATTTGCCAAGGTGTCTTTGGCTGCTAGCGCAACTGCCAAACCACCGATACCTAGACCAGCTAGTAGAGAAAAGACTTCGATCCCCAAATTCTGGATAGCTAATAACGTGCCGAAGACTACCACGGAAATCTTAAGACAGCGGGAAATGAGTTTAACAATCTGGTCGTCGAGACGAGATTCCGTGCGTTCCGCATGACTACTGAGGAACTGACAAAACACATCTGTTAGTCGGTAGCCAATCCAGATAATGGATGCAAAAAGTGCTAGTTTAACTATAGAGTTAAGAATCCAGGCAAAATGTCCTTCAAAATTGAGAATGTAAATAGAGCCAAACCACAAGCCGCAAGCTAAAAATAGAGATACTGGGCCAACCAGGCCCCGCACTATTATGTCATCCCACTGAGTGGAAGTCCTATGAGTTAGTTTTATAATGATGGCACCGATCAGTCGTGTCACCGCGCGCATGGTGAACCCCAGAAGAATAGAAACAAACAAGCCGATGAATTGCCAATATTCAACACCTCCAATTTTATTATGAGCCCAATCGGGCATATTACGATTTAACCACGGTTCCACATAATAAGCACCTTGCCCTGTACCCCTCAGATAGGGCAATTTTTTAACCTTTTTGAACATGGTAGATAGCCCATCTACCGTAGTAGAAGAGAAGAGATAAAGTCCTTCATTCTCTCCTTCTGTGATCTTGTCGATCTGGATTTCTGAGTCTGCAAAATTCCATTTTTGTACATCAGTTGAATCAGGAATCAGCGCGTATCGGGGAATTTCTACGCGGTCAATAATTTCTTTGAGCATGAGTGCAGAATCTTTGCCAGCTTGTTGTTGGGAAATAACGGGGAACGAGGTTAAGTCGAGGCAGGCTATAGCATCATCAATACGAGATTTAAGCTGTGGATTATCTTTATCAATGCCAGCTTTATAGTCATTCATGGCCTGCATAAAAGTGCGCATTGTATCACGAGGCGAGTCTCGATTGATGCGAGCAATGGGGCTAGCAAGGGCTTGGACTGTTACTATGGTGGAGAACAGGGTTATGATTCCTAGATGGATGGCTCTCTGTATACGCATGATGGATAAGAAATAAGAAAAAGCCCGCTGGCTGAAACGTCAAGAACGTAAACACATCTATGCACTTTTAGTTGCCAGCTCAACGATGCTCTTAATACTGGTTTTATGGCACCATACATTCTAGCCCTTGATCAAGGTACGACGAGTTCCAGAGCTATACTTTTTAATCAAGAGGTGGAGATTTGTGGATTGAGTCAGTATGAATTTATGCAGCATTATCCGCAGCCAGGTTGGGTTGAGCATGATGCTGAAGAAATCTGGCATGTGCAGCTCAAGGCTTTGAGTGATGCTTTAAAGCGATCGAAAGCTCGTGCAGAGGACATCGCCGCTGTAGGTATAACAAATCAGCGTGAGACCACATTGCTTTGGGATCGAAGAACAGGCAAACCCCTTAGCAAAGCCATCGTATGGCAAGATCGACGAACGGCGAATTTATGTAAGCAGTTAAAAGAACAAGGTAAGGAAGAATGGTTTCAAGAAAAAACAGGATTGTTACTGGATCCTTATTTTTCAGGAACAAAAGTTAAGTGGCTATTAGATGAGTTATCGGGTGTGCGTGAACATGTTAAAGATGTTTGTTTTGGCACAATGGACAGTTGGCTCGTTTGGCAGTTAACACAAGGCAAGCTTCATGTAACAGATGCGAGTAATGCCAGCCGAACTTTGCTCTTTAATATTCATTCAGGTGAGTGGGATGATGCGTTGCTCAAAGAACTCGATATACCACGTCAAATTCTTCCGGAGGTTGTAGATAGTTCTGGTGAAATCGGACTTTGTGAAATAGATGAAATCAAAGGCGTGTCGATTTGTGGTATAGCAGGGGATCAACAAGCAGCCCTCTTTGGTCAATGCTGTTATGAACCCGGTTTGGTTAAGAATACCTATGGCACGGGTTGCTTCATGCTCATGTATACCGGTGAAGAAGTTAAGTATTCTAAAAACCGCTTACTTACCACTATAGCCTGGCGTAGAGGAGGGAGATTGAACTATGCATTGGAAGGTAGTGTGTTTACAGGTGGTGCTGTAGTGCAATGGCTGCGTGATGGCTTGGGTATCATTAAGAATTCACAAGACATTGAAAAGCTTGCTGAGACTGTGGAAAATAATGGAGGTGTTTTTCTTGTGCCTGCTTTTACCGGATTGGCTGCACCATACTGGGATGCTTATGCGCGCGGTGGTATTCATGGACTGACACGGGGCTCGACTGCGGGCCATATCGCCCGGGCAGCCCTGGAAAGTATTGCTTACCAGAGTTTGGAGTTACTCGAAGCTATGCAATCAGATGCTGGAGTACAGCTTCAGGAACTGCGTGTCGATGGTGGAGCATCTAAGAATGATTTACTGATGCAGTTTCAGTCTGACATTTTGCATACGAAGGTTCTACGCCCCAAATGTATTGAAACAACAGCTCGAGGAGTGGCCTTTCTAGCCGGTCTGGGGGTAGGTTTTTGGAAGAATCAAACTGAGCTTGCCTGTAAATGGAGTCAGGATAAGTGCTTTTCATCGACTATGAATCAACAGGAACGTCAAAAGCTTTTGCAGGGTTGGCATAGGGCAGTGAATCGCTCACTGCAGTGGTTAGATTAAAGAAATTCACATTCATTTTGGCTACAGCCAAATTTTACTAATTGTACAGTTTCACAGGTCGAAAGTATCTTTTTAGAAATTCACGGATGAGTTTTTTAATTTTATGGAAAATATACGATTATGCGTAATCAATCTAATGTCAGTTTTACGCTCAAACTAATTTTGGCCTTTATTGGAGTTGGCGTATCTCCGCTAGTTGCGGTCTATCTTATTATAGATTTTAAGTTAGCCCCGGAGACGAAACAGGCCATTGCTCATAAATACCAGATTATAGCAGAAGACATGATCGATGTCGTGGAACGGAATCTCTTCGAACGTTATGGAGATGTTCAAGCTTTTACAAAAAATAAAGCCCTTGATGATCTGGCAACATGGTACATGCCCTCTTCAAATGTTAACGTGACCGCTGAGGCTATGAATGAATATGTCTCCCTCTATGGGATTTATCCTCTTATGGTGGCGGTTGATTTAGAGGGTAAAGTTATTGCTGTAAATGATAAAAATGCCCAGGGAGAGCTTATTGATGCTAATTCAATTTATTCTCAAAATTTTAAAAGTACGGATTGGTTTAAGAATGTTGTAGAAGGGAATTTTCTTAAAAGTGACGTCAGTGATGGTACATATGTGCAAGATGTTCATGTGGACGAAAATGTTAAAAGGCTGACGGGTAAGGACGGTTTAGTTGTCGCCTATGCTGCACCTATTGTAGACGATGATTTCCAGACCATAGGCGTATGGTGTAACTTTGCTACGTTTGATTTAGTTAAAGAAGTCTTTGTTAATACTTACAATAAGTTACAGGCAAAAGGTCTTGGAACGACTGAACTAACTATGCTGAATAAAGATGGCTATATTATTCTGGATTATGATCCCACAGCAAATAATGGAAGCCTGGAAGTTCCTCATAATGAAAATGTCTTATTTAAGTTGAATCTTGCGGAAGCAGGTGTTAGTGCTGCACAAAAAGCTATATTAGGTGAATCTGGTTCTACAGAATCATTACACGCTCGGAAACAAGTTCTACAAATATCAGGATATGCGGGATCGAAAGGAGCCCTTGGTTATCCTGGACTAGGCTGGAGTGTTTTAGCTCGGGTATATAGCGATGAGATTCTCGCAGGTTTAAACAATAATATCATTTTGGTAAAGTTAGTGATGGTAGTAGCCACGATTGTGTTAGGTGTCGTGGCTTGGCATTTAGGACGAAATCTTTCAAAGCCTATTAAGGCTGGTATGGAGGAAATGACGGCTATAGCCGACGAAGTTGAAAGTGCCGCGCATCAGGTAGCATCCTCCAGTCACTCTTTGGCTACAGGAGCTAGTTCACAAGCATCGACGATTGAAGAAAGTAGTTCATCGCTTGAAGAAATCACCAGCGTGTCAAAGCGTAACGATGAAAATATCCGTTCGAGTGCGGAATTAGCCCAGGAGTCACGTAGATCTGCTGAGAATGGACTTCAACAAGTTAAAGAACTCAATAATACTTTGGAAACGATGAAAGAAGCCATTCATGGTATGGAGAAGTCTGTCAGAGACATGCAAAAGTCCGGTATGGAAGTCGCTAAAATTGTAAGCACGATTGATGAAATAGCCTTCCAAACAAATATTTTGGCCTTGAATGCTGCTGTAGAGGCGGCTCGGGCAGGTGAAGCTGGAATGGGTTTTGCCGTGGTGGCAGATGAAGTGCGAAACCTGGCACAACGAAGCGCAGACTCTGCGAAAAAAACAGCGGAGGAGGTTGAGCAATCCATCCAGATTGGTGAGAAAGGAACTGCAGCTACGGACTATGTAGTAGAAAGCATTTCAGAAATTGAAGCCAAGGTGAAAGAAGTGGAGGAAGGCTTTAACCAAGCATCAAAGAGTGCACGTGAAGTAGATTCAATCATGAATGAAATTTCTACAGCTTCTAATGAACAACAACTTGGCATATCACAGGTGAATTCTGGAATGAATGCTATAAATGATGTGACACAATCGAATGCAGCCTATGCTGAAGAGACGGCCAGTGCGTCGTCCGAGCTTATGTCTCAGGCGTCTTCCCTGAAAGATACGATTTTTCAGTTGAAAAAAATGGTAGATGGAAGCAAAGCAAATCAGGGTATGGCTAATAAATTAACCAGTCCTGTTCCAGATTTAACTCAGGATGATCTTGCAGCACCGATGCCTGAATTGAAAAATAGATCCACCAGCTCCAACGCCAACGGACATGTGCGCCATCACTCAGATGAGCTTGCTAAGGGTGATGATAAAGAGTTCGATAACTTCTTTTCGTGAATAGAACCTAACCTGATTCTGCTTTTTCAGGAGGTGGATCTTCAGCTGCTGCCTGCAGTGGTTTGTTTGTTTGACCTGTATCAATCTTAATTGGAGAAAGCTTGTCCAACAGTTTCAGCAGAGGGCCTACTTCAGAAGAACGGAGAATTTTTTCATTACCCTCTATGTAAAGGCGAACTGTTTTATCGATAGGGTCAATGAAAACCATAGATATTGAGTCTACATTGAAATAATAGATTTCTCCATTCTGC
>JBCCWR010000135.1:0-5775 GCA_039193385.1 Verrucomicrobiota bacterium | reverse complement strand
CACTATGTTAGTTGATAAATATATTACCAAAAAGTCTCCTGATCTAAGCTTACGAATGAAGGGGAGATTGATAAATCGCGAGCGGTCTAGAGTAGAAAAATCATTCTTATTTAGACTCATTGATACACTGGTTACCGCCTACTACTAGCTACGCCGTAGCGTATAAATCGATGTAAGGAGCTGAATAATGAATGATTAGCCCCAATCCTAGTAATGAACCAAGTATTTTAGAATCAAAACCAACATCCATACAAAAAAATGAACCATACAATGTTTAAAAGAATCAATTTGTGTCGCGCCTGGAAAAGATTATTTGTGATCTTTACTATGCTATTTTTAATGGGCTCCGTAAGTAAAGCACAGGTGCTTTTCGAAGAAACGGATGGCTTTGTCCTCATAGAAGCAGAGGCTGCCCCAGAAGTATCTCCTACCAGTAAGGCGTGGAGTCTTTATACTAATGAGCCAGTGATCGATCCTTTTGATCGAAGTCAGAGTGAAGGACCTTATTATCGCAATGACGGGGTTCATGGAGGCGCTTACATTGTGGGGCGTTTGGATCGAACCCTTAAAGTGGTAGAAGGTCGATTGAACTATGAATTTAAGATTAATACCCCAGGACTTTATTGCTTTGTCATGCGCTCTAACATGCAAGTTCCTCATTCGCATCATGATACGGCAAACGATGTTTGGTTTAGAGTTCAGGGAAGATATGGCACGCCGACTCCTAAAATGGTGACCGAAGGTCTAGGCCATTCATGGGAAACATGGTATAAAGCTTACACGGTAAACTGGCCGCGCCGACAAACAAATCCTCAAGAACAATTTACTAATATCTGGCACTGGGAAGGTAAAGCTCCAACGGATAAAAGACTCGTTTATGAATTCGAAGAAGAGGGGACTTATCGAATTCAACTATCTGTTCGCTCCAAGAAATTTGCTCTGGATACGCTGGGATTCTATCGCTTAGAGGATGCTGCAGATGCTGCAGATACTCCTTCCTATAATTTTCTCAATAGTTTTGCTTTCGCCCGCAGTAAAGGGGCCCAACATCAATTAGACCAATTACGTTACTCAAATGTTGCTGTTAATGTCACAGGTGAGTTAAAGCAATGGCACAAGACCACACTGGATATCGAAGGTCCTGAAGCAACAGAGGGTGACGATCCCAACCCCTTTATGGACTATCGAATGACCGTCACGTTCACCAATGGCTCTGAAACGATCGTTGTTCCTGGCTATTTTGCTGCCGACGGTGATGCGGCTAATACATCGGCTACTTCGGGTAATATCTGGCGAGCTCATTTCACCCCCACAACTACCGGCACATGGAATTATGAGGTCGATTTTCGTTCTGGTTCTGGAGTCGCTCTCGCAACGGGAGGAACCGAACTGACTCCCTATGATGGCGTTAAGGGATCATTTGATATCGAAGCATCTGATAAAACCGGAAAAGATTTTCGTGCGCCTGACAAAGGCAAGCTTGTGTACACCGGTAAGGCTTATCCTGAATGGATGGGTGGGGCAGGTGTTTTCCTCAAAGCTGAAGCTAATTCTACCGAACTACTTCTAACTTATACTGAATTTGATGGAACCAATGGAGAAAGCCGGGATTACCGCGATCATGTTCAGGACTGGGTTAGCGGCGATCCCACATGGACTGTGAATCAGGAAGGTAAAGGGATCATCGGGCTTGTGAATTATTTGACAGATCTGGGAGTTAACTGCCACTACGCTCTGATGAATAATATCGAAGGGGATGGCAAAAAAAGCTTTCCCTTTACGGGGCACTGGAAAAGCCTTAATTCAACGCAAGTAAGCCCTGTAGTGCTGGAATTTCCCGATGCGCTAATGGACTACGATGTCTCCAAGCTGGAGCAGTGGCAAAAGCTCTTTGATCATATGATGTCGAAAGGCATGATGATGCACATGGTGCTCAGTGAGCAGGAAAATCAATCTTTCTTTGAGTATCACGAAAACCAGGCCAAGCCCGTGGGTGATCCCGAGATTACATTTGCGGAAACGCGCAAGCTTTACTACCGCGAGCTGGTCGCCCGCTTCGGCTACCTCAATGCAGTCACCTGGAATATAGGCGAAGAAAATAGCTGGCAAACCAATGGCACATTTGGTCTCGCCAACGATGAGACTGACCAGATAGCTTTTGCCTCCTATTTGCATAATCTACTGCCATATAAAGACGATCAAATCGTCATTCATAATCCGATTAATGGCCCCGGCGAAGCTATTTTTACAAACTTATTGGGGGATGCCCCTTTCACAGGTGTGAGCTATCAGGGTATCTATACAGACCCGAGTTATGGACATGATAGCATTTCTCACTGGAGAACCCAGTCAGAGGCTAGCGGTCGTCCATGGGTCGTTTCCTACGATGAACCTTATGCGGGTGAGCAGTATCCCAGTATTGGCTCATGGAGAAAGAATGTCGTGTGGGCTTCTTTGACTGCGGGAAGCGCAGGCGTTGGTTTCTATAATAACAAAGACGTAACAGGTTTTAAGGATGATTATAGTATCTATGCCTCTTACTATACGCTCATGGCTGAGGCTATTGAGTTTATGTCAGCTCATCTAACTGATTTGAATGCAATGAGCCCGAATAATGCGCTTGTTGATCCTGGCAATTATTCTCTGGCAGATGAAGGAAATCAGTATCTAATTTATCTTCCATCGGGTGGAACAACAAACTTGGATCTCAGTGAAGAAACAGGAAGTTATCGTGTACAATGGTTTGATCCTCGCAATGGTGGCAGTTTGCAAGATGGAACAGTCCAGTGGATTTATGGAGGCACCACAGCTAGCCTTGGTGCTCCACCCGCAAATACATCCAGCGACTGGGTTATCCTGGTCGAAAAAGGAATAGGTCCTCCCAATGTTCCACCTGCCTTTGCCTCTGACCCGATCCTTGTATCCGACGCCTCTGAGGACATGGCTTACACTGACACGATCGCTACGTCTGCAACAGATGCTGATGGGGACACGCTGACATACAGCAAAGTCTCTGGATCAGCTTGGCTCGATATAGCAGCGGACGGCACGCTCAGCGGCACACCTACCTCAGGTGATCTGGGTGTTAACTACTTCACCGTTATGGTTGCAGATGGCCAGGGAGGCACCGACGAAGCGCAGCTCAACATTGCGGTAGTAGCGGCTCAAGATTTGATCAGTATCGATTTTGATACCACGAAGACCGGTAGTGTGAATACGTATTCCGGCTCAGGCATAACCCCTGGAAATGCCAATATGGTACCTCTGCCCGGTCAGAGTAGCTTGTGGAATAGCCTTACGGTGGGTCCGGGAGATGCTAGATCTCTAAAAACAAATCCGACATTTAGTAATCTGCTGGATGGTAAGGGACAAGCAACATCGGTCCAGTTTGAGTTGAATTACGAAGGACTGGTTTATCGCACCTGGGAAGATAGCAACACGCCCGATATATTAGGACGCGATGTGATCTATACGCAGTATGGTATAGCAGGCAGAAACGTCAAATGGCGCTTTAATGGCTTGCGACCTGATACGCAATACACCATCCGTGTCTTCGGTCAAGTTAGCGGCTCTGGTGGCTGGGCTAGCAATCGAGGCAATTTTGCTGTGCCTGTCAATGGCTCATTGATCCCCATGTCTTCACAGAATTATATGGACTTTACCGTGCTCTCAGATAGCCAGGGCCAAATTACCGGTCGACTTCATTCCGACGGAGACATTGACGCCATGTCTGGCGTGCAGATCACTTCTAGCATCGCTTCGGCCTTTAATTACCAACCGAGCTTTAGTGAAGGCTTGATCACGGCAACTGGTGCCAGTGGAGGTAGTGCTTACAGTGGCACCGTTGCTGGCACAGCCAGTGATGTCGATGGTGATGTATTGAGCTACAACAAAGTCTCAGGACCAGATTGGTTGAATGTGGCAGCTGATGGAACTCTGAGCGGAACACCTACCAACGGTGATGCGGGTAACAATGTCTTTATTATTGAGGCATCTGATGGTCAGGGAGGCCTTGCTGAGGTCCAGTTAGAGATTGATGTAACAGAAGTTACGGATCTAATCAGCATCGACTTCGATACCACGAAGACCGGTGGCGTGAACACCTATTCTGGCTCTGGAACAACCCCTGGCAATGCTGCTATGGAGCCTATAGCGGGTCAGGATGGAACGTGGAACAGTCTCGTCGTAGGTCCTGGAGACGCTCTATCACAAACAAGTAGTCCGACGCTCGATAATCTGATCGATGGAAAAGGTAATACGACATCCGTTCAGTTTGAGTTGAATTATGATGGGAAGATTTATCGCACTTGGGAAGACACCAGTGCTACGGACTCACTGGGATGTGATGTGGTTTATACGCAGCTTGGTGTAGCTGGTAGAAACCTTCGCTGGCGCTTCAGCGGGTTGAACCCAGATACGGAGTATACCATCCGCATCTTCGGCCAAGTGGCAGGTAATGGTAATTATGCGGGCAACCGTGGTTACTTTTCCGTCCCAGCCAACAATGAATTGATTAGGATGCCAAGGGAAAATTACATGGACTTTACCTACACTTCCAATAGTGAGGGCGAGATCACAGGACAACTTCAATCGGATGGAGGCGTTGATGCGGTATCTGGCTTACAGATTATATCCAGCGAATTCTTAGAACCTGTTAATCCGATCTTCGTCTCAACGGTTCCAGAAGTGTCTTCCGAATCGCGCCTGGCTTACAGTCCTTTTGATGTGGATGTTGCCGATAGTGATGAGAACCTGACCCTGAGTCTGGAGGGTGGAGCCTCAGTGCTGGAAGATATCGGTATCTTTGCAGGAAGTGTTCGACTCAATGGAGTGGGCGATGTCATTGCCATTGATGATCATGCTGACTTGAATAATGGCAATGCACCCTTTACCGAGAGAACAGTTTCTCTTTGGTTTGCTGTGGATGAAGTCACTGGGCGTCAAATGATCTATGAAGAAGGCGGCAATGTGCGTGGTCTAAACATCTACCTGGACGGCGACACATTATACGTCGGCGGCTGGGATAAAAATCTGGATGGAGAGGATACAGCCATCTGGGAAGGCACCTGGCGGACTGTCAGCGGAATAGTAGCGAATCAATGGTATCATGTAGCACTGGTGCTTGATGCTACAGAGAATCCATTGGCGCCAGCAGCGGGTCAGTTTTTTGCTTACCTTGATGGAGTGGAGTTTGATGCCGACAATAGTGTGGGTATGCAATTATCGGACCATATAGATAACGTAGGCATTGGCGGCGTGGTAGATAACAGTCAATACGCCAGCGGCACAAAGCCTGAAAATTTAGCAGGTTATGTGGATGACTTTGCTATATGGAATCGTGCTTTAACTCCGGCAGAAATCGCCACCCTGGCCGGATATTAGAGAATCTATCGAAGAAGATCGAATCCTAGTTCTAGTAAGAGGCCCGGATACTTGACTGCTTTAAAGCGACAGGCTCTTACAGTAACCTTGCCAACAGGTCGGAGGATATTCCCCGACCTGTTTTTACTGTCTACGCTTGCTTCTTCATTAATAATTAGCGACGCGCTGCCATCTTGGGCAGAGGATAAGATGCCTAGAAGTTCCTAATAAAATCTATTTTTGACATTTAACGGCCTACTCAAAGTAAGTCAGAGCCCCTTCGATTGGGTCTATATTTTAGTCTGAGATATAATTAAATGCTACAAAGCAGTGAGCCCTTTAGTGGTATTATCTGTAGCATCTGCAATGGTATGGAAAAAATTTATTATAAATGCAATTATTGTAATAAAAATT
>JBCCWR010000134.1:0-5895 GCA_039193385.1 Verrucomicrobiota bacterium | reverse complement strand
TTCTGGCTTTCCTTCTCTATAGCTATCTAAGCGCACGTCGCTCTTGAGTTTGACCGCAATGAAGACACCCGTCTTGCTCGTTCATGGTATATGGGACACAGGAAAAAAATTCAAGCGACTAAAATCATACCTGGAAGAGCGCGGCTACGAAGTCGTTACCGTTGATCTTAAACCTAATACGGGCAAGGCGAGCCTTGCTGAGTTAGCAAAAAGGCTGGATGAATTCGTTAACAAAAATTTCCCATCACACAAATTCGATATTATTGCCTTCAGCATGGGAGGATTGGTAAGTCGCCACTACCTGCAATATATGGATGGAGCAAGTAGAGTGAATCGCTTCATAAGTATTTCGTCCCCTCACCATGGCACGTTTACGGCAAACGTATATGCACTTGTGACGAAGTTTTTTCATTTCAAAGGAGTTCCAGAAATGTGCTGGCAAAGCCGGTTCGTACGCAAACTCAACTCAGATGCCTCATGTCTACGAAAACTCAACTTTACTTCTCTATGGACGCCTTGGGATTTAATGATCGTGCCAAGCTTTAGTAGTGTGCACCCAGACGCCTATAACATCCGCATTTTTTCATGGGCGCATCCGCTAATGCTTTGGAACAAAAATGTCTTTCGTATCATCGAAAACAAACTGTCTGAAAAATAGAAGCACTCGGAGCAGGTTTTAAAGTTCCTAGCTTTCAGGCTTTTTTAGCCCGCATGATGCCATAGAGGAGGAGTTAGATAGGCCAGATCCTGAAAGTGCCACATAAGCATTATGCGGATTTAATAAAGTTCCTTGTCTTTGAAAAACCGAGCTATCTCAGTCTTGGCACTCGGAGTACTATCGGAGGCATGAATGATGTTGACCATCATGTCTTTTCCAAGATCTCCGCGAATGGTTCCTTTGGGTGCTTTCTTGGAATCAGTCGGTCCTACCATATCTCTAACTTTTGCTATCACACCTGTGCCTTTGATAACCATGGCTATGACAGGAAGAGATGACATGAATTTTTCGATCTCAGGGTAAAAAGGCTTATCCGCCACATGTGCGTAATGATTTTTAAGAATAGTAGAATTAAGCTGTATCATCTTACAGGCTACAATCTTGAATCCAGCCTTTTCAAAACGGCCAATCACTTCCCCTACGTGTCCCTTCTTTAAACAATCCGGCTTTAGTAAAATTAAGGTTTTCTGCATGAATAGCGCAGTAAGGTACACAGAATCTCAAGTTGGTAAAGGGTTTTTATGTCTTGAATTTTTCAGCATGCGCTTGAGCTACTTTGATATATTTTTCTGCCCATTGGATCAAGCCGGACTGAGCCTCCTCATCAAGCGTTTTAACGACTTTAGCCGGACTTCCGTATACCAAAGATCCTTCCGGTATTTCCATTCCCCGAGTCACCAGACTATTTGCTCCAATGATACTACGCGAGCCTATGTTGGCATGGTCTAACACAGTTGCACCCATACCAACTAAACACTCGTCTCCAAGCGAACATGCATGAATAATTGCCGAATGACCAATGGTGCAATGCCTGCCGATTGTAACGCCTGCATGATCGGCCAGGTGAACCACTACGCCATCTTGAATGTTAGAACCCTCTCCGACTACGATGGAATTGATGTCGGCGCGTAAAACGCATTGATACCATACGCTGACGTTTTTACTCAGGCGCACATCACCGATGACTGTTGCATTGGGGGCAACAAATGCGGCCTCCTCAATTTGAGGGTCTTTGCCTAAAAATTTCTCTAATCGCTCCTCGACAGTCATGTGCTAGAAGTCATTGCTTTAGGGTGCTCGATCTCCAGAAATTACAATAGCCTGAGAAATTTGCGCTTCATGCATATTGATATGAATAGCAAGAGGGGCCTTATCATCCAAAGCTAACGTCGTTTTGAAAGCGCCATTTTTAATCTGAAAATCATCTATACTCACTTCCCGGGCTTTTCCAGGAAGATAAGGCACAAGAAGCCAGGCAAAAATTTGTGGGCCCATGGCTTTTGTTTGATACACCGCTGTGGCGCAGGGGATTTTTTCGTTGTAGGAACGACTCCACCAACCCTGAAGCATAATATCATCACGCCCTTTCTCGATATGGCTTTGCCATTGTTGCAAGCCAATGGGTATAAGCTTCAAATTAGCAACGCCCGCATCGACTGTTTCATAACTGTGGTCTTCTCCTGCTACTACCGAACAGCCTGGATCAAAATGCCAAAATGCTTCTATATCATGCTCTTCAAAGTTAATCACTTCATCCACAACCAGCCAAAAAAGATCTTTGTAGCGCAACACCGCACGTTTGTGTTTTTGCACAAGGCTTGTGTCAAAGAAACGAGCTTCTCCTCTGGCAAAGTCATAATGTTCTTTGAGGAGCACATCAGAAGTTTCCGGGCGATGCCTTAATTTATTGCCCAAGGCCTGACGTCTTCCATTCACAGAGATGGTATTATGCCCATAAGTGCCGGTGAAATAATTGCGCTTATAATCCCAGCGATAGTTATAACGCCCAGTGTCGACGAGAAAATTTCTGCCATAGGCCGAAACTGAAAGGTGCAACTTATCATAATGCAAGTGATCCATGCCAATAGGCCCATTATCAAAGAGAGACCATAGTGCATCCGGCTCATATCCACTTTTCATTAAGACATGCCCGGCCCAGCTAAAATACTGTGATGCTAAACCTTCGGGCTGAGTTCCCTCCATACCCTGAGATAAGACATACTTCCAGTCATCACGCTGAAATTCCCGAGCTGCTTGCATGCCATGACGTCGATTGTTTTCCTGGTCTGCATCATTGTTGAGCGGTCCGTACCCATCCGGCTTTGTCATATGCACCAGATAGTTCCACATATTTTCATAACGTTCTTTATAGCTCTCGGGCAGGTCATACCCTCCAAGCTTGGCCACATGCCCTAAACGACCAAAGCTGAATAGCGTTGTTGTTTGATAATGATTTGATAATTCCTTTTGCGATCCTTCTGGATAAACCTGATAGTACATCTCCCGCTCGGCAGTTTTAACGGCATAGTCCATCCAACTACCGCTTTCTTTAAATTCAGGCCAATAGACAGCACACATCATAAGTGCCAACATCTCTACCAACACATGGTTCCCATGTGTCGCATGCTGATTCTTACAGACAAAGGCATGGTCTGGAATACTTGAAAGCATAAGAATCTTTGTCGGTTGGGAAACATCATCTGAATGGAGCATTCTATAAAACTGTTTATGCCATACTTCTGTAATGCGTCGTCCTGCCTCCATGGCACGCCATTGTAGAGAAAGTGAAGTGTAAGCAGGGCGAGGATTCTTCATCACCCAATCTGTTATGATCTCTGCATAACGCTTCGCGTAATCTGCATTATTTGTGAAGAAATAGGCTAACGTAAGTTCTCCCAAATAATAATGACGGTTTAGAAAGATGGTCCACTCTTTATCATTCTTCGGGCCCTTATCAGTCCAATCTAGAGTTCCTTCATCCGTGCGCGGCACAGTGCCTGTTATCGACTGCAAGGTAAAGCGATCCCGCATCACAGCATCTGCTTTAGCAATAACCTTTTTCTGATCTTGAGGATTTAACTCATGTTGAACGCGGTATTGAAAATGCTGACCCCATTTTGATTCCTTGTAATAATCAATCAAAGCCTCACAAGCCACACTTAGCCTCCCCTCATTGTAGGCAGATTTGATTTTTTCAAACCCTTGGCGCTCAAGATCCATGGCTTGAAACATGCTTTCCACACGTTCTTGTTGATCTGCCAACAATTCATCCAGAGTCTTATATAAGGCTGCGCGTGTTTGCTCTAAACTTAGACAAAATATTAGGATGATCAATGTCAGGCGGGGAAAAAGCATAGCGGCTTGCTTCCTAGTCTTTATGGACCACTCTGGCCAGCAACTGCCCTAATGGACGACAGAATAGAAATAGAAAAAAACCGATGACAATAGCAGTTATGGGTTCCACAGCCCTGCCAAGTAAGATGACTTTTAAATAAACAGGATTAAACTCCGCTATAAATTCTGCTGCTCTAACCACCAGTTGCCACAGACCCATTATCAGAAAAACAAAACCCAGCACACGCACAGCGAACACAGCCAGTTTATCTACAAGACTTTTCTCATCCATTTCGAGAACGTAGCAGAGATAAAATCTCTTTAAAGCGAAAGATTTTTTATGATTTATAAAGTAAAACGGCGTCTTGTGTAAGACGCCGTTTTGATAAAAATAGATTTCTCTTAAAAATTCTCTTCCTTAAAATTAGGAAGTAGGAACTTCAGAGATAGTCTTCAGAATACGACTAGCAATCGCGTAAGGGTCACCTTGTGAGTTAGGGCGACGATCTTCTAGATAGCCTTTGTAGTCATTATTCATGAATGCGTGAGGAACACGAATGGAAGCGCCACGATCCGCCAGTCCATAGGTAAATTTATCAATAGACTGTGTTTCGTGCAGACCTGTCAGACGCATGTGGTTGTCAGGACCATAAACTGCAACGTGCTCATCCATATTCTTCTCAAACTGAGCCATGAGCTTTTCAAAGTAAGCTTTGCCGCCTGTTTCACGCAAGTATTTGGTGGAAAAGTTAGAGTGCATGCCTGAACCATTCCAGTCACCTTTCAAAGGTTTACAGTGGAACTCAATATCTACACCATATTTTTCACAGAGGCGCATTAGTAGATAACGAGCCATCCATACATCATCAGCAGCTTTGGCAGAACCTTTACCAAAGATCTGGAATTCCCATTGACCTTTAGCAACCTCAGCATTGATACCTTCATGGTTGATACCAGCGTCTAGACAGAGATCCAGATGCTCTTCAACAATCTCACGGGCAATAGAACCTACATTCTTATAGCCAACACCTGTGTAATACTCACCTTGTGGGTCAGGGAAGCCTTCAGAAGGGAAGCCAAGAGGTTGACCGTCCATATATAGAAAATATTCCTGCTCAAATCCAAACCAAGCATCTGGATCATCAAGAATAGTGGAACGAGCATTGGAAGCGTGAGGGCTGCCATCAGGCATCATAACTTCGCACATAACCAAAGCCCCATTTTTACGAGTTGTGTCAGGGTAAACGGCTACGGGCTTAAGAATACAATCCGAGCTGCCGCCTTCTGCTTGTTGAGTTGAACTACCGTCAAAACCCCACTGAGGAAGTTCTTCCAGTTTAGGGAACGCATCATATTCCTTAATTTGGGTTTTACCACGAAGGTTAGGTACAGGGGTGTAACCATCGAGCCAGATATATTCGAGTTTATACTTTGCCATGATTTCTAAGTTTTATATTTAAGGTTTAGGTTTGTCCGCCACCGAAGCCACGAACAGGTTAAGCTCCTTTGGAGGGAGCAAAGCTAGAAGCACCATCCATGCCAATACCACTGACTTTTTTAGTTTTGAGCGCATTCACGACTTATGGTTCTATTAGCCCAAATGGAAGAAATTAAAGACACAAAACGTTCAATGGTTCGCATATCTTTCGACGGACGTGTTTATAAAACATTCCGCGCCACCCAAGCCAGAGAACGTTTCCTCAATGAGTTGTATGTTTTAAAATACCTTGAGCAGAAAAAGTGTCCCTTTGTGCCTAAAATCATTGATTCCAATGAGGAGAATTTAGAACTTACTATGACCAGTTGCGGACAACGCATCGAACAAATCAGTGCAGCAAAACTAAAGAGCCTCTTTGATGACCTGGAAAGCTTTGGCGTGCGTCATGAAGACGCTGATCTGCGCAATGTCACTTATCTGCAACGGGAGGGACGTTTCTGCATTATTGATTTTGAGTATGCTACGATTCTTGATGACCCCAATCAAAAATCTCCTGAAAAATTCCCGGATAAGAAAGACCTGGTGAAGGCCACAGCTAAAGCTCGGCGAACCACTTTAATCAAAT
>JBCCWR010000133.1:0-5942 GCA_039193385.1 Verrucomicrobiota bacterium | reverse complement strand
CTGTGAGGTGTATAGGAATTTGCTGGCTATCAAGCAAGATTTTGTTTGGGGGCATAATTTGCTGGGTGATACACTCACCAAACTCAAGCAAAGTCAAGAGGCTCGCCTTTGTTATAAAAATGCTTTAAGGTATGAAATTTTGGAATCAAAACCTTACTTACATGCCAGTGTTGATGGATTTTTGGGAAAACCTGCAAAACCCCAGTTTATGGTGATTGGATTTGCGAAATGTGGAACAACTTCTCTATATCGTTATCTGGTGAAGCATCCTAAGATTTTGCCGACAGCCAAGAAAGAAATTATGTTCTTCTCGGAAAATTATGACAAGGGCATGTCTTGGTATCTAGATCACTTTCCATCCATTCCTGACAATGACCCTTTTATTACCGGGGAAGCATCGGCCCATTACATTGATCATCCTGAAGTCTGCGATCGATTAGTCAAAGCGTTTCCCGATCTGAAGCTGATTATTTTAATTCGCAATCCAATTGAGAGAGCGATATCTGACTACCAAATGTGGGTGCGTCAGGGTTTTGAAAAACGTACCCTTGGAAAAGCCATGACGATGGAAATGGCAAGAGTAGAAGCCGAGCAAAACTTCTTCTTTGCTGGGGAAAAGGGATTAGAGGCTCCTAGCTATATCTCAAGCAGTGTATATTATGGTCATATCGAACGGTGGATGACTGCCTTTCCCGCAGAAAACATCTTGATTCTCAAAACAGACGACTTTAGCAACTATCCAGAAAAAGCCTTAAATGATGCATTTAATTTTCTGGAGATTGGGGAATTAAAATTAGACAAGTATCCTCGTCATAACTCTGGTAGCTATACGAATAAAGTAGAAGATTATACTTATAGGGCTATGCAGCAATACTTTACTCCTTACAACAAGGCTTTAGAAGATATTTTAGGCGATCGCATCGATACAACATTTCTGTGGAATTAAGGCACTTCGAACATGATGCAGCGTAAGTATAGGCGAAGGGGGCGATACAGAAAAAAAATATTTGACAAGAGAGTCGTCTCACAGCGCTTTGATTTACTGCGTGAATTGGTTGGACGCGACCTAAAAGTTATGTACAAACGCTCGGTTTTAGGCATCGCTTGGACGCTCATCAATCCAGTTCTGCAGTTGATTGTCTTTGTGCTTGTATTTAAATTCGTACTCTCCATTGATACGCCCAACTATCCATCATTTGTCTTTACTGGCTTATTAGTTTGGAACTGGTTTCATACTTCTCTATTTCAATCCGCAATGGCGATTGTTGCGAATCGAGCGTTGATTCGGCAGCCGAACTTTCCGCCTGCCATCTTGCCAGTATCTACCGTAACTACGGGGTGGATACACTTGATTTTTGCGATGCCTGTGTTGTTAGGATTTCTCCTTCTTGAATCGACTCAGATACATCCTCTATTCTTATTCATTATTCCTTTATTAATGGCGCTTCAATTTATTTTATCTACCTCATTAGGGTATCTGTTAGCATCACTGAATGTCATGTTTCGTGACACACAGCATACGATAGGCGTTATTTTGCAACTGCTTTTCTATTTGACTGGGGTTTTCTATGAAATTAAAAATGTCCCTGAAAAATATGAGCTACTCTACAATATGAACCCTATGGTTCACATTATTGGAGCCTATCGTTCTATCTTGATCACAGGGACTTTACCCTCACCAACCCCGTTGATCATAATTGCTATTTTGAGCCTGATTCTTCTGCCGTTAGGATATACATTTTTCTGTAATCAGAGTACTCGATTTGTTGAAGAGCTTTGATCTATGGCCAAGGCAATTATTGTAGAAAGTTTGGGCAAACGCTTTAAGCGTTATCATGCCGATCGCCCCAATACAATTATGGCGGCTGTTCTCGGTGGCTTTAAGCGACTCAAGTCTGTAGACGTGTTTTGGGCATTAAGGAATATTAGTTTTGCTGTAGAACCAGGCGAAATGCTAGGGGTGATTGGTAGTAATGGTGCCGGTAAATCAACACTTCTACATCTCGTTGGAGGCATTGGCCAATTAGACGAAGGTTCGGTTGAGGTTCACGGCAAAATTGGAGCTTTATTAGATTTAGGTGCTTCATTTCATCCAGATCTGACGGGCCGAGAGAATGCTTTTGTCAGTGCCTCCATTGGTGGTCTATCGCGTCGTGAAGTTAAAAGGCATTTGCCTGAAATCATTAATTTTGCTGAGTTAGAATCTTTCATTGATAATCCAATTCGGACCTATAGCACGGGCATGAAAATGAGACTGGCTTTTGCCGTCGCTATTCACACAAACCCGTCTGTGTTGCTGATTGATGAGTTTCTTTCGGTCGGCGATATGCGTTTTCAATCAAAGTGTCTTGATAAGATTAGGGAGTTGCAAATAGGTGGCTGTGCTGTCTTATTTGTGTCACATAATATCAATCAAGTGAAAAGCCTGTGTGATACCGTTCTTTGGTTGAAGTCAGGCGCGATCGCAGCGATTGGTCCCGCTGAAGATGTAACTCAACAGTACGCTGAGTATATGAGGGAAAATGCTGCAGAATCACCTACGTCTGAAAGACAAACTCAGGTGGTGCCCTCATCACAGTCCTTAGCACCACAAGCAAAGCAAGGAAATTTTCAGTCTAAGGATATTGTGATTGAAAGTATTCGCTTGATTCCTGGATTTGAAATTGAAAGTGGCCAATCCATGACGTTGGAAATTGGCTATTTACCGCTTAAACCGATTCATAATGCTCATTTTGGGATTAGCATTAGCCAGTCTAATGGCAATATATGCTTTGATACGCATACGGCTCAGGCAAATTTTAAGACAGGGACTCTACAAGAGCCAGGCACCATACGACTTGTCATCGAGCGACTTGATCTGGCGGGTGGTCAGTATTTTATTGACGTCGGAATTTATGAGGCGACATGGTCTTTTATGTATGACTACTACTGGCATATGCATGAACTCATTATTAATAGTTCAGCGAGTAAGAAAGGGATTCTTAATCCTCCACTTGTCTGGCAAAAAGTGTGAGATTTCCTCGCTCAATGCAACTCATTCATTCGTCGTGTGAGATGTTAGGTTGTTAATCGATGCAACGACTCTTAGATTGTCCGTTAGAACTTCTTCTGCTTCGATTTAGTCGGCGTTTCATCATTCTTTGCTTTTTAGCTCTGTTGCTTTTTCTGACCTGGGACAAGTTGGGAGGAGTTGCCCAGTCAGCTCCTAGCCTGGCTCATGTGAAGGTTTACGGTGGTTTTACAGGGCGCAGTACTCGTTACATTGGTACGTGTGAGGGCAATGTCAATTTTGACCAAACGGACATTGTTGACTTAGGCATCAACACGTATCGAATTTATGGCGGCATGTCTCGCTGGGAACCGCAAGATGATGATGGAGTTTACGGTTTACCCACCATTGATCAAATTAAAGCAGATCCCGATATTATTCCCTGGAATCGCTGGGATACCCTGATGACGGTGCCTGACACAGGGACTGACTATGCTTTTTCGGGCGTACCTGGCAAACTATGGCAGGGCAGTGCTGAGACTCTCTTCGAGACCCTGAAGCACGAGCATGTACGCTCGGTTTTGACGATCCGTAATGTTGATAGCAGTTGGAATCCTGAGTGGGCGCTGCAACTGAATCCGCCTCGCACAGAGGCAGATTGGAATGAGTGGTGGGAACATGTCTTTGCCACGGTGTACTGGCTAAATGTCCGCAATGACTATCAGGTTAACGATTTCGAAATTCATAATGAACCCGATAATCGACTGCAAGGTTGGGGAGGCAATCAGGATGATTATTTTGAGCTATTACAAGTAGCTTCTGATGCGATCGCCCATGTCTATGGGACATACTTACCCGATCGCGAATTTTATATCCATGCGCCTAAGACGCTTGGCGGCAGTCACTGGCCTGGCGAACTCTCGGATACTGTTCCAGCCTATTTTGATATCGTCAATGTTCACAATTATGACTGGGATATTACGTCCTATGTAAAGCGGGTAAGGCGTTGGATGGACAATACCCTGCATGAGCGATCGCCTCTGTGGATTGGTGAGTGGGGGACTTATACCGGCGGCTATGACGATCTAGCATTTGCCTTAAATCTGATCAAAAATATGATGCGGATGTCTCAACCAGGGGACTCCTACGTGTATGGTAGTCATCTTTTTTCGCTCTATGACTGGGGTGAGAAAGTGGAGGGTCTAGTGAGCGCAACGGGCGATCGCCGCCTCAGCTACTATGCCTTTCGCATGGGCATTCGCGCTTTGCAGGGAGGGCGATCGGTATTACTGACCACCATTTCTACTTCTAACGTGATGGCTATGACCACTCAAGATACGGAGGGAAATCTTGCTCTGCTGCTTGTCAATGACCAACCTGAGGCTCGGCGTATTATCGCTGATGTATCATCCTTATTCACTGAAGGCAGCGGAACTATTTGGGAGTTTAGTGCGGCAGCCAACGATGAAGTTGTGGCCGATGTCAGCATTGAGGAAGGATCTGTGATCCTTGAGTTACCCGCTTATGCCAGTCATCTGCTGAGCCTATCGCCAGAAATGCACACTTAGAAGAGCGTACTCTATGCTCCAATGGTTGAATATAATGACCGCCTGTCAAGTCCATATCTACTACATGTAGAAAAGGCTATGCACTCACACGTGATATATCGGGAGCCAATATATTGAGGATAATTCAGTTTTCGACAAGCCTATAAGGATGATACTTATTTTTGTTCTTCCGTCTTCTCTTTTTTGTCTTTAGCCATAAAAAATAAAGGTATTAGAAGTATATGAATAGAAATTTTTCTGAAGATGAGAAAGCTTCAATAGTTTATGCCATCCCTTATTTAGACGCGAATGAAGCTGCAACTACTTTTTTCAATAATGTTTGTCAGGCTGACAGCTTTGATTTACTAGATGAACATGCAGATTATTTCCGTGATGTCGCCCTGAAATTAGAGCCATACAACATTGAAGCTGCTCATTGCCTAATGTCAATAGCTGCGGAGATACGTCCCAGTGGTGGCTTCATAAAAGGAAAATTGTCAAATTACAATGCTTGGCTTGATATTTATCATAAAGGGTATTGTTACATTGGTGGAAAGGAAATATTTTTTCCGTCTAAGCCTCCTTATGAGCTTTTGATGAGTTTTGTTAGGGGCTATTATGAGCGTGAAGAAGTTAAGCTTCTAGAAAATGCGTTAGAAGATGGTGATGTCGTTCTCGAAGTCGGTGCCGGGATTGGATTCATGGGCGTTAATGCTTCAAAAATGAAGCGTTTATCGCGCTATGTTGCTTACGAAGCCAATCCTCAATTGATTCCGTATATAAAAAAGAATATGGTTCAGAATGAGGTGTCATTTGAGGTTGTTAATGCAATCTTATTTGATCAGGAAACTAGTTGTAAATTTTATGTTGCTCCGGATTTTTGGGTGAGTAGCCTAATTCAACCAAATACAAATAACTATGAGGTAATCGATGTAAGGGCTGTGAATAAGAATGCTGTAATATCTGAGATTTCGCCTAGTTTACTGATTGTCGATATTGAGGGTGGTGAGATAGATTTTTTCAAGGATTTAAATCTAAGTTCTGTAAAAAAAATACTGCTGGAAATTCATCCATTTGTACTCTCTAATCGAGACCTTACAAAGCTTTATTATGACTTTTTTGAATATGGATTTGAAATTGATTTTATGTCTTCATTTAAAAATGTTGTACTTTTCAATAAGGTCTTGTAGATCTGACCTCAAATTGCGATTAGCCGTAATGCAACACTCCTGATAGCTGGATCGCATAACCCAAAAGGGCAAACCGGATGGCGCTCAACTTAAGGCGGGAAATGTTGGTTGGGACAGAATCCCGAATCCAGGAGCTAGGAGTCAGGAGAACACTGGATTTTAGCTCCTAGCTCCTAAATTTCCTTCCTGACCAAAGTTTCCCGGCTTAAATTACAT
>JBCCWR010000132.1:0-5986 GCA_039193385.1 Verrucomicrobiota bacterium | reverse complement strand
CGGATCTTAAAGTCTTTACGCTCCAGCTCAAATTCGCTGAGGTTGTTTTTATTCATTAGATCAATAATGGTTTTGATTTCTTTAAGTTCCACGTTTTCTCCTATTTAAGCATTGGGGTTCAGATCATTACGCAGGATCGGAAATGACATATAGACGCATTTACGAGCAGAGCAACGCTGGCAAGATAACGTTATATTATGCCTGGTCAACGAGAAACGACTTTATCTTTAAAGGAGTTAATATGACCAAATACTGTAAGACATGTGCGCTCCAAGGCTAAATCTGCATCTATATTTCGATTTAAAGCTGCACGTAATTCTTCCAGATTCTCACAAATGGGAATGGCTTGATAGAGGTCTCCGCGGGATTGAGCACATTCCCAAATACCGGATATAAGATCAGCAAGGGAGAGGTCTCGCGCCAGGAGAAATTCGCTCTCGGCTTGAGCGATGAGAACATTTTCCGATTCTAAAGGAGCCGAGGGATCTGCCGCATCAGCTTTGGCGGCCTTTTTGAGACGTGCTTGAATTTCATCGCGCATAGTGCTCCAACGGCTAGATAGTTCTGCAGCCATCTTATATGCAGTATCTGCATTTCGTGATGCAGGCTCCAGCCAATGCGCTAACCAGTCTTTGTCCCATGCTATAGAAGGGGTCTTCTTGGGGTTGCCTTTGAGTGAAAGAGACAGACAGCGCGAAAAGATGGTGGGCAAAAGACCGGAAGGATGATCGGTGATGAGAAAAATAACAGAGTTTGCTGGTGGTTCTTCAAGCGTTTTGAGAAAGGCATTGGCAGCTTCAGCCGGAGGCATACACATGCGGTCTGCGGCGATGATACCTGCGACTTTCACCGGCGCATCATGAGCATGGAGCTGAAGGGCATGTTCAAGTTGACGAATTTGATCAATGCGAATACGGCGTGATTTTGATTCTGGCCGAATGATGTGCAGGTCTGGGTGTGAAAGGGATGCAGCGGGGTTGAGAAATGCTGTGGAGATGTTCAACAGGCGTGCAGCAATCTGTTCAAATAAGGCTTCAAGTTCTTCCAGATCAGGTCCGCTGAGAAGATAGGCGTGAGCCAGGCGATCTTCTGCTTGGGCTTCAGCGATGCGTTTTTCAATCACCGAGGCTGGGAATGGCATCGATCAATTCCTTTTGGATGAGATTGAAGACTTCTTCTCTATTACCATCTCCCTGGATAATATGGATACGAGATGATTCGAGGTGGGCTAGTTTCAGGTAGCCTTGACGAACTTCTTCAAAAAATTCCAGAGGTTCTTGTTCTATGCGGTCGTTAGGTCCATAGCGGTCCAGCATGCGTTGATAGGAAATTTCCGCAGGCATATCGAGAAAGAAGGTGATGTCCGGGCAAATACTTTTGAGGGCAAAAGCGTTAATAGCTTTGACTTTTCTAAGATCAAGATGGCGAGCAATACCCTGATAGACTTGTGTTGAATCATGAAAGCGGTCGGTGATAACCCATGTTCCTTTTTCTAGGGCAGGTATGATAATTTTACGAACAAGCTCGGCTCGACTGGCGCAGAAAAGTAAGAGTTCTGTTTCTGCACTCATATCGGCTCCCGCAGGATCATGTTTAAGAAGATGGCGAATAGCTTCGCCAACGGGTGTGCCGCCTGGTTCTCTTAAGGTGATGATGGGGATTTGTTTTTTTTCCAGCCATTGTTGCAGGAAATCTATTTGTGTTGTTTTACCTGATCCTTCGGATCCCTCAAAGGATATAAACGTTCCGCGCTTAACCACGTTTGGAGCCTAACATTTTAGAAATCAATTTCAACACTTGCTACAGCCATAGCTGCAACACCTTCTTTACGACCGATAAAGCCCATTTTTTCATTGGTGGTTGCTTTAACGGTGATTTGCTGCGTTGTAATGCCAAGGGGCTCACTCAGTGTCTTACGCATGTTTTCAAGGTGGGGAAGGATTTTGGGCGCTTCTGCAATGACCGTGGCATCCACATTATTGATCGTTACGCTTCGCTCTTTATACATCTTGGCGATATGCTCTAAAAACACGGTGCTGCGAACGTCTTTCCACTGCGGATCGTTGTTAGGAAAGTGGTAGCCGATATCGCCCTCGCCAATACAACCCAGCAAGGCATCCGCTATGGCATGGATTAAAACGTCGGCATCCGAATGACCCTCAAGTCCTTTTTCATATTCAATCTTTACGCCTCCGAGGTAGCACTCTCGACCTTCTGCAAACGGGTGTACGTCATAACCAATTCCAACACGATTCATAAGGGCAAGAGCATAGAGGTGTAGCGCAGCCGTTGACAACCGCCAATTCACCATTGGCAATAGAGTGCCTCAAGGTATAAGAGACTTATGTTTATAAGATGTCTTTTAATAGGGTCTGCTATGTGTCTGGGAATGGGGTGTTCGGTTAAAACTCCGGAAAAGTCTTTAGAAACTCAACCGCAAACTTCTGTTGCTGAAACGCCGCTTGAACATAAGACATTAATTCATGCTGTTGTTCGAGGGTCAGTTGCGGATGTTCAAGCGCATCTTGATAAGGGAGCTGATGTTAATGAAGCCGCTGGAGGAGGATTTACTGCGCTGCATCAAGCTGCTATGCGCAATAAAATAGATGCGGCCAGGTTGCTCCTGGAAAATGGAGCTAAGATTGAAGCGCAGAGTTCGTCCATGAAAACGGCTTTGCATCTGGCCACGGAGAAGGGGTATCTGGAGATAGTATCTTTGTTAGTAGATAATGGGGCAGATCTTAATGTTAAAGATAAAACGGGTTGGACACCGCTTCATCATGCGGCAGCCAAAGATCGATTGGAAATAACTCAACTTCTGATTGTTCGAGGAGCGGATGTCAATGCGGTGAGCGATGCCGGGGGCACTCCGTTGCATGAGGCTGCGGCAAGTGCGGGTGAAGCTTTGATTCAATTGATGTTGGACAATGGGGCAAATAAAAATGCCGTGGATGCAGAGGGGCGTAGAGCCTATGATCAAGCGGTGGCTCTGGGAAATGAAATTGCGCAAAAATTGCTTAAGTGATTTTACCTGGGCCGTATTTGAGGAAATAGATTATGAGACCGCTTCTGGGTGCTAGAAAGAGAGGCGGAGTCCTCCATAAAAATTCTGCCCGGGCGCTTCAATAAAGTCTTGAGTGGAACCCCCTCTTCGAGAGCTGATGTATTGGGTGTTGAGAAGATTGTTGATGCCAAAGTAAGCTGTGGCGATATCCCGAAGAAATGTGTATTGAAGCGATAGGTCCATGACAACACGGTCTTCTAGAACTTGCCTTGATGCGGAAGGATACAATAGGGAGTTTCCATTAGTCGTATCACCCAAATGATCACTAACGTAAATCATGGACAATGCTGCTTTGATGCGGTTGAAGTAGTTGTATTCTACCCCCCATTTAACCGTCCAGTCTGGTGCATAGGGAGCATGGTCTGAATCCCCTGGAAAAGGAGTCTCATCAATATGGACTTGAAGATAATGCACTCCGGAGAATACGTATAGCTGGCCAAAGCGTTGGAGGTCAGAGGCGTCTGACGGATGTGCCCAATCATAAAGTGCAAGGAGGTCTACTTCGGTAAATAGACTGCCGCCATAGTGAGTGGATGTGCCTTCATTAATAACGGTATCATTGACGATGGCGAATTGATCAAAGTATTCCATCCAGTAGCCGCTGATATCATAGTGAAGCCAATTCCAAGGCGAACCACGAAGTCCTACTTCAACTTGTATGGACTCACTGGAAGTCAAATCTTCATCCAGTCCTATGGTCGGTGAGCGGTTGACAAAGTCATTGTAGGTAGGAGCTCGATAAGCGTTGGAAAAATTGGCATACAAGGTTAATGGGCGTTGTTCTTGTAGGCGTTCAAGGATGTCCATTTCCGTTCCTAAAGAAAATAAGGGGGTGATGTCGGAGAAGTTTCGATCAACCGACTGACCGTCTCTAACGCCATCTCCTGCTATTTCGGCATATTCAACACGCAGACCAGGTGTGATACTCCAACGCTTGGTCACTTGAAATTTATTTTCCACAAAGACACCGGCATTGAGTTCGTGGCGGTCTATGTCTATGCCATCAACCCCATCGGTTTCAAGAGGACTAACCGATCCTTGTAAAACAAAGCCCGTCTGGAGAATATGATTAGAACTGTTTCCGATGTCATAGCGGTGGGTCAGTCGGTTTTGTGTTCCTGCATAGTGGATTGATTCTTCCGTGCGTCCTATGTTACTGGGCGCATTGCTGATATCCCGCACTCCGTTTGTGTTGATAAACCAATTGGTGGAATCGAGCCAGGAGCTGTGAGAAAAGGTATGGTTCCATTTGAGAGAGGCGCTATGCTTATCAACATCCTGATAGTAGTAGTTGAGAAGCTTATCTACGCTTCCTACGTTTTGTATAAGGGAGGGCAATTCATCCTGAGAAAATCTGTAGTGTTGGTATCCCAGTTGGATTGTGTCTTTTTCAGATAAGCGTAGATGGATAGAAGCACCACCTGATGCTGAATCATAGGCAGGTTGTTGAGCGAGGCCTCCCCCTTCTCGATAACTTCCGAAAAGAGAATAGCTCATAGAGTCTACAGTTCCTGAAGCTTGGAAGAGTTCAGTGATGGTTTGATAAGAACCCACACTAGATGTTGAGGACAAGCGGTAGGGTTGATCCCCAGCTGTGGGATAGGACTGCATATGAATGACACCGCCGAGCCCATGTCCATAAGATACGCCTGAGCCTCCAGTGCGTATGAGTACTTGTGAAATGGTATTAAGATCGGGCAGGCCTGTGACAAAGCGTGTCCCAAAAACATCACTATTGAGTGGAATGTCATTCACAAAGACTTGTGTAAAAAGGGCGTTATTGGGAGGTAATCCTCTGTAGCTGGCATTCATGTTGACACCGGAAAGCTCAAACTCCTCAAGGTAGATTTCTGGGGTGCGCTTAAAGAAAGAGCGAAAATTGTTGTTATGTATCAAAGGAGCTGTTGTGAGATCGAGAAGCGCATTTTTGTGTCCTGATTCCAGGTGGGAAAACTCAATCTCGCTCGGAAAAGTGTAGGGAGTAAAGGGACTTAGATTCAGAATTTCTACTTCACTCAGTCGTTCTTCGCCATGCGCAGTAACAGACAAACAAGAGAGTATGAGGATAAACAGGCTTCTTTTTTCTCTATCCCTAATTTTCATTATTTTATAAGATTAATGGAATGAATCTTTGCCATTGAACATCTAATTTATAGTGAGTAAATAAAATTATGATTCAAAAATGCCTCTTATATATAACGGTTATAGCCTTAACTTATTCCAATGAAGTTTGGTCATCCTCTCAGCTTGGTGAAATAACCCGGGCTCAGGGCAATCTATCACGCGGTAGTTTGATGCCCCCATCCAATCCAGAAGCGGTATCCATTCAAGATCATGTCGATAAAGGACAGTATCTGGAAACTGGGGTTGCATCTCGTGCTGAAGTGTTATTTCAAAATGGTGCCATAACACGCCTAGGTGCTCTGAGCGTGTTTCATTTTGACCCCGTACAAGCCAATTATACTTTGGATCGAGGAGAAGGGCTTTTTATATTTCCTAAAGTAGCCAAAAACAAAAGAAAGCCTTCCTACATTTCTTCCGCAGGACTCTCCGCTAGTATCACAGGAACGACTGTCTATGTTTACCGAGATACCGTGCAAACAGAGTATTTATGCCTGGAAGGCGAATGTAAAATAGGCGCGCATACGATTGGCCCTGGGGATCGTATCGCCGTCAAAGGCAAGGAGAAATCATATGCGGCTCCTGTCAGAAAATTTAATATCAGAAAATTTATTGAGACCAATGAGCTTGTTCAAGCCTTTGATACGCCTATTCCAAGTTTGCAGATCATAGAAAAAGAAGCAGAGCTTCAAGATCAGAAATAATTTCTTATCTTTCTTAATAAAAAAAGGCGGCCTGGTATGGGCAGGCCGCCTCTGAGTAAGCCTCCAGAGCTAATGGGATTGTTGGGAGGGGGGTAGG
>JBCCWR010000131.1:0-6041 GCA_039193385.1 Verrucomicrobiota bacterium | reverse complement strand
CTGACACTGATCATACAAAACAATACCGAAAGAAAAATATTCAATATTGCACTAGCCCAAAGTCCGTCTTGCATAAGCTGAAGCGTCTGCAAACTAAACGATGAAAATGTCGTAAATCCTCCGAGCACACCGACTAGGAATAATAGCCTAAAATGCTCGTCTCTAATCCAATGGTCTTGTTCAGCAGCAAACTCCGCAAGAAAACCAATAATAAAACAGCCTATGATATTGACTAAAATAGTCCCCAGAGGAAGATGATGACTCCATTTTGCATCCACCCATGTCGATATGATGTAACGGGCTATCCCTCCCAGTGCGCTTCCACATCCCACAGCCAAAATAGGTAGAAGTATTTTCATAGTTTTTAATTTGTGCTCTTATGCAGAAAATCCAATCCTTCAAAACTTAATAACTTCAAAAAGATATCTGCATAACTGCGCACTTGATATTCTATAGATTCTCGAGGCAGCTCCAGCGTAATTAATTTTTGGTTCTTTTCTTTAGCCCATTGCCCCATAGAACCTGGTGTAGGATAGCCAATATCTTGAGTGAGTGGGAGATTCATTTGCTCGCTCAACCATACAGACAAATCAGTCATATCTGGATCATCCACACAAGCTAAAGGCGCATGCAAACTGATAATATATTCGGGCTGCAATTGCTCAAAGAGCTTCAATAAAGCTGCTGACTCTGGCTCAGACACAGGCCTATCTCCTGAACTCAAGTAGATATCTGGCTCTTCTTCTAGAGTCCACCTAAAAGCCGTATCATTTACATCCCAACTTTCAGATGGAAAATTTCTATTTAGATCGACACCCCTTGTATTTCCTCTTGTGCCCCGCATCAAGCCATCAGGATTTGCAGCCGGAATAACTGCACAACACAAAGCTTCCCTTTTTACCATACGTAGCGCTCGTGAAAGCAAAACTGTCGTTTCAGGCTCACTACCATGCAATCCTGCCATCACAAGACAAGTGACCTTATCTTCTTGAGAAGATGGCAGCCAAACTTCAAGATTAGTTCCTAAAACAGATTGACCATAAACTAGAGGATCACCTTCATAAACATCCCAGTTTTTTCTATGGCGCACCTGCATTATCACTCAGTTTCACAATCTAACTTACTTAAACAAAAAAACTGTTACCCATAGTTTTTTTGCCAGCTAGCATTCCTTAGATTACTTAATCACAACGAGTCCAAATCCAATTTTGAATCAGATTGAAATAACGTTTTTTAAATTCTCTTAACAACTTCAGCACCCATTTGATCCGTTCCAACTTTTACCGTTCCTTCAGTATAAATCTCCGCTGTTCGAAATCCATCCGCAATAGTTTCTTTAACAGCTTTTCGGATAGAACACGCAGCATCTGCTTGATCTAGACTTTGTTCCAGTAAGAGTGCGAGACTAAGAATTTGTGCAATAGGGTTTGCAATACCTTGACCCGCTATATCTGGAGCCGAACCACCACTAGGCTCATAAAGCCCAAAAGCTCCATCAGCAAGAGACGCACTGGGCAAGAGCCCAAGAGATCCCGTTGCGGCTGCGAGTTCATCACTAATAATATCACCAAACATGTTCTCACAAAGCATAACATCAAATTGACCGGGAGAACGAAGCACCTGCATAGCAGCATTATCCACATACATATAGTTCAATTCTACATCAGCATACTGCTTCGCGATGGTTGTGACTGTCTTTCGCCACAATATCGAACTTTCTAATACATTCGCTTTATCAACAAGTGTGACTTGCTTTCTACGTTTTTGTGCCGCTTTGAATGCCACATGAGTAACGCGTTCTATCTCAGATACACGGTAAACTAAAGTATCAATAGCTTGTTCTTCACCATCTACATATTCTGTCTTTTTAGGCTGTCCAAAATATATGCCTCCGGTTAATTCACGGACAACCAGAACATCAAACCCATGAGGAATCAACTCTGTCTTAATAGGTGAAGCGTGCACTAATTCTGGATAACAAACTGCTGGACGTAAATTTGCATATAGACCAAAAATTTTTCTTAAGGGTAAAAGTGCTGCTCGCTCGGGTTGCTCACTAGGCGGAAGAGACTCCCATTTAGGTCCACCAACTGAACCAAAAAGAATGCCATCACTCTTCCTACAAATTTCCACTGTTTCATCAGGTAGAGCTTTACCCAAATTGTCGATGGCTATTCCACCAACTAAAGCTTCCTGAAGCTTACATTCAAAACTATATTTATTTTGCACAGCATCTAATACTTCCAAAGTCGTTTTCATAACTTCGGGACCAATGCCATCCCCACTCAATATCGCGATTGTATTCATACTTTTATATATTACGTATTAGGTGATTAGCGAATAACAGCTAAAATGAAAAGCCACGATCTTTCTAAAAATTTAAATAATATAGTCATTATAGGAGATCAAAAAAATTATAAGCTAAAAAAGAGAAACAAAGACAATGCCACTTGTTAACCTCAATATATTATTTAAAATTGGGTTTGTGAATATAAGAGGGATAGTGGTTTTTGAGGATGTCCAATTTTGCACAAACCTGCGCGAAGCTCTTATGCAAGCATTTGCAAATCGCATTAGCTTAGATATTAAGCATGATCCTGCGAGTCTCATAGGAACCTCACTAAATCATTACGATCTTGTTATTATTGATTCGCATTACTCATCTTTTGATGGAATTAGTTTATTAAAGCTCATACAACCCGAAGAAGACAAAGCAAAATTTATCGTTCTAAGTTCTCATGAAAATCTGCTTACTCGATTTGAAGCTTATGAATCTGGTGCAGACTTATTTCTAGCATCACCTTTGTCCAAAGAAGAATTTCAAAGAACTGCCACAGCCATAGAAAGCGGCTTTAATTCACCTGCTAATGAAGAAGTTTTATCATCTCAGGCGAACATTAAAGATACTGAAGCAGATAAATCATCAGGAGCCATCAAGTTAACTGACTTACTATCACTTATCTGTGATCACGAAGAATCTATCGAGATAGAATTCAAATGTATGAATCAAGAAGGCACTCTTTATGTTTACAAAGGAACTCTTTGGCATGCACAAACCAACAATTGCGACGGTACTGATGCTTTATTACAAATTTTAAGGTGGAAATCTGTTCAGATTTCAATTTCTATTCCAGAGTATTTTCCTTTTAGATCTATCTATTCCACATTGGAGGAGGCATTTGCCGAAATATCTAATCCTAAAAGTCTCCAGAATAGCGCTGAAAGCTCTGTAATAGCATAAAAACTTCATAGTTATATTTATTCTCACTGATTTACACCATTTTTCACATAAAACTATGCTTGCCAGTTTAGCTTACAGTAATTTTAATCATCACCTGTGGCTTCTAGAATTAATTACGCGCAAGATCTGGTCTATACGACCAATTACATTGAAGGCAAGCTCCCGCTTCAAGAAGTTAAAGTATGGTTTCAGACTCAGACTTCTATTTCCTGCTTGGGCGTGGTATTAGACAAAGGCAGTTTTGGCATCATCAGCCGTATTTACTTAAATCAGCTACTCGTCAATCGTGGACTTGACCAAGGAATTTTGGAAACCCCTATCGAGGAGCTCATGACTGAAGAACCTTTGATAGTTGATGCAAACCACCCGATAGAGGACGTAGTTACTGCTCTCATTACTCAAAAAGCAGAAAGTGATGACTTTTTAAACGACATCGTTGTCAAAGAGGATGTTAAATACGTAGGACTCATTTCAGTAAAAGATCTAATGATTGAATTCACTGAGAATATCATCCACAGGCTTACTGCTATGGAGGCACAGCAAGCTTCACTCATTAAAAGAAACAAAGATCTTTTTCAAGGAAGTTTCAACCGTTATCTCGTTGATGTGCAGTTTCGGACTATCTTCGAACATATTCCTCTCCCAATTTGTACGTTTGATAAAACGGGAAATCTTGTTAATGCCAATGAACGTCTAGCCAAACTTCACACATCTTCACAAGCATTTTTGAAAAAACGTTTTAACTTTGAGCAATTATTCGATGCAGATTTTGAGGCTATCTACACTGAACTTCAAAAGACTGTACATAAAAAAGACGACTCTGAACCTATTATTTACGACATATCATTTATGCCTCAGAACGGCTCTAATTTGGAAGTTGAAGCTTGCCTAGAATTTTCCAATGAAGCCAATTTAATTGTGTTAACTATCATAAGAATCAAAGATCAGTCTAACAATTCAAACCCAATTAAAACCATAATAGACAGCACAAATCCAAGTGAAGAAGAAGTTGGGGCTATGACACAGGCTATCAACACAGAACTCGATAACCTTCATGCTAAAGGGCTCGCTAGAAACGTCGCACAAAATCTTATTGATAAAGAAGATAAAGTTGACGCAATGATGAAAAAGTTGGAAAAAATCATCAGTGTAGCCGAAAAAGTTGAAGACGCGACAGCAAGAATCCAACCAGCACAATCAGACCAAAACGCTCATCTCCTGCACGGAGATCTTTCCGAGTTTTCCATTATTGACCTATGTCAAATCATTGTTCAAGGAAGCAAGACTGGCCATCTAACCATCACTGACAACCAACAAGCTAATTATCACATCTACTTTCAGGGTGGCTCAATCGTTCATTCTGAAACACCCGAACAAATCGATGGTTTAGAAGCTCTAACCCATGCACTGGCCGTTCGTGAAGGTTCATTCGACTTCGACTTCGACCGAAAAGCACCACAAAACACAATCTCTGGAGATGCTATGGGCAATCTCATGAATGCTTGCCAACTCATGGATGAAAGTCATTAATCTTCCCTCATCTTATTATCTTAACATATGAAAAAAAAAGCGCTTAAGGTTCAAGTAGGCATCATAATGGGAAGCACTTCTGATTGGGAGACGATGCAACATGCATCTGACATTCTCGACCAGCTTAAAGTAACATATGAAAAAAAGGTAGTTAGTGCGCATAGAACGCCTGAACTCCTCTATGAATATGCCAAAAGCGCAACAAGTCGTGGCCTTAAATGTATCATTGCTGGGGCAGGAGGAGCTGCACACCTTCCAGGTATGACAGCATCCATGACAGAGATTCCCGTTCTAGGCGTTCCTGTTGAATCTAAGACTTTAAAAGGCATGGACTCTTTACTATCTATCGTACAAATGCCTGCTGGCATTCCAGTTCCCACCTTAGCAATCGGCCGAGCGGGAGCTATCAATGCAGCACTTACCGCTGCTTCCATTTTATCATTATCAGATAACACTATCCGCACAGCACTACGCCGCTACCGCCGCAAACAAACTATTCAAGTTATCAAAAGTTCAGATTCGCTTGGTGCTGTTTCAGAAAAATGATTCTCCCCGGTTCTACCATAGGTGTTGTCGGAGGAGGACAACTTGGACGAATGCTAGGGTTAGCAGCCCGTAACATGGGCTACCATTTCATTACTCTGGAACCTTCTATTGATTGTCCCGCAGCAAGTATATCTGATCAGACTTTCGTCTCAAACTACAACAATGAAAAAATCCTCCAACAATTAGCAGAGAAAGCAGATGTTCTCACTTTTGAGTTTGAAAACATACCTTCTTCTGCATTTGATGAGATATCACAGAATCTACCCATTCATCCTAGCAGCTCAGTTTTACACATATGCCAAAACCGCGAACGAGAAAAACGTTTTCTTAGTTCAAATAATTACCCACTTCCTCAATTTCGTATCATTAATGACCTCAAAGAACTCAGATTAGCAGTTCAAGCATTAGGCACACCCTGTGTTATTAAAACCGCAGACTTTGGCTATGATGGCAAAGGGCAAATTAAGCTCGAGAGTGATACTGATTTGGCTGATGCGTGGCATAAACTAAATGTTCCCCTAGCTATTCTGGAAAGCTGGGTTACATATGAGTGTGAAATCTCTATTATCTGCGCTCGTTCATCTTCTGGTGAGATAGCCACATTCCCTCTTGCCGAAAACATTCATACTAACCATATTTTGGATTTATCTATTGTTCCCGCAAGAGTCCCAGAACCAGTTATCCAGACAGCTAAAGAGATTGCTATGTCATTAGCAGAAGACAT
>JBCCWR010000130.1:0-6137 GCA_039193385.1 Verrucomicrobiota bacterium | reverse complement strand
GATCGGTGTTCCCGAATCAGCTCGAACGAAGATTTTTGATCTTTTCCAGAGAGCGGTCGGTCGGGATGTGGAAGGTACCGGTGCCGGCCTGGCCATTGTGCGTCAGATCATAGAACGTCATAACGGAAAAATTTGGGTAGAGTCTCGGGATGGTGGTGGCTCCCGATTTATTTTCACACTTTCGCAAAGTTAAAATAGAACTATATTCCATTGCATAATGGAGCGAAATCAAAAGGCCTTAGATATTTTGCTGGTGGATGATAATGAAGATGATGTCTTTTTTGTTAAAAAAGCCTTTAAGCATGCTCGGCTGGTCAATGTGTTGACTGTGTTGTCCGATGGCGAACAAGCCATTCAATACCTCAAGAAAGAAGAGCCTTATGCAGATTCCGTTATGCCGGATCTTATTCTCCTCGACATCAACATGCCCAAAGTCAATGGGTTTGAAGTGTTAGAGTATATCAAAAGCCAAAAGCATTTATTATCACTCCCCGTCGTTATGTTGACTACCAGCGAGCGGGATGAGGATATTATTAAATCGTACGAAAGCGGGGCCTGCAGCTATATTCAAAAGCCAGTGGACTTCAATAAAATGGTTGAAGTGGCCGAGCGATTTGAATTTTATTGGTGTTTGACCACAAAACTTCCCCGCTCTTAATCGTCACGACCTCCTCAAGATTCAGGTTGGAGTGGCCTGAGGTTGATGGTTTAGCGATGAGAGAGTGACTCTCATCTGCTCGGGCAATTCCTTCCCATGGGGCTTTAGCTCACATCTCTTTAACCATTCATTTTGTAATAGTTGAACAATTATTGTGCCGTATATGATTTTTTGTCCCCTTAGGGGGTTGCACCAAACACGACGCTGGTACTTTTTAGAACCTAGCTCTGCAGAAATTACCGGAACTAAGCATCTAAATGGAGAGTCGATATAAAAACATACTTGGTTTTTTAAGCCCCATTAAACAAAAGGAACCAGGTTTTGTTATGACGCCCAACGCCCAACGCCTGCCAACGACGAAACGAAAACTCAACACACTGATTATTGAGGATAATGATGATGACGCTCTGATTCTGGAAAAACATCTCAACCAGATTGAGAATTTTGACTTTGAAATCAACCATGCCACGGATCTTCACAATGGAGTTACCTTTTTTTCGCGCGGTCGCTTTGATCTTATCTTCACCGATTTAAAGCTTCCGGATAGTGACGGACTCATGACAGTTGAAAAAATCTGTCGATCCTGCAATCAGGATAGCCTGCTCATTGTGACCTCTGGAGTCCTGGATGATAAAGATACCCTTAACATACTGCAGCAGGGGGCGGATTACTGTATTCCCAAAAACAGATTGGATAAGCATAAGTTAGAAAAATTTATACAACGTACCCTTGAGCAAGAGAATATTGCAGATTTATACAATAACGAAATCGAGGATGCCTTTTCAGGTCAACCTAACTTCCAGGCCCTGGTCAATTCCAGCCCGGATCCTATCCTCGTCGTAGACGATAAAAACATCATACGCTTTATCAATCCCTCCGGCGTCTATCTCTTTCAGAAAGACCCCTACGAACTGGTGGGGAGTGAATTTAACCTGCCCACCACCCGAGGGTTCAGTGAGGTGGAAATAAGCAGGCCGGATTCACCCAATACTATTGTCGAACTGCAGGTTGTAGGCATCAACTGGAAAAAAACGCACGCCTACCTCGTAACTCTAAGAGATATTACCCAAAGAAAGCGCATGGAGGCCAGGTTGCAGGACAATGAAAGGCGTCTGGATCTCTATCTGCAATGTGGCGACCTAGCTGTTTGGGATTGGGATCTCGTCAGCAATAAATACACCTACAGTCAGCAGTTCATGTTTATGCTGGGGTATTCAAGAGAAGAATTCGAGTCCATCGCCTCTGAAAACTTGGACAAGCTGATTCATCCGGATGATTTGGATAAGATGAAGCAGTCCCTGGTCAACTGCATCAAACAAAGGGCGCTCGTCTATGAATCTGAGCATCGCGTCCTGACCAAAAGCGGTAAATGGCATTGGGTGCTCGAGAGAGGTAAAATAGTCGATGTCAATGCACACGGACACCCCTGTAAGTTCATGGGTATCTGCCAGGACATAACCAAGCTCAAAGAACTGGAAGAAGAAAACTTTAAATCTTCCAAACTCGATGCCTTGGGCTTATTGGCTGGCGGCATCGCCCACGACCTCAATAATATTCTCATGGCTATAGATTTAAATCTCGAAAGCGCCATGGATGATTTCCCCGTTCCATTGTTAGCAGAGAGGAAACAGAGACTGACCGAGAGCCAGAAAGCCTCAGGCCGGGCCAAAGAGCTGGCCAAAAGACTGATCGCCTTTTCCAAAGGTGGCGTCAGTCAACTTCAAGTGGTTCATCCGGATGTGGTCTTGAAAGATACCGTGCAATTTGTCGTGCGCGGCTCTCAAATAAAACCTGTTTACCAGATAGAAGAAAATATTCCCCCGGTTTATGTCGACACCAGTCAGTTTCAACAAGTCATTGATAATCTCGTCATTAATGCCCGTGATGCCTGCCCCCAAGGTGGCAAATTAACCATTCGAGGGCGCTCCGTTGAGCTTCAGGATAATCAAATTGGCCGTCTCAAAGCGGGCACATACGTGCAAATTGATTTTATGGATCAGGGGTGTGGCATCGCTGAAGAACATCTCTCCAAAATATTTGATCCCTACTTTACCACCAAGTCGCATGGCAATGGCATAGGACTATCGACCTGCTATGCCATCATGGCCAAACACAGCGGTGCTATTCTTGTAGAATCTGCGCTCCATGTTGGCACAACATTTAGCCTCTACTTACCCGTAACCCGCAAGCCGCTAGCCGCTAGCGTATCTCAAGAAAAAAGAGTTCAAACAGCTCATGCTAATATTTTGATTATTGATGATGAGCAGGTCATTTGTAGTGGATTGAAGCGCTCCCTGGAGCGAAAAGGCTATTTGGTCACAACCTCGGCCAATGGTGATGATGGAATAAAAAAGTATCAGCAGCAACTCCAACAGGCTAATCCGTTCCAGGTCGTCCTGCTCGATGGGATTATTCCTGACGGACTCAGTGGCGAAGAAGCTTTAAAAAGGCTCTTACAAATAGATGCTTCCGCCAAAGTCATCTTATTTAGCGGCTATAGTGAAAAAGACCTCACTTATTGCTGGAAAGATTGTGGTTTTGTCGAGCAATTGACCAAGCCTTGTTCGGTCGAAGAAATCATCTCCAAAGTCCAAAAAGTACTCACCTGAGTTCCGGTTAAAGCTTTTTACGCAAAACTTGCTTTGAGTAATCGATGCTGAATGAAGTTCAGTATAACCTTTGCTTATCTCGAACTCAGCTCACTCTCTTGAACCGTCTGAACGTCTCAATCCACCCCTCAGTTTTCCTCAAAGGATTTTCTTTCCTCTGCATGGATACAACAAAATGCTATTTTGCAAATTGTTTGTAACGATTAAGTTGAAAAAATATTTTTTCAAATAACATTTGCACAATCGTTCTATACTAGGTATCTCAATTTTGATTGGATATAACAATAATGAAAAATATGCTAATTAAAAACACACTTACGTTCGTTTTCGCTTGGGCGGGAATCTGTTTTTCACAGACTCTTGTAGCGGGTGATCACTACTATAATGGTTATAGTAAATCTGGGAAATATCATGAAGCTGAGATCTTACTCGACGTGCCTTATGCGGATCTTTCGAGTAGTCAGCTTATGGATATCTACATTCCCGAGGGTTATGGGAATGCGCCGGTCATCGTTCTGATTCATGGTGGAGGCTTTTTCCGCGGGAGTAAATCGAGCCGAAACTTGGTGGCCAAAGCGGAGTATCTGCAAAATGCGGGTTACGTGGTAGCCAGCATCGACTATCGTCTCAGCGGTGAAGCGAATTTTCCCGCCCCTGTGCACGACTGTAAAGCTGCCGTGCGTTTTTTGAGAGCGAACGCCCGAGCCTATTACATTGATAAAAGAAGGATTGGCGCGTGGGGAGAATCCGCCGGAGCCAACCTGGCTGCCATGCTGGGAACGTCAGCAGGCATTGATGCCCTGGAAGGAGAGGAACTGGGAAATTCCCGGCAATCTTCTAAAATCCAGGCCGCTGTACTTTGGTTCCCCCCGGTGAACTTTCTCACCCAGGAACAGGAAGCGCTCGATTTGGGCTTTGTCATTGATGTCAATGGCCCCGACTCGCCCGAGTCTCTTTACATGGGCTTTCCCGTGCAAACGGACCCCAAGACAGTGTACCAGGCGAATCCTACCACCTATATCGACAAGACGGATCCTTCCTTCTATATCCAGGCGGGTGATGCGGATATCTTGGTCCCCTACACACAAAGCCAGAATTTTTTCTTTGCCCTATGTCCCATCTACCAGGAAACAAAAAATAAAGTAGCCATCTTTGAGCTCCTGCCTGGCGTGGGTCATGGAGACGGACGCAACAATCCCAATCCTTTCTGGGAAACCGAAGCAACGTATCAGAAACAAGTGGATTTCTTTGATGAGTATTTGAGAGATGCCCATCATTTCGATCCTCACTATTTGCATAAGTATAAAGATTACTTCTGGCAGCGTTGGAAAAAATAACTTCGTCGTCAGCAACCCTGAATTTTTTACTTTGAATCTTCCTGGAGGGGTGGGCATTCATAGCCGCCCCTTCATTTTAACCCGCATGATGCAAAAGGGGGTAGGTCAAAATTAATTCATATGTAAGTCGTTCAGAACCAAGGGGGCAATAGGTAACAAACCTCGCTTTGATCCCTGAACGTGTAAATTCTTAGTCGTTCTTCAAAGCTTCCCGCTTGAGTGTGGCAAGAGACTTGGTGAAACTTCTGTTCTGATCTTTACCACCATGTCGAACATTTATCACATAAACTGTGTTATCTCTAGTTGTATAGAAAACGAGGTAGTTCTTTTTGAAGACAAAATAGTGAACCTTGGGGATAGCTTTATATTGCTTATGGAGTTCAGGGAAGTTCTTTAATTTCTTTTCTACTTCGATTACAAAGTCAACTTTGAACTGGTCAGCAGCATAAAGGCTGTCTCGATACTCGATATAAAGACAAATGTCTTCAACATCTTGCTTAGCCCGTTTCGATAAGATTATTTCGTGCGGGGTAGATCCCATTCTTTCTTAACATCTTCTAGGGAGATGACTTCTCCATTGTCGATTTGTTCCAGACCTTCCTCAACAGCAAGTCGAGTTTCTATGCGATATAAAAACTCATCGACAGAACAATCATCTTGAACTTCAGTCATTACATCCTGAAAAGCGTTTTGAAGAATTTGTTTAGTCATAGCTATAATTTACATCGACTGTAGGGTTTTGGGAAAGTAGGAATTTTTTCAAAATCTTTACGTAATCTGTCATACCGAAAAATTATTTCTTATTAAAATCAAAGACATCATTCATTAAGAAATTGGGTTTTGACTTTGGATTGATGAGATTTTGGGATCGCGTTGGACTTTGATTTGAACCTTACAGAACAAATCTTTGGTCAAAATAAGATCATACGAGTGGAACAAAGTTGTGACACTCCGCTAGAAGCCTGAAAAGTCCTTTTTTCTTCCCCATCCCCATTTCTCTCAAAGCAGACACGTCTGAAACTCTTTCTGTTTGTTACAAAACATGGTGACAACAAGGGAACGGAGTTGACTATTGTTTCGAAATGGAACTCGTAGTATAACATTATATGCATGAAAGGATCTAGCCATGTCGATTGAAGAGCTTGAAAAAGAAACTTTAGCATTACCACTGAAACAACGTGCAGCTCTAGCAAGCTGCCTTTTACGTAGTCTTTATGATTCTGAGGAATCGGCAGATGCTATTGAGAAAGCTTGGACTGCAGAAATTCAAGATCGTATGCAGGCTTATCGCAGGGGGGAAATTTCGAGTCACTCTATAGAGGATGTTATCGCTGAAGCTCGTAAGCGCTTGTGAAACCAATTCGTTCGCTTACGCCTGCCAAGCTAGAGTTCTTTGAGGCAGTAAAATATTATGCCGAGATAGATTCTGATTTAGCGGAAAGGTTTATTTTAGAGTTTGAAGGTCTCAATCAGCAAATTCTCAAAAACCCGCTTATTTTAAGAATGAGGAGGGGTGGATATCGCAGAATTAAT
>JBCCWR010000129.1:0-6162 GCA_039193385.1 Verrucomicrobiota bacterium | reverse complement strand
GATTGAGCTCGGCCCCTGTTACACGAGCTGACTCCAGGAATGATTCTCCCCGCCACCATGAGTGCCAGTTAAAGTCAAAGCGCATTCTTTGCACCTTAACTTTATGTTCACCTTCCTTTGATGTATAAATTAGGTCGACATTTCTGGCAAAGATCCGGCCGAAAAAATCCATGTAAAAATGTTGAGATTGCAGGGTTACGCCGCGTGCTTCCAACTCCTGATGCATGCGCTTATCCCACTCATCTGGAAGACCCATAAAGCGAACCCAAAGAAACGCGCTTATCACTGCTAGAGCTGTGCTACCCAGCAGGATAAAAAATATCTTTTTAAGTAATTTGCTTAATTTCATTTAACTTATTCTGCTGAGATTTAGGTAGGCATCCGTCAGACTTCCAGCTATCAATATCCACTCAAAATTTCAACAACATAAAAATATGGCTGACAATTCACTCATGGACAAGATCGTTGCTCTTTGTAAAAGGCGCGGTTTTATTTTTCAATCCTCGGAAATTTACGGAGGTTTAAATGGAGCGTGGGATTATGGACCTCTGGGCTCTCAACTCAAGAAGAACATAAAGGATCACTGGTGGCGAGCTGTGACCCAACTGCGCGATGACATTGTGGGCATGGATGGGGCCATCCTTATGAACCGCGCTGTCTGGAAGGCCTCAGGTCATGAAGACACTTTCTCTGATCCTATGGTCGATTGTTTGCTAACCAATCAACGTTTCCGTGCAGATCAGATCGAACCACAATCTGGCACTGTCTATAGTTACACGGGCGCTAAGTCCGACGAACTCGATTTTGAGAAAAATACGCCCTACTCCGTCCTGGCTAAAAAGGGAGAAGATGCCAATAAAGCGCGCAAGACGGCTAAACAATTCTATGCTCGCGGGTTAAAAGATCCCAGCAAGTTTAAGAGCCTCGAACTGCTGGGCGAGACAACAGAGGAAGTTAAAGACAGCACACAATTTAATCCTGAAAATGGAAGTTTGCTGACCGAGCCGCGTGAATTTAATCTCATGTTTAAGACCTACGTTGGTCCTCTGCAAGATGATGCCAATGCCACCTACCTGCGACCTGAAACAGCCCAGGCAATGTTTGTGCAATTCAAGAATGTCCTTGATACATCACGTATGAAGTTGCCCTTTGGTATTGCACAAATAGGGAAGGCCTTCCGTAATGAAATTAACCCGCGTAACTTCACTTTTCGTTCTCGTGAGTTTGAGCAGATGGAAATAGAGTTTTTTGTTAAGCCGGATAGCGGGTTTGAATGGTGTGAACACTGGTTAGAAGAACGTCTGAAGTGGTATGAATCTATCGGTGTGCCTCGTAAGAAAATTCACATTCTGGATGTTCCTGAGGAAGACCGGGCTTTCTATTCTAAAAAGACATATGATTTGGAGTATGAGTTTCCCTTTGGGATTCAGGAGCTGGAAGGTATAGCCTACCGCACAAATTATGACTTAACCAAGCATCAGGAAGCATCGGGCAAGCCCCTTGAATACTTTGACGAAGAGACCAAGAAAAAATACATACCTCATGTAGTTGAACCGAGTGCTGGCGTTGATAGAACCACGCTGGCCGTTATTTGTGAAGCCTTTGATGAAGAAGAAGTCAAAAATGATAAGGGTAAGATCGAAGTTCGCACGGTCTTACGGTTCTCGCCTGGCATTGCACCGATTAAAGTCGGTATTTTCCCTTTACTTAAAAACAAGCCGGAGCTGGTAGAGAAAGCCAGGGAAGTCGAAGCTATGCTGCGTCCTCACCTGACAACGTTTTATGATGAGGCTGGCGCTATCGGTCGCCGTTACCGTCGTCAAGATGAAGTAGGTACTCCATTTGGCGTAACCATTGACTTTGAGACGCTTGAAGGCGTTGAAGATGGAGAAGATAAGGGTAAGAAAGATACTGTGACTCTGCGCTACCGTGACTCGATGAAACAGGAGCGTATCAGTATTGAGGAACTTAAGGTAAAACTTCTGAGTGAAATGACTGCTTAACATGAATAAAACGTATGAGACGCGTGAGTTGCTCGACCAGTATTTACTGTTTCATTATGGCAGTGCTCATGAAATCTTACCTTATGACTTTGGCCCTGTCAGTGCTCTGGATTACCCCAAGCGTTGTGCGGAACTTTGCCTCCAGGCTGCGGCAAAGAATTCTGATGATCCATTGCCTGTTAATTTGCGAGCGCTTGATCTGGGTTGTGCCGTGGGGCGCTCCAGCTTTGAGCTGGCTCGTAGCTGTAAAGAAGTCATCGGCATTGACTTCTCAGAAAGCTTTGTAAAAGCAGCCAGTCATTTAAAAGAGCATGGACAGCTTGAGTATAAGCGGACTGATGAAGGTAGTCTTAATACATCATTGCTTGCTACAGCGCCTGTAGATATTGAACGGAGCCGAGTCAATTTTGAACAAGGAGATGCCTGTGATTTACGTGATCATTTGAGTGACTTTGACATTGTGCTCATGGCAAACCTTATTGATCGTCTACCGGAGCCGGAGGCATGTCTGACTCGGTTATCTGGTATTATAAAAGCTGGTGGTACACTTGTGATTACATCACCCTATACATGGATGGAAGAATTCACCCCTACGGAGAAATGGCTTGGAGGTAAAAAAGAAATAACCACGCTAGAAGGGTTACAGAACAAACTTAAGAGTGACTTTGAGTTTGACGAAGTGCGTGACATGCCTTTTCTCATTCGTGAGCATGTGCGTAAGTTTCAGTGGTCCGTCGCTCAAGCGAGTATCTGGGTGAGAAAATAAGTTTTAAAAAATGTATCTTCATTGCCACTAAGGCATCAATCGATTGTTGATCCTAATAAGTTTAAATTGGCTACCACCAAAATCATGGGAAAGAAAAAACAGAAAATCGATATATCCCAATCATCTTTCGGTGGCAGTTTGAATAATGCTTTCGATCAGCTTGGCTCTCTCGATACATCCTCTTTACCTGAAGGAACGACAGACGTTCCTGTGAAAAAGCTTAAAGAAGATAAAGTATCTCATGCTAAAAAAGGTCGCGTCGTATTACGTAGAGAAACGGCCCATCGTGGTGGTAAGGCTGTCATCATCGTGAGTGAATTTCCTGGAGAAATTGGTGATGAAGAAATCGAAAGCATCGCTCGCAGCTTGCGCAAACAATGTGGCACAGGCGGTACGGTTAAAAATCGTGAAATTGAAATTCAAGGCAATCAACCTGCACCTATTCGCAGTTTCCTTGAGAAAGAAGGATACAGGGTGGTTGGCGTAACTTAAGTCTTGTAGATCGAGAGGAAACAAACTTTATCCTTCTAAAAAAGAATATAATCCCAGTCTATGTGTCTTATAAAAGACATATATATGACACATGTGATGCAGATTCTAGAGATTATTGGGAGCCTTGGACTTTTTCTTTTCGGTGTGCAATTGATGACGCAGTCGTTGCATGATGCAGCCGGACCACGTTTTAAGTTACTACTACAAAATTCCTCAAACACTTCCGTAAGAGGATTTATCACAGGATTTGGAGTGACTGCTCTCATTCAGTCATCATCTGTAACGACTGTCATATTAGTAGGACTCGTTAGCGCAGGACTACTCACTGTGATACAGGCAGCTGGGGTCATTTTAGGCGCAAATTTAGGCACAACGGTTACTTTCTGGATTGTATCTTTTATAGGTTATAAAGTGAGCCTATCGAATCTAGCACTACCTATTATAGCACTTGCACTACCATTAATTTTTTCAAAGCGTGAGAAGTATAAAAAAATAGGAAACTTTATTCTAGGTTTCTGCATTCTACTCCTGGGGCTAGGTTTTTTAAAGATGTCTGTGCCAGATGTAAAATCTAACACCGCACTCTTTAGTTTTTTACAGAATTTTACCGGTCAGGGATATACTACTTATATTATTCTAATTGTTTTTGGCATTCTACTGACTTTTGTTGTGCAATCCTCATCTGTAGCAGGGACTATAACAATCGCCTTATTAGCCAAAGGTTGGATAGATCTTCCGCAAGCTATGTCCATTGTATTAGGAGAAAATATAGGAACAACAATTACAGCACAGCTAGCCTCTATTAATCAGAATACAGCTGCAAAACAAGCGGCATGGATACATAGTCTATTTAACGTGTTTGGTGTGCTTTGGGTATTTCTGCCTTTACCTTTCATCGCATCCATTATTCATTCCTTTAATCTCAATGAGGCGGCTAAGTTGGCGCTTTTTCATACATGCTTCAACTTGTTGAATGCTCTGATTGTTTTACCTTTTATTCCATTATTAACTCGAGTAGCTAGGTTCTGTTCAGGATCTTCGAAAGAGACCGGCTGATAGAGATATTTATTTTATCCCGCATGATGCACAGAGGGTCGTGTCGCTATTGCATTATGAGGATTAATTACGCAAAGCTTTAGGGCACCTTAGGGCACCCTAGGGCACTCGAATGGCTTCGACGATATCTTGCACATCTTTGGGTGGTGCTGGTGTTAAATGACAGACGACCATGGCTACGACGACATTGATCAACATCCCTAAAGTACCAATACCTTCCGGGGAGACACCAAACCACCAGTGCGCCGGATTATTTGCATCAGGATTTATGAATTTGAAGTAGCAGATATAGCCTGTCGTAAAGAGTAAGCCTATGACCATTCCAGAGATAGCTCCTTCTCTATTCATCCGCTTGTAGAAAATACCCAAAACAATTGCAGGGAAGAACGAAGCTGCAGCTAATCCAAAAGCAAATGCGACCACCTGTGCGACAAAGCCTGGGGGATTGATGCCAGCTAATCCGGCGACTGCAACGGCCAGGCCCGCAGCTATACGTGCTATGAGTAACTCGGTTTTATCCGAAAGATCTGGTTTGATGGTTTTCTTAACCAAATCATGAGCGATGGCTGTCGATATAACCAGCAGGAGTCCCGCAGCCGTCGATAAAGCAGCAGCTAAACCACCTGCTGCAACAAGACCAATAATCCAGTTCGGTAATTTTGCGATTTCAGGATTGGCCAGAACCATGATATCCCGGTCAATCTTCAGTTCATTGCCCTTCCAACCTAGAGCTTCAGCCTTAGCAAGAAAATCAGTATCCTTGCTCTTGTCGTTATAATACTGAATGCGGCCATCGTTGTTCTTATCAGCAAATTGAATCAGCCCGGTATCTTCCCAGGTTTTAAACCAGCCAGGCACCTCGGCATAGTGTGCATTTGAAATAGTTTGAAGAAGGTTTGTTCGAGCGAAGGCACCAACTGCTGGAGCTGTCGTATAAAGTAGTGCAATAAATAGTAAGGCCCAGAAAGCAGAAATACGCGCCTTGGCTACATTAGGTACGGTGTAGAAGCGAACAATGATGTGAGGTAACCCTGCGGTTCCAACCATAAGGGCCATGACAATAAAAAACACATCTATGGTTGATTTTGTTCCATCTGTGTACGCTGCAAAACCTAGTTCTTGATTTAGCCCATCGAGTTTATCCAGGAGATAAACGCCTGGCTCATCGGTAAGTGTTCCGCCAAAGCCTAGCTGGGGTAGTGGATTACTGGTTAGCATAAGCGAGATAAAGATAGCTGGTACCAGATAAGCAAAAATAAGCACGCAGTACTGCGCCACCTGGGTGTAGGTAATGCCCTTCATTCCTCCTAGAACGGCATAAATAAAAACAATGAGCATGCCTACGACAACACCCATATTTATATCTACCTCAAGGAAACGGGCAAAAACAACACCCACACCGCGCATCTGTCCGGCTACATAAGTGAATGAAACAAAAATCGCACAGAGAATGGCCACAACACGTGCTGTTTTGGAATAATAACGATCTCCCACAAAATCAGGCACAGTAAATTTACCAAACTTCCGCAGATAAGGTGCCAGTAGTAATGCCAATAAAACATATCCTCCTGTCCAACCCATGAGATAAACGGAACCATCTCGCCCCATAAACGAAATAAGTCCAGCCATTGAAATAAAAGACGCAGCTGACATCCAATCCGCCGCCGTTGCCATACCATTAGCTAGGGGTGGAACGCCACCACCTGCTACATAAAATTCATGAGTTGAACCGGCTCGAGCCCAGATAGCAATGCCAATGTATATTACAAAACTAATGACCACCATCAGGATGGTCCAATGCAGCACTTCCATAGTTTTTTATTAATCTAAAATTTATTCTTTAAT
>JBCCWR010000128.1:0-6165 GCA_039193385.1 Verrucomicrobiota bacterium | reverse complement strand
GCTTCATCCAGAGAAATTCTCATTTGTTCTCCGATACTGTCCTGTTTTCTTGCCATAGGAGACTTACCAGATCTCACTTTGATGTAAACATCACGCGCTTCTTCATATTTCCGCCTCGCTTCCTCAATCTCTTCAGAATGTGCACCGCCATTGCCGCGTATTTGGTAATAATGCTCACGTGCATCATCATATTGTTTCTTAGCATTCTCTATCTCCTGCGCAGATGGTTCATGTTTGGTGGATATAGTTCTTTGGCTACTTCTAAATTTACCTTCTAAAGCAACATTGGGGGCTTCGACATAACTCGCTATAATATCTCCAGTGGTTCCAACACTGGTGCCTGAAGAGGTTGTTGTGACAAAGAGGCCTTTGATAGAACTTTGCCGCTTAGCCAGTTCTTTTTTAGGCTTTGAGTTTAGGAGTGGAGAGCTATTCTTTTTTGAATCAACAACAGAGCTCTTTTCTGCATTGGAAATTAACGGCCATGTCGGTGTTTTTTTGTCGAGTTTCATCATCTCAACTTCATAAATAAGATCTCCATTCTTAGGATAGACTTGTCCTACCGAGTCGAGTAGATAAGAGGATAGTTTTATTAACTCTTCATTCTCATTTTCTTTATACAGTGCATAAACTTCTAGAACTCTCTTTATGAGAACATCTTCATTTATCGATTCTAAACTCTCTAAATGATCGGGCTGTTTACCACGCAAAAGTTGTACACTCGAAATAATAGCTATCTTGTCACGTGGATTTAATTTTAGAGCTAAGCTGAGCAGTTTAATAACACCTTGCTTAAAGGATGATTTGGAATCTGGAGAAGAAGGCTTTTTTTCTTCTAAAAGAAATTCCCTAGATTTTATAACACTTAAATCAACCAGCAAGCGCACTATTTCATCAAGCTCATTCGCCTCTAATTCTAATGCGCTAACATCCAATTCAATGTCGTCTTTAACATCAACTGGTGAGACAAAGTCCTGTTCCCCAAGACATAGGGAATAAAACGATATATAACAAATGAAGGTTAATGAGACTAAATGAAGAAAGGTACGCATTGTTTTAGCTTTCTCCCGCAAAATATGAAAAGCATAAAAAATAACAAGCATTTAACGACCCCCTACCCCATTATTGATCAAGAAACAAAGTGCTTATTTACTGAGAATTGTCCTGCTGTTGCTGGATATTCAGCCTGATTTGAAAGTCTTTGACAATTTTTTCAGCTTCGGAACTCTGATCCTGCAATACGACCAGCTCACGACTGATCGATGCCATGGTATTACTAACGATCTGTGCCTTATTAAAAGATGGCTGTAACTTCTGCACATTTTGTTTGAGAAAGGCACGTTGCTTCAGCATATCAACGGCCTGGAAAATAATCATTAAGTTAAAGGCCAAGACAATGACTAGCAGTGGCCAAAAGGATGAATAACGCTGTGGCGTCTTGTTCTCTTCACTCATTCTGGTATTTCCTGGTTTAAAATTTGAGGCGCTTGCTCAGGCTGTTGCTTCTGAAGACGCACTCTAAGTTTATACTTTGTGAGAAGGTCTTTTAGATCAGGCTCATTTTGAGCGGCCAAGGCAAGCCGTATAGCAAGTTGATTTAAAACAGGCTCCGCACGCTGAGAGGATGCGATACCATTTTGCATCTTAATTTGCAGACGTGTCAGGCGCTGGTTTTCTCGACCCAGGAGAAACTGAAACACCATCAGCAAGACCAACATGCCTGCCAGTGCGTTCAAAACGATGAATTGTAACTTATTCACCGACTCTTTTTACAGAGCATGTGAGACACATGAAAGGACTTTTTCTAACATGACAGGTAATTCTGGCTTGCCTGAGTTGATGGAGCTGACATTATTTCCTGCTCATGTCAGCAGATACCACTAAAAAGCCCCTGCCGGAAACCGACGAAGCACATGTTATACCTACGGAGTATCAACTTTGGGAAACTTATAAATATCTCATTTTAGGAACAGCGGCTGTTCTATTGATTGCCGCCACAAGTTATATCGGTTGGTGGTTTTATGAAACAACACAGGCGAATGAGGCTCGTTTTTTATTGATCGAAGCCAGAAAAGCTGAAGACAGTGAAAAAACGGACAAGCTCAAAGCAATCATTAGCGCCTACCCGACAACTTCAGCTACCGCTCAGTCACTACTAACTCTGGCTTCTGAAGCTCAGGATGCATCCGACTTTGCCACGGCAGGAGAATATTATCAGACTTTCATTGATGGGTTCCCCGAACACCCTGCCTTTGCTGCTGCCGAGTATGCCTATGCACAGTGCTTAGAAAATCAAGGGAATGAAGATGCGGCTCAAGATCTTTATATGCGTATGCTTAATCGAGAACCTGTGCACGCTTTTTTCACAGCAGCATCCATCCGCGCTGCTGCCATTGCTAATAAAAAGGGCGATGTTTCCACAGCTCGACAATTGTTAACGGAAGCACTGGCTATGGAAAATAACCCCTTCACCTCTGAAGCACAGAAGCTACTCTCAACCATTCCTGCTCCTGCAAAATTAAGTGATGAGGAAACTGAATAAATCACTCAGCGCCAACAGCTCTAAATTCAGATACAGTAGAAATTTTATTAAAAGCTAGTAAAGCTTCTTCTGTCGATTGAAAGCGGTCGTCCGGCCTTCGAGCCATGAGTTGCTTCAACCAGCTACGTAACTCAGGCGATACTTCAGGATTGAACTCACAAATATCGATATACTCTCCCTTTAGATGAGCACGTAACATACCATCAACAGTTTCCTCATTGTAAGCAGGCGTTCCAGCTAGCAAGTGATAAAAAACAAAACCCAGCGAATACAGATCGCTACGAGCATCCAGAGGATCTCCTATAATGAGTTCAGGAGACAGGTAAAAGACACTGGCCATGATGCAGTCATCCGTATTTTCTTTGGCCTGGTCATGTAACTTGGCCAAGCCAAAGTCCAAAATACGAACTTCCAGTTCTTTCATCTTTGGTCCGCAAAGCCGCACCATAACGTTGGATGGCTTAATATCACAATGTAATATATTGTGATCATGCGCTGCCATAAGACCTAACATCATTTCCCGAGCAAAAATTTCAAAAAGGCCCAAGGGAATCTGAGCCTGAAGATTCATGAAGTCCTCTAAATTCTGACCATCAAATAATTCCATCACCACATAGGCACCCTCGGCATTGCGCCCACAATCATAGATATCAATGATGTTTCTATGTTGGATGGTAGCCGTAAGCATGGCTTCTGATTTCGCTTTGGCCCAGATATCGCTATTAGCAATCGAATTCTTTAAAAGTTTGATCGCAACGGGCCTCTGCAAAATTCTATCCTTACCACGATAGACAGCACCTAAGCCACCCGAACCAATTTCCTCAAACATCTGATACCGTCCGTTAATGGTATTCTCCAGATCTTTGATCTGGTTTGACAGTTCCTCTTGAACCGCAAGCGTTCGTTCTGCTACACGAAGGCGTGCCAAAAGCTCCCCTTTTCGCACCGGTTTTGCCAGATAGTCATCAGCTCCGGAATCCAATCCATAGATAACGCTCTTCATCTCATCATATGCGCTTAACATAATGACATAGGTTAAAGAACGCTGTGGGCTGTCTTGTAATTTACGGCAAATTTCCGGGCCATGGTAACCTGGCATCACCCAGTCGAGCAGAATAATTTTTGGACCACTAATACTAGGTAATGAATCCCATAAGGATCTTCCATCTGAGAAAATGATTAGTTCATAGTTAGCCGACTTAAGTGTAGAAAGTAACACCATTCTCGAAACCGGATCATCATCCGCTACTATGACCTTCATATGATATTCCTAACGATAGTCCACCAGCGAAGAAGACTTCTTTAAGAATAAAAATCGGCCATTTATAACGTAACGTTAGGAAGATTTAACAGGACTAGCGGCTAAAACACGATGGATCGCCTTGCCTATCGCTTGCATGGTAAAGGGCTTATGCACCGCAGCACTGAAGCCATGACTTTCATAATCAGCCATGACGGGATTATCAGAATAGCCACTAAACACAATTGCTCTGGCTTCAGGATCATATTCCTTGAGCATCTTAATCGCTTTTTCTCCACCAATGCCGCCTCGCACGGTCAAATCCATGATAACCACATCAAAAGAACAGCAGGCTTCCTTAGCCTCACGGTACATCTCCACAGCAACACCCCCCTCGTGAGCACATTCTACTTCATGCCCCAGACGTTGAAGTAAATTACTCATCACCTGACGGACAGATTTTTCATCATCCATGACAAGGATACGTGCATTTCCTTCAATATCCTCATCGACTTCAATTTCATATTCAGCTTCTGCGCCCGGTTTAGCAGGAAGAAAAATTTTGAAGGTAGTCCCCATCTCCAAAGCAGAATCAACACCCAAGTAACCGCCATGACGTCGGATAATAGATAGCGTTGTCGCAAGGCCAAGGCCATGTCCACTGCTTTTGGTTGTGTAGTAGGGATCGAATATTCGGTCTAATTGGTTGTTGTGAATACCGGCGCCTTCATCCTGAATCTTAATGCAAATAAAGGGTCCGGTTACATAAGGTAAACGTGGATGTTTCACTTCATCCACATTGCGTACCTTAACACGCACAGTACCGCCATCTGGCATAGCTTGATCCGCATTGATCACTAGATTTTGCAGAACCTGATTGATTTGAGATTGGTCGACATCGGCAACCATGAGTTCTTCTGCAAAATCAAATTCTGCCGTCACATTTGAGCCATGTAGGGCAAAAATAGTGGCTTCCTGCACGAGTCGCTTAAGATCCGCAGCTCTCTTGACAGGAGCTCCACCTTTGGCAAAAGTTAAAAGCTGCTGAGTTAAGTCACGAGCCTTGATCGAGGCACGCTCGCTTTCGTCAATACACTCATAAATATCACTGTCTTTGGAGAGCATAGCTTTAGCCATGGAAAGATTTCCCAGAATTGGGCTAAGCATATTGTTAAAGTCATGTGCTATACCACCAGCTAAAACACCTAATGACTCAAGCCGACTGAGCTTTTCATGCTCATATGCTAATTGCTTACGCTCTGTAATATCCGTAATGGTTCCGACTAAACCGGTGATCTTCCCCTCAGCATCACGCTCAGGATCCGCCTGACCATAGACCCATATGACCGAACCATCCGGCTTACAAAAACGAAACTCATGTGTGAATGAAGCAGATGCCTCCATGGCTATGGATGATAATTTAATAAGTTCATCAAGATCATCCGGGTGTACCGAGCTCTTCCAGCCATCATCCAGTAACTCGGCACGAGGGCGCCCAGTCAAATTATAAAAACGTGGGTTTACATAGAAACACTTCCCCTCACACGTAGCACGAAAAATACCCACCGGCGTTGTTTCAGCTAGCGTCTGATAGTTTCGCTCACTTTCCTCCAGGGCGGCGATAGTCTTCTTCATTTTCGTGACGTCTCGGACGACAGAATAAATCATACCTGAGTCACGATACTGGCTTGCATTCCATGAAAGCCATACATAGCTACCGTCTTTTATTCTGAAACGGTTTTCAAAGCCAATAAGATACTCATCTGGCTCATAAAGCTTTTCAAAAGCCTGCTCTGTTAAATCCACATCCTCAGGATCCAGAAAATCCAGTAAAGATGTTTCCATCAGTTCTTTTTCCGTATAGCCAGTCACACCTTCCCATGCGGGATTGATAACTTTGAAATTTCCAGAAAAGTCTGTCACGCAGACCATATCCGCTGATATCTGAAAAAGTAATCTAAATTGTTCGGCCTCAGCTAGAGCATCATTAAGCGATTCCTGATTCTGTTTCTTATCCGTGATGTCTTCAAGAAAACCGCAGGCCAGAACAGAATTATCTTTTTCTACAATGCGAAACGAATCTTTTAACAAACGAAATTCACCATTGGCTTGGCGGAAATGATATTCCAAGGTGCATTCTTCTTGTGCATGGGTGGCCTTAAGGAAACGAGCAATCACATGTTCCAGCTCTTTCTCACTAATCGACTCCAGCCACAAATGCGGTTCTGCAATAAATTCTTCCGAGGTATAACCTGTTAATTTGGAGATAGTTCCACTGATAAAATGAAATCTGAAATCTCCCCCTAATTCCCTAGAGTAAATGCAAGCAGGTACAGAACCGATGAAATTTTCAAGCTCAATGTTATGATTGCTGGTAAAGTCT
>JBCCWR010000127.1:0-6215 GCA_039193385.1 Verrucomicrobiota bacterium | reverse complement strand
GAGATCAAAAATGTATTATTCCTTATTAACAATCGTCCTAGAAAGACCAGAAAAAACAAATCACCCAATGAACTTTTTAACCACCAATTTGTTCCTCTCCTATCAGGATAATTTATTGCACTTAATGTTTGAATTCAGGGAGCTCTTTGAACCTGGGTGAATTAGAAGTTCGCCTGAGAACCCTGCTTTTTTTGATGGTCATGATCCTTTTTTCGCTTAGAAAATATATGATTAATCCATCACATAATCTCCGATCCCCCACTCCAAATATGCTCCGATCCCTCCACATATCACGCTCTTTGACCTCGTTTCTAACTTTCATTCTATATTCAGTATCATCGCATGTCTCAAATGCCGAACTATCCATATCTTTCGACAAGGGTGGCAGTCCTTTTTCAGTGACAACCTTAGGTATTTCGATCGATTCAGACACGGCTAGCTTCCCACCCACAGGTCCCAAAGATCCCAGTATCTCAGGAGGGATTAATCAGGGCTCCGGAGCGTTTGATGTCATCATTGAGGCACGTGGAGCAGTTACGGAAGGAAGTAATCCTTTTGATCCAAACACTTTTTCTGGGGGAGACGATGCTGCTAGTAACCCCAGAATCAGCGTTGGCAATGGTGAATGGGGCGTCGCGAGTGCCGCGAACTCGGGAGCAAATATCATAAGTGGAGAAGCCATTGTCATCACTTTTGATTTGTCTGATCTAAACCTGGAGTCTGACGAATCTTTGGTATGGACTCAAGCCAGCGGTCGAGATGTTACAGGAAGTATACATATATATCGCGCTGACGCGGGTGCAGGACGGCTCATTTATGGAGGGGGCGCAAGCGGAGACCCCGCTATTTTCTCTTTGAATGAGAGAATAGAAGATGGAGCTCGCTACGCCATTGTAGCGGGAGCTTCAGGACATAAGCGCTTACAAAGTATGTCCTTCGACATCATCGCACCACCGTCTGTACCACTGGTTCAGAGTCTTGCTGTGGAGACCTTGAGCCCAGGGCCCGTTCTAGATTGGTCAGATCAAAACGGAAGCGGCCATAATGCTACGTCGCAGATTGGAACCGTGAGCTATCCGAGTAACATCAAGTCTTCATCAGGAGCCTATGGCGTCGATTTTGGAGCAGATAGATCAAGCTTAGAACTTTTTAGTGCAAGCGAATCAGATTCCTGGCTTGATTTATCTAGCAGCGATACGGGCTTCTGTATCCTAATTTCTGCCACAGTAAGAGATATTTTACCCGATGTTTTTAATGATCTCTTCGGGAACTCAAGTGACGGCGCAACGGGGCTCCAGATGGGTTGGACACATCAAGGCCAGATTCAAGCAAGCCTTAAGGGGATCTCAATGGCTAAATCTACTGATCATTCTCTCCAACCGGGAGACTCCATCGTATTAGCTCTAAACTATAATGCCCTGACAGAGACTCTAGAGTTATGGGATTCGCTTACAAAGACATCGACACGTCAATCTGTTCCAAAAACCGATTTTTCAACAGGTAATCCCGTAACGCTAGGAAGTATTGATAATCCTGCGCAATTTATTGATGGGGCAGTCGGAGAAGTGAAAATCTATAAGCGTGCGCTCGATTCAGACGAATTCTCGATCGCACGAAACGGCATGACCAGTCGATGGCTCTCCTTGCCTAATATTATCATGATTCTCGCAGACGATTTAGCATGGTATGACACGCCTGTTTTCATGGATGACCGTATGCTCAACTCCGCTCAGGCCCCGCTTCGTCGCTTGAGCATAGACGGTGTGCCTTATAAATGGAATATGCAGCGTCTGGCAGATGAGGGGATGCTGTTTCGAAATGCATACGCAGCAGCCCCTCAATGTACGCCAACACGAGCCAGTTTACAAACAGGACAGTCGACAGCACGAACCGGTGTGTCCGTATATCTCAGTGGAGGACAGACGCGACAAGAATTCGATGGTAGTGAGAGTTACGCAAATTTTCCAGTCATTCCCAATGGAACACGGCTCCCGCTAGCGGGCACAACAATTCCAGAGATCCTGAATCCTTTGGGGTATCGTTGCGCTCACTACGGAAAGTGGCATCTCGATTCAGATCCCGGAGCAGAAGGCTATCTAGAACATGACGGGGCAACAAACAATAGGCCCGGAGAGACCATCGGCGGCAGTCGCAAGATTCCGACAGACATTACAAACCCCAAGCGTATCCCAGAAATCACCGATAAGACCCTCAACTTTATGGACACCTCTGTTGCGGAAGGGAAGCCATTCTATATACAACTATCTCACTATGCTGCGCATTATAGTGCCGAGTGTTTTCCGGAATCACGGGCATTGTTTCAGCAAGACCCCGACGTTTTGGCCTATAATAAAGGGGAGACCAATCCTGACGCTTTGAATCGTAAAACGGATCCAGCAGCATTTTATGGAATGGTATACGACTTAGATCGTAGTATTGGCCAACTCTTGGATCATCTTGATCAATTGGGAATGACCCATAACACTTACATCGTTTTCAAGTCCGACAATGGGTTTCGGAGGTTTGATATCGAAAATTTCACGCAACCGCTATTTGGCGATAAGTGGTTTCTCTGGGAGGGAGGCTTGCGCATACCGATGATGATAAAAGGCCCCGGCATACCCGCTGGGCAAATAAGCACCACCAACGTAGTAAGCTATGACCTATTCCCTACTTTTTATGAATGGGCTGGAGGAATCGAGAGTGATCTTACAGATATGGACGGCCGCAGTTTGAAGGATTTATTAGAGGGCATATCCCCCACTCCCGAGTTCGTAAATCGTTCGATTTATTTCCACTTTCCTCACTATCGGAAGTCCCTGCCAATGTCCGCAATTTTACAGGGTAAGTATAAACTTATTCATTCTTATGATGCCACACTTCGGGAAGATACTGCAGTCGACAATGCTAACTCTCTCTTTGATTTATCAATGGATCCAGGTGAGTTTAATAACATCAATACATCGCCTGGAGACAATCAAACCGCAGCCGCTTTATGGGATGACCTAAATCAATATCTGGATTCCGTTGGAGCCTGGAGGCCAATGAATAATTCTTCAAACTACAACCACTCAAAATTTCAAAAGGATAGTTTCTATGATAAGCGTCTGGACTACACGCACTTTGAAGGAAAACGCCCCGCAAAAAATCATTTAAACGAATAGAATACTACAATGATTGAATATTAGTTCAATCTCTGGAATGAAAGTCCGGGCCTCAATGCAGACATTGACCCCTTTTTACTTTTTATTTTACTGCTGATGGCTGGTGACATAGGGCTAGTTGTGGAGCTCTTGATTACGAGTCTACGTAAATAGAAGTGCGAGGGCAGATCATCTTATCTTTAAATACGCCAGATAGGCACATATTTAAGAATGCCTCAATACAAATAGAGAGGCGTTCTTAAATAAATGTCCTGCCCGTGATTTATGGCAGAATGAAGATAAGCTAATTATGCTTTATCTTCGTCACTCTTTTCTTTACAGCACTTGCCTTCTTTACCGCAGCACTCTTTCTTTTCTTTATCACATTTTTTACAATCACTGCAGCTACCTGCGAAGGTCATAGAAGGAGCTGATATTGCCATAAGGGCACCGACAACAAATATAGCTAGTTTTTTATTCATAAACGTTTTTGATCTTAACGCTGTTTGTGACGCGTGCAACTATGCAATGATTCAAAAAGTAGAAAAAATGGAAGAAAGGTTTTGCTGGCACCCTCTCATTCGGATAAGAGAGACGCCATCCGTCCTTGATAACCTTATACGCTCGTTCAGGATCAATCATACCCTTATCCTTATGCGGATTACCTTTGGACATATAACCCTCGCCGAAAAGAAGCACACGGTAAGTCTCCAGAGCCACCTGCCACGTCCGCTTACCTGAGTACAAGGAACGCAACCCATACTGCGCCGAACGGCTACCCTGCATCGCAGATCCATAGCTACTAAAGGTATAATCCCCCGGATCCCCTACCATCTGAGCACGCACAGGGTTCAAATCGATATAGGCAGCAACCGGGGCTGTATATTCAGGCAAATCCTCTACGATGATACTCCGAAAACGCTCAGACCACACAGTCCCCTTGTTATTGCGATGGTCATTAAACCAAATAGAAAAACGATGCTTCAACTCCCCGACAAAAGCACTCAAATCATGCATACGAGCCACGATGCGCTTACGCCACTCCTCAGCATCTTCATCTCCCTCAGCAAGCATCTGCTCCAATATATCAGGAGTCGGCATAGACTGCGGACAATGCTTCCCATACAGAATGCGATACCGCCTCAAAAGCGCCTCATCTGAAATCTCACACGGCCCCGGAACCCGCACCAACAGATGAAAATGATTGGTCATCACACAAAAGGCCATGACCTCCACCCCAGCAAACCCTGCCTGCCGCCGAAGCATCTGAACAAACATCCCCTTGGCTTCATCATCCAACACCATCGACCCCAAAGCCACCTTGTTCACCACATGGTAAACACAGCTCTGGTTCTTAAGCGTATGCCGCTCTCTAATTCTAGTCCTTCGATAGTAGCCCATGCTTTAAAACTAAAAGCGGAAATTTTTGCCCTCTTGTCAAGTATAAATATACTGTGTATTTATAAAACCATATAACCGTGTATTTATATAACCAGCTGGCAGCCTATGTGCCCGCTAGCAACTTTATCGGCTTCACCTTTCCAACTCTCTCAGCGATCTCAAGAGCGGTTTCATTTTTCTTGTTTCGTAAACTTTTATCTGCCCCAAAATCCAATAATAAACTAATATTTTCAGTCCGCCCATATAAAGCAGCTATATGGAGTGCAGTTTCACCTGTTGATCTATTTATCGCATTAACATTAACCTCATGCTTTAGTAACTGTTCCAGATGATCGGGTGACTTTTGATGCGCTACTGCGATAAGGGGCGTAACCCCATCTAAATTTTCATGATTAGGGTTTGCACCTAATTGAAGCAAGATTCCGGCACTCTCAGTATTTTGTTGGTTAAGCGCTCCAAATAATGGCGTCTGGCCTGCGTCAGATTCCAAATTGAAATCTGCCCCTGACTTAAGTAAATGCTCTACTATATCAGGTCCTGCAAAGCTACATTCGCATGCTCGATACAAGGGATTATTCCTAACTAAATTAAGAGATGCACCCAGCTCGACCAACAACTTTACAATTTCAAGCCTTGAGTCCTCGATCGCATAATAAATGGGAGTCTTGTAATCTTGATCCAAGGAATCGAGATTCAGGTTATTAGACACCAAATAACAGACTAATTCCCTATGCCCGCGCTGAGCCGCATGATGCAGTAACGTTCTTTTCTTCGAAGTATCAGAAGCTGTGGTGAAAAGATCAGCCCCTTCTTCGCGGAGCGATCTCACAAGAGCCAAATCACCCTTTTTTACTGCTGTAACAATTTTTTCATTTAACCCCATTTTGACCTCAATATCAATTCTCCTGGAATCGAATCCATGGATCTTGGACTGATTTTCTACGAGCTCCGTAGCCATTCTTCAAATCAGCAACACTCTTCACCGATTGATCAATTCCAATTATAGTATTCAAGCTCACGAGCTGAATCTTATCTTCACTATAATCGTCATTTCCACAATGAAACTGCCAGATACCACCTTCTTCCTCATCGATTTCATAACTAACGTATAAAATTGGCATTCTGTCACTCGTCACGTAGCTGCTGGTCACTACCATCGTATCTAGGGTTTCTTTAAATTCCATTGATTCTCCAATCTTTTAGTTATTCGATTTATCTCGATTGTTCTTTCTCGTTCTAAGCTGAAGATTCGAGTTAGAACGGGAACCACCTTTACTCCGAGGATTGATATGGTCAACTTGAGCCTCGTTTGAAGGCGGAGTCACCCCTCTACTTCGAAAAGGGGTCACCCATTAGGTTGGAAGTCAAGCATGGACATAAAATATTTTAGCGAGGAGAAGAATCTCAACGCTGATCATATTTCTATTATTTTTGAATTAGATGTTTGATTCTCTGCTTTTGTTAGGTTTGGTTTATTCTTCATTTTTTAAAAGGAAGAATGATCAGTCACCCATCTGGATCTAGCCCAAGTTACTTCCAATAAAGGAGCAAACAGAAGGCTCATTCTGTTTATACAGAACCAAAAAGCTTTGTTGAGTTGCCACGAAGACATTCATTCAGTGTTAAGGAAAAATGGATAGAGAACATGAGGTTCTCTTCAGCCTCTGTGTG
>JBCCWR010000126.1:0-6424 GCA_039193385.1 Verrucomicrobiota bacterium | reverse complement strand
TTTTTCTATAGAATCAGAACTATATTTTCAATCCGTCTATCTTTTCGGAGTCAGGTCAATATTTTTAATAACCTATATTATCACGGATATTAGCTATATTTTTGCTAGGCTAAATGCATGTGATTATATTTCAATGCCAGCATGCAGCATCTTGACCAGAAAGCCTTTGGCATATCATAGCAGTAACCTACGGCAGCCATGCTTTTAGTAGTAGAAAAGTAGCAGTTTAAACATCAACTAGTAACGAGCGGTCTAATTTCTAGCTCAGTCTGGACAGCTGCACGAATCTCCTCGTAAATTCGGATATCGCCTTCGAGAACTTCGAAAGAAACTACTAAGGCAAATCGGGCAATTGCTTCAGTGTTTCTCCGATCCCATCCCCTGTGTCCACGAACGACTACACCAAAAACATCTGGTAGTTCATAGCCATGAGCTATTGCCCAATCCTTTTGTAAAGTCCCATTAGTGCGTGAGCCTCCTCGAACAGTTCCCCAATTGTCCTGGCGATCTAGCATCCAGTTAAATCCTTTGTCGCTAGACACAGCATTTTCAGTCACAGAATTTTTAATGCTCCGAGATTGGAAAGTTTCGAATTCTTCTCCCATATTACTAGATCTCCAATCAAGCCAAGCGCCTAAGTAACCTCGTCTGGATTTACGCGTTCGCCTTGGTTCTGCTGAATATGATAAAGTCACATCGATTCGAACAGGAAATTCCTGGCCAGCACCACGAATCGATTCTGGTATAGGCACACCGAAAATCATAGCTTCACCAGCTTTGATTGTATACTCTTGCTCCGGAATTAGGCACACACGCGAAGGAGCATTCGTCGTTGCACGGTCAAGGCTAGGCACCCCGTAGCCAATGGTTCGCAGAGCTAGAATCTGCTTCTCAGGATCACCTTGTTCTGCCCACTCTGGCCATCTCGCAGAATTCGCTATCAATGCCCTATATAGCAGCGGACTTCGCCCAGTGAACTGACCGGCAAGCACACCAGCAATATGAGCAACTTTAGGAGCCGAAAACGATGTGCCAACATTGTCGCTTGCAACAGCCTGTCCTCCTCTCAGGGTCGACCGTGCCATTTGCGGACAAACCTCGCCAATAATACTCAAACTTGTAGGTTGACCTGTGTCCTTAACATAATCACCCCCAAATTCGACGACTTCCGGCTTAATACTTTTCCATAAGCCAAAGCCAGATCGAGTAAAAGCTGATGGATAAGAATGCTCGGCGATAGAACACTTATATCCATCATCGAAGTATTCGCGACTTATAGAACCTACCGTTAGAGCCTGTAGACTTTGAGCAGGATTAGCGATTCGGCAGTTATCTTCGAGTAAGTATTCGGGATGCTGTCTACCTGCTGCAAGATATTCCTGAATACCCGGATTCATTGCGTTACCACTATTCTTGAGATTTCCGGCAGCCTGAATAAAAAGCACATCATTGCGATGACTGAGTAAATCAATAGCAGTGGCCCACGCACTCATGCGAGTTGTTTTGCATGGTGCATCCGATGCGATGGAGTGTTGGTAAATGACTGCTTTGCTTGAATATAGATTAAAGACAGCTACCAAAAGTTCTGGCGGGTAGAGTTTTGAGGGTAATTTGCAATCGTCATTCAAAGCACGAGCATTCAGCAGCCAGAAAGGTGCTTGATACTGTCCCGTTTCGGGAACTACCTGTGGGTAAATACATGCACTCGCAACCCTTGTTCCGTGACCGCCATCTCGAACGTAGTCAGCAACATCGCTATTATCAACGCCTGGAATGAAACAAAAAGAGTCCTCCTTGGCTATTGCTGCTTCTAACCACCGATGTCCTTCCTGCATACCACTATCGATGACACATACCGCTGTAGCACCATCGATAGGCTCTAGAAGTTCAAATGATGCGCTAGCTGGGGCCTGCTGAATCGGTGATTCAAAGGGTTGCTCTATTTCATCAGGGATTGTGACTTCAAACACACTCGGATGGTTTTTGATCAAGTCCGTAAAGCCAATGCCATTCATCTCGATTCTCATCGAGAAGCTATCAGGAAATTGCACCAACCCATCGGTATAATTCGTTTTGATCTCACCATTATAGTGCTTAATCAAATCGGTGATTTCTCGTTCTCGTTGAGCACAGACCTTATCGAAAGCCTCCCAATACTCCATGCTTTCCTTCTGGTGTTCAGTCCGTTTCTTTTCATTGGTTTCAGGCTTCCAGTTAGGATTTTGAGTCGGTTTCGCTTTCGGCTTTTTGTGAGGTGCTGCCTCAATTGATACATCCAGAAGATATGGACGGTCGTCATCAAATGGCCAAAAACATTGCACAGACTCGTCGAGAACTCGTTCAATGCGCCTTATATCCGATGGATCTGGATATACTTCAAGAACACTAGCCATATTGCCTGATCCCCGATCGGCTCGAATAAAGGCGTTTGCCAGCTTGTGAACCTCTTTGAGATCAATATCCTCAGTCGCAACAATGACGTAACCATCGTCATACTCTGCGACAAACTCTAGATCCAGCTTTGCCGAGAGCCATTCTAGCACTTCGTCATGCTCATCAGGGATCTGCAGCAAAAATGCAGCCCCGCCAGACAAAGGTGGCAGACCCTCAGCATTACGAGTTTCCCTTTGCTTCTTCGCATACCCGCCAACTGAACCAAACTGATTGGCTAAATAGTTTCCATGGCTAACCCGGTTGTCCTGATTGGTGCGGACTTGGTCAGATGGTATGGGAGGTTGCCCCAGTTGTGCTTCGCCACGAATTTTTTGTATAAGTGGAAGATGGGGGAATTCGCTATCAGCCATAGAGTATTAGAAATGTCGTTTAACGTCCTGAGCGGCACTTTGAAGATCGTCTAAATCAACCTGTTTCCGGTTAGACATAACAGATCTTTTTGCTGCATTTTGAGCCACTCGCTCGACTTCACTAGAACTGTAGCCGTCTAAACTCGCGGCAAACTGCTTAAGATCCGCCTTTCGCGAGACATTCAGAGCTGATAAGCTCGCCTCGAGCAATCGAGCGATTTCTTGGGCTGTAGGCATAGGTATTTCTATAGCCTCATCAAAACGTCGGTAAATTGCCTGATCCAATGAATCATAATGATTCGTAGCAGCGATAACGAGTCCTTCTCCTCTGTAATCCTCAAGCAACTGAAGCAACATGTTCACAACTCGAGAGACTTCTCCGACATCGTTGAGAGCACCACGCGCTCTCGCGATCGTGTCACACTCATCTAAAAATAGAGCACATGGTTTGTCCTCCGCAGCTTCAAATATCTTACTGACGTTTGTAGCCGTCTCACCAAAGTATGAGGAAATTAGTGTATCGAAGCGGACCTTGTACAATGGCAAGCCTGTCGCCCAAGCAATACGCTCAGCTCCAAGACTCTTTCCGCACCCTGGTGGCCCGTATAGCAAGATCCTCTGACGTGCTCGTAAGCCATACTGTGCCAAACGACTCCGTGCAGCATATTCCTTTTCAATACGGAAAAATCTCTGTTCGATTGATTCAGGAAGCACCATGTGGTGCCGTAATTGATGGTGCTCTAATACTTGAACAAGTGGAGCCGAATCACGCCGATTAGAAGGCATTGGAGCAAGATTCCGCACCGGAGACTGACCTTTTCCTATAGCATCTTTAGCCTTTTCGAGTTTCGCCTCTAGTTCACTAGCTAGCTTGTTGTGTCCAAGGCGTTTCTCATCTTCAACGATTGCACGGCAGACCGCCTTAAGGTCCGGATCGGAACCAGCCTGAACACTTGAAAATAATCTTCTGAGGAGTGTCGCTTTCATTGATCGAATAGTATGTAAGTATGGTTAGTTTCAGATGCATTGCAAACATTCATCGGCCTGCGACAAAAGCCGCTAATAGGTTTTAGGACAATGTGTTGGTTATATAAATACAAATGTCTTATGAGTGCAACAAATGCTTAACGCTTACACCTGAAATAAAAATACATTACTAGAGTTTTGAGGACTGGTTTTCAAAGTTCTTGATGAATGAGGTAGGACTTATACCAATGGCTCCTGCTACGGTAATGAACTCAACCACATCGATTCTACGCTCACCATTTTCTATTTTGGCGACGAAGGACTGAGGGCGTTTAAGACACTTAGCAAGATCTGCCTGGGTCAACTTATTATGGATTCTGGCTTCCTTAAGCAACTGGCAGAAAAGGCTGTAATGCTCAGTATGTATCGATTTTTTCACTGCCTCTCAAATTTGAGTATTGCAGTCAAACTAATCCCATCTTAGGATTATCCCAAAATAGGATATAATACTATACATGCGATAAGTTATAGCAGTATTTAAACTATGAAATTCAACAAACGTTGGGCTAAACAGGGAGTTGTATACGTCATCATACTTTCATTGGTGTATCTCATTTTTGGTAATTATGAGCATGCCTTTGGACTTATTCTAATTATCGCCCCACTCTCTTATGTCTTAGGAGGTTTTATTGGTGGATTATTTAGCGCAGAATCACTTGATGAGAAAGACTTCGATCAAGCATTAAATGAATCAAATCAGACCGACTTAAATAGTGGAGAGAGTTCGAAATTCTATCACGATAATACCAAAGGGCAAGATGATGCGAAATATGCGAGTAGTATCAACGTTACTTCATCTAGCAGCGTTTCATCAAACAAAGTTGATATCTCAAAATTTCAAGATGCCTTTATTGGTTTGTTGTATAAAATGAACATTGTCTGGGGAACCAATGCTGCAATCCTCTTTTTGATGTTAGGTCTAGGCAAGGGATTTAGTGGAGATCCTGCAAATGGATTTGGAATCATTATTTTAATAGCACCGCTAATGTTTGTTACCTTTTCACTAGTAGGGTTCTTGCAACTAGAGCGATTTCGCAAATGCGGCTCAGCTTCAAAGATGTTCTGGATAACACTAGGAATTATTTTAGGTGTATCTGTTATCAGCCAGAATTACATCTACAATTGGCTATACGAAATAGACTCTACTATTTCATATGACAATTCAAAATCATCATTCCAAGCAGTCAGCGGAATAGAGATTATTACCAACACAGTTGCTGCACTAGTCATCTACACAGGTTCAGTAATCGCCATTAGTTTCATGAATAATAAATTATCAAGGTTTATAGAGAGAAACTTCCATAGCACTAATGCCGCATTTATAGATTCAATTGTAAGAGATATCATATCACCTTCTGACCCCACCCAAAACGCAAATGCATACTCTTATGCTTATCCTTTACCTTCTGAAAATATCAACCATATTTCAGCACCTCCTACTCATACTCAAAACATATCAAGAGAGATTAAAAGGCCTTCAACTCAAGATGAATTAACAGAAAACCAAAATCTTAGTCCCCCTGTATTAGATAATGTGAAAGACTTTAATCATAGAAATCTACTTTCCATTGAATCACATATAGGAGCACAGCTTTTTGAACAAAATGGTAACTTTTATTTTACAGAAGATAGAAATTCAGCCGTCTGTTTATTTTTCTCTACCACCTTTAACAATCTATCTTCAGAATCCTATTGGGTAATGGTAGAAGAAACTGCTAGGGCTTATTTGAAGACCTTTGAGAAAGGTTTCTTTGTCTTAGCATGTAGACCTGAAAATGATCTACTGATACTAACTAAAGAAGAATTTGAGTCATATCTACCGCTATTTATTATGAAAGACCATGAATCAACAAAAGCATGGGGCGTAAAAATACAGTTTAGTGACCAGGGTGTGGCCATAGTCTCAAGGGGAACAAGATTTCCGATCAATCATCTGATTTTAAAACAAAATAATAGCCAGCAAGGGTCTTGTGCATCTTGAAGCTAAAAACTTTTACTTAACTATGAGAATATGAATCAAATAAATACTATTCGCGATTTGATGAAGCTTGTTATGCAATCGCTAAGGTTTGCAGGAATAATTCTTTTGATTTTTCAGGTAATTGTAACTGAAGAATGCCTGAGCTATGAAACAAGAAAACCTATTAATGAGATGTCAGACGAGGAGTTGACGGCAGAAATAAACCGAGGCCAAGAATTAATAAATAGCGCTCTAGAAACCTCGCTACAAAAAAAACAAGCAGAAAACCGAGGTAGACCGGAAATAGTAAATGGGTTTCTCAAAGAGATTGATTCGATACAAGGATTCTTGCATGGGGTATCAGGAGTCAGATACTCTCTATTAGGATATGAAAGCCGGTCTATAGAAGCATATCGAGATGCAAAAAGAGAATTTCGGGAAGCAAAAGAGAATGTTGTAAATGTGGAAAATTTCATGACTACTATGACTAATAATAGAGTATTAGGAGGGATTCCCAATTTTGTTGATTGGTCATTTGGAACCATTGGGTCACTTATTCCACATATGTTTATTACAATTATTTGTTGTAGTTGGATTCCTCTTTATCGAAAATTCATAGATTCTTAAAATAATC
>JBCCWR010000125.1:0-6503 GCA_039193385.1 Verrucomicrobiota bacterium | reverse complement strand
GTTTTTTGTGAGCGTAGTGAAGTCTAGAACGCACTGTTCCTACAGTGCAATTCATAATTTTGCTGATATCTCCATGATTTAGTCCTTCAATATCATGCAATATCACAACGGCTCTGTGTTCTTCAGACAACTTAAGTAAAGATTCGTTCAATTTTTTTTGTAAATCACCAATAGCTGCTCTACGTTCAGGATCTGAATGATGTTTTAAGTCCTTCATTTCCAACGAGTTAGCTATATCAAGATCCACATCGTTAAGACTCATATCAGAACGTCTTTTTTTGAATTTTCTGATGTGATTCAGTGTTTGATTATAAGCTATTCGGTAAATCCAGGTATAAAAAGACGCATCTTTCTTAAAGGTTCTCAAGTTACGAAAAGCGCGATCAAAAGTTACCATAAGCAAGTCATTGGTATCTTCATGGTTTGAAGTCATGTTGTAAATCACAGCGTAGAGTCGCTCCTGATAACGGATGACTAACTGGTCATAGGCAGCCATGTCACCGCTTAGGACCTGGGAAACAAGTTCTTCATCGCTAACCTCTTGTGGTTCGGATGGTTGCTCGTCATCCGACTTACTCATCGAGCTGAAAGATAATGATGACTCCACAAAAATGAAAGGGAAATATCTTGACCATTTCAGTTATGAACTAAGTTAGTTGGCTCATATTTGCCTAGGATGCTAGAGAATAACTATGCATTATAACATTCTAGCTATAGGCAAGCCTTCCCTGACGTTCGCACAGGAAGGGATTCGTGAATATGAAAAACGCCTTTCTCGGTATGCAAAGCTTTCTCTTAATTTTCTGAAAAAAGGGGAACAAATGGATGAAAGTCATAGACTGATTGATTCATCTCATAAAACATACCGTATCGTCGTAGATGAACGAGGTGATAGGTTGACGACTGCTCAACTTCGCCAAAAGTTTGATTTTTTCGAGCAATCCGGACAAGCCAAATTAAGCTTTTTAGTCGGTGGGGCTGAAGGTCACAGTTCGGAGCTTCGACAAAGGGCTGATTGGATATTATCTCTAAGCTCCATGACACTTCAGCATGAAATAGCTATGCTCATTTTATTGGAACAACTCTACCGCCTTGAAACCATCAAAGCTGGAAGTCCTTATCATCGTGAATAGAACCTAATCATTAAAGCTTGTTTGAATAGGCATACGAGATAATGTTCACGTTCTCAATTTTTTAAATTTGATCATGCCCACTAAAAAACAATCTAAACCAAAGGCCTATGCAGCAGCAGGCGTAGATGTTGATCTAGGTAACAAAGTTAAAAAAGGCATCCAAAGAAAAATTCAAAGCACCATGCGTCCTGAAGTTCTCAGTAAAATGGGAGGCTTTGGTGGACTCTTTGATGGGCGTTTCAAAAAACTTAAAACGCCTGTTTTGGTTAGTAGTATTGATGGCGTTGGTACGAAACTTAAAGTCGCGGCTATGATGGGTATGCACACCACTGTAGGTGAAGATTTGGTTAACCACTGCGTCAATGACATAGCTGTGCTAGGAGCAGAGCCTCTTTTCTTTCTGGATTATTTTGCCACAGGTGAACTGGATCCTATTGTTTTCTCAGATATCATGGCGGGTCTAACCCGCGGATGTAAAAACGCTAACTGCGCTCTTATCGGCGGCGAGACGGCTCAGATGCCTGGCCTGTATCATGGTAAGGACTATGATCTTGTCGGCACCATTGTTGGTGTTGTCGATAAAGCGAAAACGATTGATGGGAGCAAGATTCGACCAGGAGACATTCTGGTTGGTTTTCCCTCATCAGGTTTGCATACAAATGGTTATTCTCTTGCGCGAAAAATTTTGTTTACACAGTTACGCATGACGTTGGATGAAAGGGTTCCTGGATCACGCAAAACACTGGGTGAAGAGTTACTGAGCGTTCATGTCAACTATCAGCCAATGCTTAAGGAATTGGCCAATAAGGTAAAACTAAAGGGACTCTCGCATATTACAGGCGGTGGGTTTATTGATAATATTCCGAGAATTCTTCCTACAGGTTGCGGGGTTGAAATACAGGTTGGTACATGGCCAGTTTTACCCATATTTAAAATTTTACAGGGATCTAATATGATCGATCACGATGAAATATACCAAGTCTTTAACATGGGGATTGGTATGATAGCAATTGTGAGCCCGAAGGATGCAGACCGTATGCTTGAATACACAGAAGCCTATCGTATTGGTGAAGTGGTTTCCGGAAAACAAACCGTAAAAATGTTGCCAGAAAACTGATTCCATTCAAATCTATGACCGTATCAGTTGTCATACCCGTCTATAACGAAGAACAGACAGTTACAACAATTGTCAGAGAAGTTCTGAAACAACCCCATGTCACTCAACTTATAATAGTTAATGATTGTTCCACAGATGGCACTTGGCAAAAAATGCAAGACTTGGAAAGTGAAGATTCGCGGATTGAGATTTACCAACATGAAATGAACCAAGGTAAAGGTGGGGCATTACGAACAGCCTTCAAATATGCCAAGCAAGATGTTGTCATCATTCAAGATGCTGATCTGGAATATGATCCTCGTGAATACCCTGTGTTATTGGCGCCTATTTTTGAAGACAAAGCCGATGTTGTTTTTGGCTCCCGCTTTTTGAGCGGTGGCCCTCATAGGGTTCTGTATTTTTGGCATTACGTCGCTAATACATTTCTCACACTTCTTTCAAATATGTTTACCAACATGAATCTTACAGATATGGAAACCTGCTATAAGGTTTTTAGACGAGAGATTCTCCAGCAAATTGATTTAAAAGAAAATCGCTTTGGCATTGAGCCTGAATTAACCGCCAAAATTGCCAAACTCAAAGTCAGGATATTTGAAGTGGGGATCTCTTATTATGGACGCACTTTTGACGAGGGTAAAAAGATAGGGTGGAAGGATGGCTTTGCTGCCCTACGTTGCATTATTCAGTATAATTTCCTAAATAATAAATAATCTTAAATCAACAGAATATCATCTATTTGATTCACAAACTTACTATGAAAATAAAGAAAGCACTTCTTTCCGTATCTGACAAAAGAGGCATTGTTGAATTGGCGCAATTTCTCGTTGAAAAAGACGTTCAACTTCTTTCAACCGGAGGCACTGCTCGAGCTATTAAAGAGAGTGGTCTAGAGGTTACGGAAATTTCGGATTACACAGAATTTCCTGAAATGATGGACGGCCGGGTAAAGACGTTACATCCCAAAGTACATGGTGGTCTGCTGCACCTTAGAGATAATAGTAACCACGTATCCCAGGCCCAAGAGCATGGTATCGAAGCAATTGATCTCGTTGTAGTAAATCTTTACCCCTTTGAGGAAACGATTCGTCAGCCTGATTGCTCACTACAAAATGCTATAGAGAATATCGATATCGGAGGTCCATCTATGCTACGCAGTGCAGCCAAAAATCACGCATCTGTCACAGTGGTGGTTGATCCTGATGATTACAAAACGATCATAGATGAACTTGAGACGCATGGTGATACTTCGATTCATACACGTAACAAGTTGGCCGCAAAGGTCTATCGTCATACGGCCTATTATGATGCTTTAATCTCGAGTTATCTTACCTCGCGCTATGAAACGGATAATCCCACACTTCATGAAACCGGTGGTATACTTAAGCGTCGCGCACAGCCTTTGCGTTATGGTGAGAACCCATTTCAGAAAGCTGCGCTTTATGGTGAATTCCTTGACTACTTTCGTCAGCTGCATGGAAAAGAGCTTTCTTATAACAACATCATTGATATTTCCGCTGCTGTAGGTCTTATGCATGAGTTTGATAATGAGAAATCAACGCTGGCCATTCTGAAGCATACAAATCCATGCGGAGTAGGTACTGCGGATTGTCTCAAGAAAGCTTGGGAACTTGCTTATTCTACGGATAATCAAGCTCCTTTTGGCGGGATAATTATTATGAACAAAGCTGCAGACAAAGAAGTTGCGGAATCAATCGCAGAAATTTTCAGTGAAGTCATCATCGCGCCAAGCTTCACCGATGAAGCTTTGGAAATTCTTCATAAGAAAAAGAATCTTCGTCTTATCGAAAATCATTTTCATGGTGAAAAAAACCGTTATGACATGAAATCTGTTCTTGGCGGATTGCTTATCCAGGAAAGTGATGATTTACCTGATGATCCAGCATCATGGGAGATTGTTTCTAAACGAAAGCCTACCCAAGCAGAAATGGATTCTCTCAAATTTGGGTGGAGAATTGTTAAGCATGTGAAGTCGAATGCCATCGTTTATTCAAACCATGAGCAAACGCTTGGAATAGGGGCAGGCCAGATGTCGCGTGTGGATTCATCCCGTATAGCAGTTTGGAAGGCTAATGAAGCCAAACTCAGCCTTAAAGGTAGCAGCATAGCTTCGGATGCATTCTTTCCTTTTCCAGATGGAATAGAAGCTGCCGCTGAAGCAGGGGCTACTGCGGCTATACAGCCTGGAGGCAGTGTTCGTGATGAGCAAGTTATAGCAGCGGCTGATAAAGCTGATATGGCTATGGTTTTTACCGGCAAGCGTCATTTCAGACACTAAAGCATACATTTATTCTTAGAAGAAGTGCGACTAACCTCCAGCTATTGCTGGCACAATACTAACTTCATCCGTTTCTTTAAGAGCTGTTTTTAGTTCTTCAAGAAAACGAACATCTTCACCATTGACATAGATGTTCACAAAGCGGCGAATAGCGCCTTTGTCATCGATAAGTCTTTCCTTCATTCCAGGATACTTATTTTCCAGTTCAGTTATGAGAACTTCAACAGAATTTGCCTCTAGTTCCACCGTGTCTTCATTATTTGTCAGTGTTCTTAACGGTGTTGGTATAGATACTTGGATAGCCATTATTGATTACTTTCTAATTTTAGGAAATAGTTTTGATAGTAAATTATACAGCAGCTACAGCTTCACTGTTCGCCAGCATAGCATCAAATTCACGAAGACTCGGGTTGATGCAACGAGATTCGTTGAGATGATCTTTAACGGCCTCAGTTGTTTTGAGACCATGGCCGGTAATGCAAAGAACAATACGTTCATCGCGTGGAATATGGCCGCTCTCGATCAGTTTCTTTGCACAAGCCACAGTGACGCCGCCTGCTGTTTCCGCAAATATGCCTTCTGTCTCTGCCAAAAGTTTTATGCCATCTATGATTTCTTGATCTGAGGCATCCTCAGCGTGGCCACTTGTTTCATCCATAACCTTAACGGCATAATAACCATCTGCTGGTGTCCCGATAGCCAAGGATTTAGCGATCGTATTAGGTTGTTGTACAGGTCTAATTAAGTCTGTTCCTGCCTTCTTTGCTTCACTGATAGGTGAGCAGCCCAATGCCTGGGCACCGTGAATAGCAAACTTGCTTTCTTCCATGAGTCCAACTTTCACTGTCTCATTGTAGGCTTTGTGAATTTTGGTAAGTAAAGATCCGCTCGCCATAGGCACAACCGTATGCTCAGGGATACTCCAGTCTAGTTGCTCTATAATTTCGAAGCCCATAGACTTGGATCCTTCTGCGTAGTAGGGACGTAAATTCACATTAACAAAGCCCCACCCATATTTTCCGGCAATTTCAGAACACAGTCGATTTACTTGATCGTAGGGGCCATTGATACCCACCACATTTGTGCCGTAGACAAGGCTGTTTAAGATTTTGCTATGCTCAAGATCTGCCGGAATTAAAACGTAGCTGGGCAACCCGGCAGAGGCTGCATTTGCGGCAACAGAGTTGGCTAAATTACCTGTCGAAGCACAGGCCACAGTTTCAAAGCCCAATTCTTTGGCTCGAGATAATGCTACGGAGACGACGCGGTCTTTAAAACTTAAGGTAGGATAATTAACAGTATCATTCTTAACGTAAATCTCATCAACACCTAATTTTTTAGCCAGACGATCTGCTTTTACTAAGGGAGTAAAGCCGACCTGTAAGCCCACGGTTGGTTCGTTATCAATCGGAAATAGTTCCTTGTAACGCCACATAGATTTCGGGCGGCTTTGGATTTTTTCGCGCGAGATAGATGTTTTGATTTTCTCATAATCATAAGCCGCTTCAAGCGGGCCAAAATCAAACTCACAAACGTGGATCGCTTTTTTTTCGTATAATCTGCCGCACTCGCGGCACTTTAAATTGCTGAAGTGTTCTGCTCCCATAAATTTTTTCAAGGTTGGTTTCTTATCGGGAGCGAAGTGGCGAATTGTGAGCGGATAACAAGAACTAAAGTGCTCAGGTCTCTCATCCGCCCCCGGCTTATGCCGGAGCTGGGTTTAGCACCTGGTCGGGTTAAAAATAAATTAACCCCGGTTGCCGCAGTTTCAACGGGCCAGTCCCTCCACTGCTCTCGATAAGAGTCTTAATAGCATAATTATAACAGACGAAATGTCAAGCTTGAGTCATGCAACTCTTCATCAGTATAGACAAACGGTCTGACTAGCGTTGCACTAGTCAGACCGTTATGAGGTGTTGCTGCTTTGCTTTGTTGGGTAGGTTTATTAACCAGTTTT
>JBCCWR010000124.1:0-6632 GCA_039193385.1 Verrucomicrobiota bacterium | reverse complement strand
GTTGCTTCCAACTTTTTTAATTGACTTTGCCAAACAACAAAATCTTGATTAGTCGCACTCACAAGCAACTACTCAAGATCGATGAACCCATTGATATACCATATTCCTGGAATTTAGATTTATAGCATTGGGTTCATCGATCTTGAGTAGTTGCTTGTGAGTGCGACTAATCAAGATTTTGTTGTTTGGCAAAGTCAATTAAAAAAGTTGGAAGCAACAATCCTTCTTGTTTGGCAACATCTATTAATTTGAGAGGCCAATTTTCAACTCTTGTATTGTCATGAGCATCTTGGAATAATGTAATTAAATTTCGATGACTTTTAGGTACTTGTTGATATTCTGATAAAGTAATCCAGTCTTCACCTTCAAACTCAGGCTTATATTGTTGTTGAGTTATCAATGAACCAGCGGCACATCGCAAGCCTTCTAAAGAATAATATACGCAATCAAAATCGCCCATAGAAGGTGATGCAAGTGATTTTTGCCCCTGGCTCAACAAATGAAAAGCAATGTGATCAAATACCTCTTGAGCGGTAGCAGTATCAAGGTTGTCTAGGTTAATTTCTTTAGGCTTTAGGGCTTGGCTAATCATGATTCTCTTTCTCTACTTTGAAGGATATCTTCTTCGCTGAGTCGTCTGGTCGGTGTTTTGTGGATACCAGGTCGTGGGTCTGAAGGTTGTGGTGAAGTCGATTGCTGAGAAGCAGGATTAGGCTGAGTATTAAAATCCTGCCATACATCTTGATTCATTTCGTATGCAGCTCGCATAGCTCCTGGGTCTTGTTGTTGCGGTATTGCAAGTTGAGTAGACCTAGCCGCCATTTGATTAATGGTCCTGGTTAACTGAGCCTCGACCTTGGTCAGTGTTGCTACAGCATCCATAAGAGCCTGTTCCCATGAGCATTCTCCGGCCTGCCAACGTGCTAAGGCATCGTTTACAGTAGGGTTGTATTGGCTAATCTTAAATAGAGTCAATGGAGTGACGTTAGTCATGAATCAAAATCCCATAATTTAATATCGTTATCCAGGTATTTACCGGGCTCAAAATCAGCTCGGACATATTTGGCCAGGAATTCACACTTGCCGTTGTACTCGACACGATAAACAAGGCCCTCTGGTGGGCCGATACGCTCTTTAGCAAAGGTTTCTGTCATTTGCTTCCAGCAGTACTGAATAGGTAGTCCATCTTCACAGCTATAGGCGACAAGGGGAGTCGTTTGGACAGAATGAAATCGATCCCAAAAAGTACTCATCGACAAGCGTCGATCATCCATCATCAGGTCAAACGCAAAGAACGGCTCTTTGTCACCCAATTCATACATGGTGCCGTGGGCTTGGCCGAGCCATTCTCCGACCAAGCGCTCACCATCTTTCAGTAACGTGTCCCACCGAGGTGCGTCACGAAGAACCCATTTATTAAATTGCCAATGGCACCAATGGGATGAAGAATGAGCTGGATAACCTGCTCTGACAAGAGGAATAATCCTACTGTCAATCTTCGCGATCGCTACGCAGCTACCGTCGAGCTTCTCAGTAACAATAATTGTGTCACCCCGTCGAGGTTGATGGGTCATTATCGAAGCTTGAGAGTCGCTAAGACCATAATCACCAGAACCACGCTTAGACCCTGGCAAATGAGGAATAGACCCGTAAGCTTTTCTAGCCAATGGTTTAGTAGTCATTGCGCCATAAATAAACAACAGTTAGGTAGACGCAGAACAAAAGCGTTAATTGATAAAGCCGGAGGCCAGCAGTGGCCAGCAAAAGAGATAGGCCAGCCATAGCAATGGCTATGATAAAAACATGTTCTTGATGGACATGCTTTATTGCTAGCCAATCAATAACCTGAACTATAGTGGGCAACTTCATGATTTCCTGAATCCGGGATACTAGAATTATAAAGCAAAAAAACTTTATTCTAAAAAAGGTAGTAACCAATCTTCAGCCCACATAAATGCAACGCCAGCCGCTTCAGCAGCTTCTTCATCTTCCGTCCTATCACCAACGTAGAGGCATTCAATAGACTGCCAGTCTTCTACATTGGCGAGCTGCATTCGAGCGGCATTAATCATGCCTGGGCCTGGCTTACGAAACTGACCATAGCAATTAGGATGCTTGCTGATGTCGGTATAACCTAGGTCGTTAAAGGTATAGATTTCTGAATCAATTCGTTGTACCTGAATACAACCATGGCCTGATATGTCCGGGCAAAGGTAACCGATTAGATTCATCTTGAGAAGATTAATAGCATAAGCTAACTCATCAGATGCAGCGGCCTGACTCTTATATCGAATCACGACGTTATCATCTTCGTGATAACCAGCAATCATAAGATTGCTCAGCAAAAATTCCACTAAATAGTTGCTAGGTCTAACATCCATGACTCGTAAGTCGGGCGCATTAAAACTATGACTGACTAAGATATTGCCGACTTTGACCTGGCTAGCTTTAACTGTATAGGTATCACAGCCACCTTGATTTGTTGCGATCGCAACTTTATAGCCCTCATTATTGACATAATACTGAACAGCTTCTAAAGCACCAGGTATAAGTTCCTGGTCTTTAGGATTTTGGACGAACTGGCTACCGGACTTAGGCTGGATAAAAGTACCATCCTTATCGAGAATCAAAAACTTTGGTTTCATGGGAGAGCTCTAAATAAATTTTGCTTGACGTAGCTTATCAATAATTACGGGTAAGTCAGTTTCTAGCTGAATAACCTGAGACTCTGGCAAATGAATCTTAGCTGCATCTGATAGCCATGGAGCTGGAACAGGTAGCGTCTTAGCAATATGCGCTACCCGCATATCTTCGTTCATAGTGAACTTTAGCCCTTCTGTATCAGCGACGGCAACTTGACGAACATTCTCTATTCGTAGTTTCTTAGCCATGTAAGGTGCTATGTCAAGCGCCTTCTTTTTAGAATCGACAACAATCCGTTCAACCGTTGGATAGTTATAGGGTTCAAGCTTGATCTCTCTGCCATTTACATCAGTGAAGTATCCTTCTTCATCTAACGTATCGACTAATGCATAAACATATTTGCGGTAAGGCTCGCCTTCATCATCATTCCAGCCTTCTGCCCATTCCCATTTATAAACAGTAACAGTTACACCAGAGGGCCATTCCCAATCAAAGTCATTAGCCAGCTTTTCGATCATCGGCCTGAGTACAGCGTCTTGAGCATCTAACTCAGTCTTCACTTCAGTAATAAACTGATCTCGCTCAATACGTTTACGCTCAGCCGCTTCATAATTTTTCTTGATCTGCAGTTGTCGAACTTGCTCTTTCTGTTCAGCCTCTTGAATATTTTGCTTAACCTGATCCAATAACAACAGAAAAGTATTAACTGAACCTATCTTCTCAGCTATATCAGAAGATGTTTCTGGCCAAATCGGATGAGTAGTAGAGCCTGAATGAATAAACATATTCTCAGGAAAACTAACCATTAACATGCCATTAGAAAGACTGAGCGTAAGCGCATGTTCTTCCGTAATGGCAACGCTCGCATAAGCTCGATTAACTCTATTGCGATTAGAATAACCGTACTTTAAATTTAACTCTTCAATTAACTCCGCAGGTAAAACCTGCTCAATACATTGACGCAATTCCGATATAGCTGAATCTTGATTCTTCTGCTTTTTAGCAGCTAGCTCATTAGCTTCCTTCTTATCACTTTCCTGTGCGGCAACCTTAGCCTGAGCTGTCAAACGCTCTAATACAGTAGTCATAAGTTCTCCTTTAAGTTATTGATACACTAGCACATTAATGTATTAGTATACTAGTATTCTAGTGTGGGTAATTGTAATTTATAGATGTATTCCAAGATACCAAGTGCGGCAAAACTGAGATAGATCATTCTGTTGTTTACCTGGTAAACTTCAAACGCACCTTCAAGTAAACATTTTCTCTTCTTAAGGTTATTAATTGTCAACGTACTCATCACAGGCTTGAAACCCGCAGCAGATGCAAGATTGAAGAAGATACTTTTTTATAATTTAACTCAGATCGTAGTTCTTTTTTACCTCAATCAAAAATACTAGAAATCGCCTGCTGCATTGTTTTTTTGTAAGCGGAAGTGGAATCCTGTCCTTTGTTAGGAATGATTGCTGTTGAAGTATTAACTTCAAAATCCTTGAGCCTTGCAATCTTTGGCATTGCAAAGTTATTTCCATAAAAAACAATCCTTACTTTTTCGCAACCTTGATTGATGCCAGCATCCCAGAGTAAAGATGCAATGTAATTTATAAATACTTTAAGCGATTCTTTATTATTTAATCTGCGAGTCACTTCTCCGATGAGTCGATTGTCTAAAGTATCGTAATATTCAATTGTGTAATCGTAATATGGGGATTTCATTTCTGTTCCTCTAAAATCTAACAATATCATTCATTTCCTAGATTCTGAGCCAAAGGATGACGGCTCAGAATACTGACCTGCTGACCCATACTGACCTAAAAAACAGGTGTTTTTTGCAATATACCAGAACTGTCACATAGTGACGACTAGCAACTGGCACACTGTTTCGTAAAAAAGTATTCGGTGTTTGCGTTGATAGGTCAGCACAGTTCAGTATGCACCCACTAAAGATATAACGAGATTTGAATGGTTTCAGGTCAGTAACTTATAGAGGTACCCTAAAAAGTGCTGACCTCGCTGACCCATGCTGACCTACAAGAAAGTAGTTGGGTCAGCGCCTAGAACTATTACTAAACAAAGATTACATAGATTTGTGCTGACCTGCTGACCCTAAAATGGGCTCACCTTTCTTTAAATTACTTTCGGTGTCCATAGTATATCCATCAAATTGTCACAGCTAGTTTTCAAGGTTATCTATTATTTCTTTTATTACTGAAAGAAGAATAAATAGAATATATATATATCAATGCTTTTGATTGCTGACCCTATACAGTTGTACTGGTCAGCACAATAAATATACCTATATCCTTTAGCCTTTATTCTTCAGTACTTTCATAGTGCTGACCCTGCGCTGACCTAAAATTTTGGGGTGGGTCAGCATGGGTCAGCAGGTCAGCAGCTACAACGTCGAGGATTCGTTAAAGGGTGGATGGTGGTCAGCGTAATTACCGCCTATTTTTGCTATGTGACAGCACCTAAAAATTGTCACAATAAGCGGTGTTTTTAGGGTAGGTAATATGTTGGTGATGAATTCTTAATATTCAAATTCAATAATGTAGAGAAAAGTTGTTATTGTTGATGTACTAGTTCAGTATTAGATATGCATCAACTAATTCCATGGTTTATTGCTGTTGCTGCGTGTTTGATAACAGAACGGCTTCTTAAGGTTGCGCAGTCTAATGAGCTGGTTAAAGCAATGCTTAGGATGAATTATCCAATCTGGATACTAACCAGCGTTAATTCTCAATGGATATTACTTGCATGGATGCTGGTTTTTTATATCTGGTTCAGAGTTAAGCTAAAGCCAGTATTGGATTACACCATGAATAATTATCGAGAGGAAAAAGACTTTATTACTCATGAAAGACAAAACTGAAGCAGCCAAGATATTACTAAAGCAAGGATGGACGTTCGAAGAAGTGCAAGGAGTGCTTGGTGAAACGATTATCAAAAAGGAAGTTGTACCATTTCCTTTCCCGTCCATACCGACTCCTACGCAGCCGGTTAACCCATGGAATGTACCTAAACTACCTTGGTCTGGTCCAATACCGCCTATGACGCCAGCTCCATGGGCAGCGCCAATGCTGGCTATTGCAAATGATGTTAATGGAAATAGTTTTTCAATTAATTGGTCTAATCCAGATGATAAAAATCAGGAGACGGCATCAAAGTTTTCTCATCCTTCTGATGATGACTGGAATAAAGGCTGGAGATAGTTATGACCAATAGATGGATTATCAAAGATTCGTTTAAGCACAAAGATTATCCTGATGAATTGCTGTACGTTGTAGACTATTCGCTCGGCTTCCAGGTTGGGCATAGAGAAGATGCTGTTAAATATTGGTCCTATAGCGTTCAGCAATCCGCAGAAAATGACGCAAAAGCGTTGAACGACAAAACCTATCCAGGCCGCTTTACAGTTAAGCAAGTCGGTAGTGTTAATCACAATCAAATCTTTAATGAGCTAACCGCATTAATGGGCGACATTCGGCCTATACCAATTGCGATCGCTGCTTCTTATAAGGCTATAGCCGCCGTTCAAGATAAGGCCAAAGAATCTGAACTAAATCCATTCTCAGGCAATATTCAAATTGTTCCATTGCTTAACTATAAAAGCTTCGGCCTAAGTGCAACAGAATATATTCAAGTCTTTAGCAAACATAGACTAGTAGCTATTGAGACAGTTGACAAAGCAATAACCCATGGTCAGGTTAAGAGTAGCTCACCTGAAAGTGTTTATGCGTTAGTCAAAGTATTTGAAAAAGCTAGTGAGAAGCTTGATGAGTCTATAAGTGCGCCATGGGGATTTTAGCTTTCTTCTCGATGCCATTTTTCAAATAAAGCAAGCTTAAATTCAGCCCTACTTTCGATAGCAGCACGACTTAATTTGGGATCATGTTTGATTACAAATGTAAGTGCTGCTATGACATCGCCTATCTCTTCTTCTAGCCTCTGAAACAGAGGCCCTTTGCCATCTGGATGATCGTCAGTAT
>JBCCWR010000123.1:0-6727 GCA_039193385.1 Verrucomicrobiota bacterium | reverse complement strand
GGGGTCATCATGCCGGAGGGGATGAGATAGATGTGGCCTCGTTTCGATTTAAAGTCATTTAGTTTTTTGGGGTTTAGCATTTCAGGTTGGATGTCTTCTAAAATCTTAATATCCGGACAAAGTCTCATGACGGAATGGGAAAGTTGATCGTATATATTTGAAAAAGCCTTTCCCAGTCCTCCAATAAATATTTTTTCAAATTGCAGCTCTCCACGCCTTTGTGCCAGATGCAGAAGTGTGATGATTTCTTGGGTTTTACCCATGGCAAAGATAGGGACAAGGGCAGCTCCTCCATTTTCAAAGGTTTCACTTAGTGCTTTAATAAACTGGCGTGCAACTTGTTTACGACTGTAGCCTTTAGGGGTTTTCTGTGCCCCACGTGTGGTTTCAACAATAAGTATGTCGATATTCTTCTTGGGTAGTTTGGCCTGACGCATAATGGTCTGATCCGTGAAGTTAATATCACCTGTATAAAGGATGGTTTGATCATCGACTTGCAGTTCAACAGAGGCTGAACCAAGTATATGACCAGCATGGTGCAGGCGAAAGCGCGCTGGTGCCTCTTCATCTTCCTTGATGGGAAAGCCTTCTGTTGACCATGTTTTCTTAAAATGACATGCCTGCCAGCGTTTGCAAATGGTGTCGATATCTTTATGCGTATAAAGCGGGTAATCTAATATCCCATATTGCTGACGGTTACGTTTCATGACGTTGACAGAATTATGCAACAGCGGTTCGGCTAAAAAGTAGGTCGGCTCGCTCATAAAAGTTTTTGCATCTGGCTGTCTTAACATTAGCAGAGGCAGTGCACCTGTGTGATCATGATGTGCATGACTCAGAAAGATGGCATCAACAGGCCTGCGATCGATAAGATCAATATGAGGTAAGGCATCATAGCCCTCTTGTTTAGGGTCCATCCCAGCATCGAAAACAAATCCTTTGGAACCAACATTTACATAGTAACAGTTAGCTCCAATGCTTGTGCTTGATGTCAGGTTAATAAATGAGGCACTCAAAACGATGTTTCGGAGTCACAGTCTATTATGATTCAGACTGAGGCCGGGACCAGATAGGCAAGGTGTTTCCAGGAGCTTTGTATTGGGCTTGAATCCACTGTTGAACAAATAGATAACGTTGTTCTCGGGTCATTTGCTGCTTAATAACAGGGGTAAGAGCTGTGATACGGTCAGCAGAAGGTGTTTCGCGAGTAACAAGGTAGACAATAAAACCGCCTTGATTTGTGTATTGAAAATCAGAAATTCCTCCAGGGGTAAGTTCTTGTGTGGCCCGGCGGATTTGGTCGGCGTGATCGATCTTAAGCTCATTGGAAGATGGTTCAAATGGGGGCACGTCGCTCGTCTTTAATTCAAGATTAGTAACGATGGTTTCCCAAGGAGTCTCGAGATCTAGTTCTTTCTGGATGCTACTGCGTTGTTGTTCTCCTTGGATAGTGAGTTCCTGCTGCACTTTTCTTTGGATATAATCTTGGCTAAGTTGGTCTGCTACGTCTTCTTGAGGAAGAGGCTTGGATGGGATAATTTGTTTCAGGTGTAAAACCATGAATCCATTCGCTACTTGGATCTGATGACTGACTGGTTGAGCTAGTGTAAGGCCATAGGCTATGCGTGTTGCTTCAATGTCCTTGATGTCTTGAATTAAAGGTTCGCTACTTGTAACTGCTTCTGTTGTCAAAATTTCCATTTTTGCGTTTTGAGCAGCTTCTGTAAAAGAAGGGACTTTCTCATTTTCATCCTGAGGAAAGAAGGGTTCACAAAAAGTGTAAGCTACTTCTCCTAGTTCATTGATTTTCTTTTTGCGCTCAGGCTCTTCCAGTGTTGATAGATCATCATCAGTTTTAAAGTAGATGTATTCAAAAATACGACGTTCTTCAGTACGATAGTTTGAAAGGTTTTGATCATAAAATGTCTTTAAATCTTCTTCCGTTGGCTGAATAGCGGCTTCAATATCTGCCTTATCAACGAGAACGAGCTGTACAGTTGCTTGGCCGTAAAGTTGTCCAATGCGTTCTTGAATAGATGAAGGGTTAGAAGTTGCCATATTGCTGATGAGATTCGACATTTCCTCAAATATAATTTGTTCGGCTATGAGCTCTTCAAAGCGTCCGTCTGTTATGCCACGAGATTTTAAGAAGTTTTCGTTAAACTGTTTGAATTCTTCAAAGGAGAAGTTTCCGTCTTTCTGAAACAAAGGGGAATTTTGAATATATTCACTGATTTCTTCGTTGGACGCCTGAATACCCGCTTTTTCTGCAGCATTAAGTATAATCATACGGTTCCAGGTTTGCTGATAAAGCATTTGTTCTTGCTGATTGCTTAGAGTACCAATATTTCGTCCTGTTCGTAGAGTAAGTAAAATACGTGTTCCCATATGTGCAGAACTAAAATGCCCGGTATGAATATTCCTCCCGCCGATTTTGCCTATGACCTCACTGTGCTGACCGTGACTGGTGCTGTTGTAGTCCCATAAGAGAAAAGCGGCGATTAGAAGAACGAGTACGAAAATGAGGATGAAACGAAGTTTCTCGTTGATGAAGGAAATCATAAGTTGTTTTTTCTTGTTATATGTTAATTAAAAAGGCACAACTAATAGTGTATTTATGGCAATCGCATTAAAATGTCTACGTATCTTGTTGCTAGTAAACCTCTTCATTGCCAGTGTAACTTTAGTAGCGCAAGACGAGATCATCCTAAAGAAAGGGGATCCAGTCAAAGGAGAAATTTTAAGAGTTCAGGCCCCTAAATTCATTTTTGTCAAAGTTCCTCAAGGCGAAATTCCATTTCCCATGAATAATGTAAAGAAGATTATTCTTGGGGAACGTCCCGCTTATGAAAAAGGAATTAATGCATACTCTGAAGGTAAGTATGCCGATGCGATTGCAGCGCTTCAGCCATTGGTTAATAAATATATGATTCCAGAACTTCAAGCAGCCTGGGTGGCGGATGCCGCCAGCTATATTGCTCAGGCCCATGCTCAAATGGAAAAAACTTTTGATGCAGAGCAAATGGCAAAAAGAATTGTTGATACATACCGTGGAACGGAATTGGAGGATGTTGGTAAAGTAGCACAGGCTCACATTGCTTTTAAAAAAGACCAATTTGATCAGGCTTATTCACTTATTAATGAGATAACAGCAAATGTTAAAGTTGATGAAGTTATTCCTCCTAAAGCAGATTTAATTATGTTGGGAGGTCTTCTTTATATGAAAGCACAAGTTGAAGAAAAGAAGGGAAATAACGTTGAAGCTTTAGAAAATTATCTCAAAGTAGCTCTGATCTACAATAAACCGGAGCAGCGTGCCAGGAAGGCGCAACAGAGAGCAGATTTACTGCGTCAGAAAAATCCAAATTTAACTGTAAATTAAAACTAGAAATAATAAAAAATGAAATATCAAGATAACCTAATGTCCAAATGGCTCATTGCTCTGATGCCTTTAGCAATACTCATGTTAATGCCTGAGTTTGGTTGGGGACAAGAAGATGGATCTGAAAAATCTGACGAAACGTTTTTTGATCTATTTAATGCGGGTGGTTTTACCATGTATATTCTTACAGCCCTGTCTATGGCTGTGTTTACATTCACAATCGAAGGATTTCTCAAATTGAGAAAAAGTAAGCTAGCACCAGCAGCCGTTATTGCCTTACTACGAGATGCTATTTTAGCCGGTAATTATCAGCAGGCCTGGGAAATTTGTCAGGCCAATCCATGTTTTTTGTCTCGTGTTGTAGGTGCCGCTCTAGAACGTGTAGGTAAAGGGCGTGAAGCTTTTGAGAATGTCTTAGCGGATACTTCTGTTAAAGCAGCGGCAAAAATGAAGGGTAATTTAAACTACCTCTCCGTTGTCGGTGTTGTGGCGCCTATGTTTGGTTTGTTCGGAACAGTAACAGGTATGATCAAAGCGTTTAAAGTTTTGGCGGATAGTGGAGCGAAAGATTTTGGATCACTTTCATCAGCGATCTCTGAGGCACTCGTTACAACGGCCGGAGGGCTGGTTGTTGGTATTCCTGCGTTTCTTCTTTATTATGTTATCAGAACACAGGGTAATAAGGCTCTGGCAGATGCGGATACGGAAGCTAATTTACTTGTTGAAGACATTCCTGTGGATCAGCTCTATGGTGTACAAGTGGGCTTCTCCAATGCAGAAGGTATGGCGGCTGCTCCTCAACAGGCTGATCCTGGTTATCCTCCACAACAAGCTTACTAATTTTTAAAGATTCAGCCGTGCCTAGAAAAGATACAGAAGCTTTTGCTGATGAAGATGATGAACCGAAGTTTCAGATATCGACCATGTGCGATGTCCTTATGTGTCTTCTGATCTTCTTTGTGGCGACGGCAAACACAGAAATTTCTCAACAGATTGCAGAAGTTACTTTACCTGATTCTGGTGATTCTGACGAAGTGAGTAAGGAGTTAGGGGAAACGGTGCTCAATTTATTTCTTAATCCTTTTTCCGGGGCAATGGAGATAGATATCGAAGGAATCAGATACAAAGAAGCAGCAGATATTACAGGGGAGCTTAAAAGCAGAAAAGCCTTAGCTGAAAAGCTTGGTGCAGGCGGTCAAAGTTACCGCGTAGTGATTCGTGCAGACAAGGAAGTGCCCTACAAAATGGTTAAGGAAGTGATGATCCAGTGTGGAAATTTAGGCATCATCAACGTGACATTTACGACACAAAAGTTCGAGGAATAGTGATTTAAAATTATGGCTAAAAGAGGATTTAAGGCAGATCCTGATGATCAGATAGATATGCAGATTGCACCTATGGTCAATCTCATGTTTGTCCTACTTTGTGCTTTTACTGTTGCTGCTGGAGAGTCGATTATCGAAGGACATATTGGGGTTCAAGTTCCTAGTGAAAGTAAGTCTGCAAAAACGGATAAAGAAGTTCTGAATCCTCCGGTAAATATTATCATAGCCCAGGATGGAGCTGTTTTTTTTAATAAGAGTCCTATAGCTAAAAGTGATGATATTGAGCTCGAAGGTCTTCGTGAAAAATTAAAGAGACTTATCGATGTGGACCAGGATCAGTCTGTAATTATTCGTCCTGATCCTGAAGCGAAACAACAGCGTGTCATTGATGTTCTCAGTTCCTGTAGTTATGCCGGTGTGCGTAAGTTATCATTTGGAAGCTGAAGCTATTTAATTATTAAACGCAACAACTTCTTTTGTAGGTATAAGGCTCAAGCGGGCTTGTTCGATAGACACTGTCTGGCGTTTGCGTTCAATAAAAAAGCTAACTTCTTTATATCCGCAGTCTTCCAGAAGATTTAACGCTGCTTCATAAAGATCAGCCACACGTGTAGGAACATGAGCATCTGCTCCAATGACTACTGGAATTCCCCTTGTATTCATTTCATCAAGTATTTCTGGTGCAGGGTTCATCTGTTGAATAGCTTTATTGATACCAGAAGTATTTAGTTCCATAGCCACGCCTGTTTTTGCAATGCGATCTAGAGCATTTTTAATGAATGGCATGGCTTTTTGGATGTTCCATTGATGAGGTGACTCATTTTTAATTAAATCTGGGTGAGATACACAGTCGAATAAGCCTGACTCGGCTGTTTCCGCCAATTGGTCAAAATAGTTGGCCACTGTATTTTCCCAGGTTCCTGAGCTAAAGCGAGCTCGATAGTATATAATTTGCGGGTGAACAGACCCTAAGACATAGTTGAGCGGCGCTCGCGCATGTAATTTCTCCAAGTAAGCATTCAGACCTGGAAAGTAGTCACTTTCCAAACCTGCCAGAATATCAACACGTCCTCTCCATTGTTCGCGTGCTTCATGAATCATTTCATGATAATGCGTGTATTGATCTTCTGCCATACGCACATGGGGGGACATACCATCAGGTAAAGGGCAATGACAGGTAACGGTGAGTCCTTTTAATCCGCGTGCTTCTGCATGGGATGCATATTCAGAAATTTTGCCCTCTGCATGCTTGCACAAGGTGGTGTGACTGTGCGTTTCGTATAGAATCTTTGTTTTCTGTCGATCTCCCATAGTTGTTAATAATATTAATTCTCCCGCACAGTTAAGCCAGGGTTCTCATTAAAGCAAAAAAATTCTCAATATAATTATAGAATAGAAGTCTGTGAAAACATCAGTGCATGAACCTTAAAAAAATATAGTATCAGGATAGACGCTCATATTTTTGGCAAATTTCCTGAATTCTTCTGAAGACGTAATACATGGTTTGGCTACGAGCACGTACGAGCTGTGCTCCGATAATTTTCGGAACAAAATCTTCTTTTGTTTGTAAAATTTCTTTCACTTTCGCACCAGAAAAGCCTTCACACATAATGGCTGAAAGTGCTCGTGTCAAAGTTTGCACCTTATCTCCCAGCGACATTCTTATCTTCGCTTTATTGTGAGGATCTACTTTAAGGAAGATGCCTACTTCATCCACGCACTCTTTATCGTGTCTTATGTCATATAGATCAAAGACATCATCTTCTTGAGCTAAAAACAAATGGAAACGTTCTGCATAACTCAAAAGGTTTTCTCGCTTTCCTTCATCTTCAAAAGATTCAAAAAAGTGCACAATTTTATCCAGCTTTTCAGGATACTGCTTCATTATTTCTAAATTAGAGTCATTTATTACTGCGGAAGAAAGTTCCTCTTATTTCATCAAAAAGAAGATTATACCATTAAATATTTCTAATATTTATATCTTCTGGATTGAACAAAACAATCAGGGAAGAAAATGATC
>JBCCWR010000122.1:0-6841 GCA_039193385.1 Verrucomicrobiota bacterium | reverse complement strand
GTTTGTGTTTGCCATTATTTACTCTTAAGCCAATTAGTGGGATATCAGTTATATGAAAAAAACCAAGCTACTTCTTATTTTATTTGCATTAAGCCTTCACAATCTCTGGGCAGATCCAGTCATGCTTATCACGGCATTGGGGGACATCAAATTCGTCGACCCTCAGGGTAAAACGCTAAAGGAAATTAATTTAGGAACAATCGGTGAAGACATTGAGGTGGCAGACCAGACCTTGCGTATTTCACATGGAAGAGATTTACAGGGTCACCTAACGACAATGATTTATCAAAGTCCTGATGGAGAAGCCCCTACAAATATCAGTTTATGGCTATTTGGAAAAAAAATAGATTTAAAAGATGGAGCTGTTTTAACAATACGAAGTTCTAAAGATACAAGCGCTACAAGTTTCAAAACCGGCGTTCTAGGTAGCGTAACAGTTGATGGAAAAGCTCTGGACCCTAGCAGTGAGTTTAACTTTAGTTATGGGGAAAAAACTCCCCAAGAGCCCGAACTCACTTTAGCCGAGCAGGAAGAACTCATATTACCGACTACCGAAGTAAAAAATAGTGATCCAGATGTAGAAACCCCGCAAGCTGACCTATCAATGGATGTACCTGAAATACTTGATCCCGTCATTAAAGCTTCTGTTCTGCAAATCATTGGAAAGGTGGAATCAATAGATACAGAAACCAGTTCCACAAGAGCTTTAATAAAAGGAGACTCTCTTACTCAAGGTATGATTTTACGAACAGATGCCAGCGGCACAGCGATACTACAACTTATACAGGGATCAGGAACATGGTTGGAGCCCAACACAGAAGTGGAGATTCAAACCCTCAGCAATTCAGAAGGTAAATCAGCTGTTATCCTTGTGGTTCACAAAGGTCATATTGTATCAGCCCTGGAAGATGTGGACCATTCATTGACATCTTATAAAATCAAGACGCATCATGGCATCGTAGAAGCAAAGGGCACGTTATTTAGTATTATTAATAAAGATGAAAAAATCACCAGTCAGGTTGCAGATGGTATGGTTCAACTTTACAACGAAGATGGAACTTATAATTTCAGTTTGGAGAGTGGCTTTGGCGTAACTCTAGATGGTAACGATCTAACCCCCGAATCCCTCTCTGTAGCTGAAAGAAAACGTATTTCACAAGTACGTAATATCATTAGAGAACAGTTAGGCTTAGCTCCTACAGAGACCAAACTCGCCGCTCTTTCACCGCTCCAATAGACATCAGTCATTTAAAAAGCTTCCTGATTGGAAGCTCTCTTTTTATAGGCTAATAAGGATGGGTGAACATTTTAGAGGTTCTAAATAAATCAACTGATTTTCTTGAGAAGAAGGGGGTGAAATCTCCCCGACTTCAGGTTGAACATATGATTGCTCATATGCTTGGTTTAACCAGAATGCAAATTTACCTTGAGTTTGAAAGAATTCTTAGCGATTCCGAAATGAATGCATTACGTGAGATGGTTAAGCGTCGGGGGAAATATGAGCCATTACAGCACATTATCGGAGAAGTGGATTTCCATGGATTGCAGGTTAAGACGACTAAGGATGCTCTTATTCCCCGACCTGAGACGGAAGCATTTGTAGAATTTATCCTAGCGAATACTGAACTAGGGCGCACCAAACGTGTCTATGACGTCGGCACAGGTAGCGGTGTTATAGCACTAGCTTTAGCCCATGAATGGAAAGAATGTGAAATCATTGCCATAGACATTGATGATAAAGCACTCAACCTCGCAAGGGAGAATCACAGAACCTATGAACATTTGAACATTACCTGGAGAGAAGGCAACTTATTGCAAAATATAACAGAAAATGCAGATGTAGTAGTGGCTAATCTGCCTTACCTGACAACAGATGAAATGCATTCTCTATCCCACGAAGTGCAGTGCGATCCAGCACGGGCTTTAGATGGCGGTAGTAACGGCCTGGATTTCATTGCTCCTCTTATAGAACAGTCCGCTTCTATCGCGCCTCAATTATTTCTTGAAACAGGCATAGGGCATGTGTGCGAAGTTGAATCTTTACTCAAGAAGGTAGGCTATCGTCACACCCGCGTTGAAGAGGATCTCACAGGCCGCGAACGTTTTGTTATGGGAGCGATGTGACAACTTCATGCTTATGCTTCTCTTTTTGGATAGAGTTTTCCTCTATTTGAGCATCCTTATCAGCATAGGCAGAATCAATAAGATCAGCCAGAGGTTCTGTGCTTAAAACAGCACTTTCCAGTGTGGCAGGTAGTTGCGTTTGTATCCAATCTCCCGCTAGAAATAAATTTCTCCACGGCGTTATATTAGTGGGACGAAGGCGATGAATTTCCGGACGGGCAGCGAATGTGGCATCACGTGATTTATAAATAATATGGTGCTTCAGTTCAGCCTTAGCAGCCTCTGGATAGTGTTTTTCTACTTCTTCTATTATGATGTTAAGCAGCTCATTGCTCTTTATTTCTAATGTCTCATAGGCAGCACTGATAATAACAGCATAATGATAGTTATGACCTATATCTTTAGGGTCATGATGACTGGTGCAGTCAAAGATCCACTGCACAGGGGAATCGAGCAAACCAACGAAGGGAACATCGAGAATTTTTTTATCAAGAATGAGATGTACGGAAATAATAGGCGATGAGGTTATCTGCTGCACATCTTGTTTTAAACTCGACTCTTCAGGAAGTAATCTAGCCAGTGCTTTGGGTTGAAGCGTACTGATATAGCAATCGAAGGAATCGTCTTGACCTTTATCCGTAGTTATCTGTTTGATGTGGCATTTGGGGGAAAAGTCCATTTTCCTAACCGTTGTGCTTTGGTGAATTTTACCTCCTGTAGCTGTTAACATTATTTCTGCCTCAGGCATCAGCAGTTCACCCAGCCCAACTTTACTAAAGTAGAAAGTTGAATCTGTTTTATTACCAAAGAGAGATTGCTTCAGCACAGCATGAAATAAGCGTGCACTTGCTGTGGAGATAGGTTCGTTGAGTGCAGCAATGCAAAGGGGCTCCCAAAGCACACGCTGGGCATTGAATGTCTGGTATTCCGTTTTAAGCCATTCCTCAACTGTTTGGGTTGAAGCAGGCTGAGGCTTAACACGAAGTGCTATTCCGAAAAACATAATGGCTAAACGATCCATCCAGCTAAACTCTTTAAAATTTATGAGTGCAGAAAGCATATGCAAAGGAGATGGTAGGTCGGATGCCGCTAACTCACTGGAACCTTGATCAAGGCTATGGTAGGGCACACGAATGACAGGCTGGCAGTCGAGTTTGTCTCTCACAGCTAGATGATCAATAAGCTCCATAGCAGAATGGTAACAACCCATGAGAATATGCTGTCCGTTATCCAGAGTTAAACTACTTTTAGCGTCTTTGTAGCTATGAGCACGCCCTCCTATATAAGGCTTTGCTTCAAAAAGTTCCACGACATGTCCCGCACGCGATAACCTGGTAGCAGCGGCAATACCTGAAAAACCTCCGCCGATGACGGCTATACGTTTAGGCTGTGCTAGAGGGGTGGGCAGAACGGGTTTGTGAGTCAGACCTCTTATAGCTGCTACAATTTTTTCGATTTTATTCAGACGCAGGCATTTATCATACCCAAGTCCAAACCGTTTTCTTTTTAATTTTTCTAACAACTCAAAGTAAACGCGCGTCATGATAGAAGCGGCTTTGAGATTTTCCCTGTCTATATCTGGAAGCAATCTCTCTGCCTTGGCATAGTAATGTCGCGCACGATGGTACTGGAGCATGCAAAGGCGATACATGCCTGAAGTGTCACGGCGGTGGCGCAGATCATCTTCTGAAACGCCAAAGGCATCCATCTCTTCTTGAGGAATATAGATTCGTTCGTATTCTACTAAATCATATTTAATATCGCGTAAAATATTGGTTAATTGAAATGCCATTCCCAGAGCCACGGCATATTCTTTGGTGCGCGAGGACTTATATTCAAAGATTTCAATAGAAGACAGACCGACTGCTGATGCAACACGGTAACAATAAAGACTTAGTTCTGCAAAATTTTGATATCGGCTCTTGTTCAAGTCCATGGCCACGCCACGCAAAATTTCCTTGATCGGCTCAGATGACATTTCATAGGTCTGAATAACCTCCTGAAGCTCTTGCGCCAGCGGTGAGTCAGGTGTGCCATCATAGCATGCCTCTATATCACGAAGCCACGCATTGATTTCTTCCTGCTTGGATGCAATGCTTTTATTTTTCTGATCTACAATGTCATCTGCAACACGGCAAAAAGCGTAGAAAACGCTCATAGCATGTTGTTTCTTTTTGGATAAACAGAAGAACGACATCGCTAAATTAGAGCCGCTCTTTTGGGTGATCTCTTTGCTACTAAGGTTTTGCATATTAGCGTCTGATTAAAGCCTGAAGCCCCATGCATAACATGTCTAGCTTAGTGAGCTTAGGCCTCTTGCTCAGAGTATTGTACTTTTGCTGACGTATTTTTTTAAGAATAGAGGTTCCTCCCAGCCAAGTCATGCGTATTTCCCAGGAAAGTCTAAATGGAAGAAATCGTGGCAGTGAGACACCATCATCAAAAATGCCTTGAGTACGCTCCACTTGAAATTCCATGAGTTTAAGAAATTCTTGCGTTACCTTGCTTCCGAATAAATCTTTTTCCTGCACATCAAATTTTTTCAAATCCTCTTGCGGTAAATAAATGCGATCCTTGCCAAGATCTACCGATACATCTTGCCAAAAATTTGCCAGTTGAAGTGCAGTGCATATATGATCAGAAAGTTCATGCAAGTTATCATCACGTATGTCATGGAGATGAAGAACAAGACGACCAATAGGGTTAGCACTGCGTCGGCAATAATCAAGCACATCGGAAAAACTATCATAGCGACATTGGTCGATATCCTGTTGGAACGCTGAAAGAAGATCAAAAAAGAGTTGTGCTGGTAAATGCAGTTTTTCCATCGTGTCTTTCAGAGGGAGAAAAATCCATTTAAAAGCAGGATCGACTGGTTTATCCGCCAGGCAATTCTCTAATTGCTCCCGATAGTGCTTCATTTGCTCTGTGCGGATGGCCGGCGTGGGAGCGTCTTTACGTGGCATCGCTTCGCGCGGGTCCGCATAGCCTTCATCAGCAATATCATCGGAAACTCTAGCAAAGGCATAAATGGCATGCACATGCGGTTGTTTATGGCGGGGAACCAGCAGGCCTACCGGAAAGTTCTCATAATGTGCCTGAGCTAAATCTGTGCAGCGTCTGTAACTTTCTTGCAAAGTCATGGGCTATAAGGGATTAGCTGAAAAATATAGAGAGTGCAATGAATGGTTTTCTGTGAACTCTCTGGCATTTGATTTCCCCCGCATGATGCCATAGAGGGCGGGTCGGATGTGTTAAAGCATGAGGAAAAGAGACTTTAAAGACAACGCAGTTGTATCAAAAGGCGGTACTAGAAGTTGCCTATAAAGTCTCCTCTTCCAAGATCTCAAGATCCCAAGATCTTGCAGAGATGGTCGTATAGCTATGGCATCATGCAGGTTTAACAAAGTTGAGTAAAACTAAGACCTTATCTGCTTGTAGATAAAGTCATAGAAGAACAGGGGTAAGAGGCTAAAGGGCAAAATCCCAAAAGAAAAATTATGCTAGAAGATTATCTGAATCTTTAAGTTTGATAATCCGGGAAACATCATAGTTCTTTAAATTGATTTCAAGTTGTTGCTTGTTGGACCTTTTCTTTAAAGTAGCAGGTAGTTTCCGCTTCTTCGTCTGTTTAAGACCTTCCGAAACACGTCGTGATTCAGAATCGAGCCGATACAAAGCCCGTCGCACTTTTTCCAGAGCACTGTTTTGTAGTTGGCGAATCCGTTCCCGGGTGACATTAAAAGTTTTACCAATTTCGGATAGAGTTTGTACTTCTCCGCCATCAAGCCCAAAACGCAAATTGAGAATCTCAAATTCTCTGGGAGGTAGATTTTTTAAAGCCTCAAGCGCGGTCTTTTGCATGTTTAGTTCCTCAATCGTATCCGAAGGGGCATCTATATTTTGATCTCCAATTCTTTCAACAAGTAAATAGTCGTCATCCTCGTTAGTGCCAGATGCATCCAGTGAAAGAGTTTCCATAGAAACACGCTTGAGCATGTTAATTTGAGCCACAGTCGTTTGTAGCTCCGAAGCGATTTCCGCTTCCGAAGGAGCCCGTCCTAACTCATCCGTTAGCTGATGTTCGATTCGTCGCATCTTCTGAACACGGTCACTCAAATAGACCGGCAGCCGAATCGTCTTACTTTGGTTGGCCAAAGCGCGTCGTATGGCTTGTTTGATCCACCATGATGCGTACGTGCTAAACTTCGCGCCCTTATTCGGATCAAATTTCTCTACCGCACGGATTAAGCCCAAATTTCCCTCCGAAACAAGATCGAGCATGGGTAACCCATAGTTCTTATAATCTCGTGCAATCTTAACCACCAAGCGGAGGTTGGCCTGAATCATTCTCTTGCGAGCAGATTCATCGCCTTGGGCGATACGTTCAGCGAGTTCTACTTCTTCTTTTCTTGTCAGGAGACGGGTTTTACCGATCTCGTTGAGGTAGGCCTGAAACGCTTCTTGCAGTTCCTTATTATTTTTAGTCATAAGTTTAACCGTTGCCTATATGAGACGCATCGTACACATATTATATTCGGCTAGGAACCAGTTAGAGTTAAATTAAATTGTTCTATTTAATTCAATCGAATGAATAAGAAACCTGGATTCGTGATGTATTTATTCAGGAAAGCTTTTTAATTTTATCTATAAGCTTAGGGATGAGCCCATCAAAACTACCATTAGATAAAACAGCAATAATGTCCTTCTTACGAAG
>JBCCWR010000121.1:0-6865 GCA_039193385.1 Verrucomicrobiota bacterium | reverse complement strand
CCAAGATCAGCGAGTTTTCTTATGGCGTATTCTGGCTTGTGTTACCCTCTCTGGGTTTTTTTGTTGCACTTCCGTTCTGTCTGCAAAGATTTGATTTTTTACTGAGTATGATTTTAGCAACTCTAGTTACCATCATCCTTTATGGTCTACTGCTATGGATCTTACTTAAATTTGGTATCAAACTTTTTTGATACGGCCATTATAATCAAAAATAGGTTTATGAAAATTCCCTACCATCTTATATGCATCTTTTCAGCATGGATGCTTCAATGTGTCTTTGCTGAATCCAAGCCCAATGTAATCATTATCCTTACGGATGATCAGGGTTGGGGCGATCTAAGCATCAATGGAAACACAGCTATTGATACACCCAACCTCGACCGCTTGGCGCGGGATGGAGCTATGTTTGACTCCTTTTTTGTGAGCCCGGTGTGCTCACCCACCCGTGCTGAATTATTAACCGGGCGCCATTATGTTCGCACAGGCGTATATGCCACCTCTGCCGGAGGCGAGCGAATTAACGCAGACGAAACACTCATGTCAGAAATCTTCAAAAAAGCCGGCTACCAGACAGCAGCTTTCGGCAAATGGCACAGCGGCATGCAAGATCCGTACCATCCCAACACACGAGGTTTTGATGAGTTTTATGGCTTCTGCTCCGGTCACTGGGGCAACTACTTCAGCCCAATGCTTGATCATAACGGAGACATCACCACCGGTAATGGCTATGTCATAGATGACTTTACCGAACGAGCTATGAACTACATCGAAACACATAAGGACCAACCTTTCTTTGTTTATCTTCCCTTCAACACACCCCATTCGCCGATGCAGGTTCCGGATCGCTGGTGGCAAAAATTCAAGAACATGGAGCTGACTCAGGATCACCCGAATAAGAAAATTGAATCTATTGATCATACACGAGCTGCACTGGCTATGTGCGAAAACATAGACTGGAACGTGGGTAGGCTGCTGGCCAAGCTCGATGCCCTCAAGCTAGCCGAAAACACCCTAGTCCTTTTTTTCTGTGACAATGGTCCAAACGGTGATCGCTGGAACGGCGGTATGAAGGGTATAAAAGCCTCCACAGACGAAGGCGGCGTTCGCTCGCCCCTCTTCATTAGATGGCCAGGAAAGATTAAACCTGGCACCCAAATTCTACCTCTATGTTCTGCCTATGACCTGCTACCCACTCTTACCGATCTATGTGGTTTGACATTGTCTGAAATGCCTGAGACAAAACCGCTTGATGGCATTAGCCTGAAACCTCTCTTATTGGGTCAAACCGATGGATGGCCGGAAAGAACTTTATTTCATTATTGGGAAAATGAAACCTCCGTGCGTACGCAGCGTTATCGTCTGGATCATGAAGGCAATCTCTACGATATGGAGAAAGATCCCGGACAACGCAAAGCGATTAACGATCAAGAACCTGAAACTGCTGAAAAATTAAAGTCACTTGCTAAAAAATGGAACCAAGAAATGCTATCCAACTATGGCAAAAAACATGACCAACGTCCTTTTGTCGTAGGATATCCAGGTTCCAGGATGACACAGATTCCCGCTCGAGACGGTGTTGGCAAAGGCAACATCAAGCGTTCAAGCGTACATCCCAACGACACCTTCTTCTTCAACTGGACCAGTCTTAAAGATTCCATCGAATGGCATTGCGAAGTAGGCCAGACTGGCGAGTACCAAGTGGAACTTTTTTACACCTGTCCACAAGAAGACATCGGCTCAACCATTGAGTTAAGCTTCAACAACGCCAAACTAACTGGAACCATCACGGAAGCGCACAACCCGCCTCTCGTAGGTATGGAGCGTGACTTGGTCAAACGCATAGAATCTTACAATAAAGATTTCAAACGCATCACTTTTGGCAGGATCGATCTCCAACAAGGAGAGGGCACACTGAAACTTAGAGCACTTCATATTCCCGGCTCACAAGTCATGGACTTAAGATTGATGCTTTTGACTCGTATCGAATAAAGGCTTCTTGCATTTTTATCATACAAAATAAAAAAGAAGAAAGCTTAAGCCCTCTGTAAAATCAGCCTGTTATAACAGGCTCGGTTTCCACAGCATTCAAGCCTAGCTCTTCATCAGGCACTTTCGTCCTGTTTGGGCAGCTCGGGTGGTTTAACTTTATTTCTATCTTTCCTGGAATCAGACTCTAACTTTCTGAAAAAGCCTCCCAAGCTGAATTGCTCCCAGCCCCACCTCAGCCATTTAATCAGTGAAAAAGCCAGAACCGTGGCCCAGACAAAGATCAAAACTTTATAAAACCAAATGGATACGGAAACGAGTTGCGGCATAGGTAAAACATCTTCAGCGCGCGCCTGGAACCATTTCAAAGTGCTATCATGAGAATCATTCCCGCTAATAAACATAATGGGATAACCTGTAAACCTGCCAATGACCTCACCAGTCATCACCAGCAAAACAATCCCGGTTAGTATAATAATCCCAGCTTGTAGAAGATTAAACTGCCAAGCGACTTTGATCTTTGCCGCCACTCCATCGCGTCCCCGCCATGCCAGCAAGAACAGCCAGGCGATGATCAACAGGGATGACATCATATGCATCTGAGTCAGACCCACACTCAGAAAAAGCCACTCCCACCATTTTAAAGGAGAAAGTGGGAAGTAACTTAACAGCCAAGCAATCATACCAGCTAAAATAAGAATCACCCAGAATTGCACCGCCGGGCCACGCAAAGGTCCGGCAGTCCATAAAACCCATCGGTCCCCCGGCAGATGAAAAACTGTATTGATATTTGAACTCTCAACAGGCAGATCAATCTTTGAGGATTGTACCACCGTCTCAATCCCCTTCGGCTGTTCCCACACAATAGTCAACTGCTGCTCACCGGGTCGTAATGGAATAATGAGTTTCGCACCATCGCGGCGCACGGGTAGGCGTTCCTCCTTGCGCTTCAACGAAATCACTTCTGCATCTTGAGGGATATCAAAGAGCATATCTTCACCGATGCTGCACTGCACATCCATCTTCAGAGTTGTGGTGCGATTGCGCTGGCCAAGATTCAAACGGTGCTTCACACGCTTGACAGTCATCGTAGCACCGCTGACCGCCTCGGGACGGCTGAAGCTCAACTCCACGGATTCGCCAGGCCAGGGTTTCCAAACCGGAATAAGATCTCTGTTTGAACTTTCAAACACCGGTTTTAATCCATGCAGAGAAACATGCCATACCGGAGAACTGATCAGCTGCCAACGTTCCACCCACTGCGCAGACTCTGCTGCTTTCAACTTCACTTGAGCGGTTTCATCCAACTCACTGACCCAGGAAAAGCTGCTTTGATTGGCCGCCAGACGAACTTCAACAGACCCCTGTTTAACTTGCACGCCAGAGGTAAGGACTTTCTCACCCGGTAACAAAGGTATGCGCAGTGACACCGCCTTGCCCTGAGAAGACAAACGCCGAACGTATGAGCTTACCTGCCAACGCAGCCCTATCTCCAAAGCACGATCTACCTGAACCACAGCGTTAAAATCCTTACGATCGTAAGCGACATCCTTATCTTGAATCTTCTGCTGTTTAACAAAGAAAACTTGTTGTTCCACCTGACCGCTGGGGTTTACTCCTGTGACCTTCCAGCTAGGAGCGTCTATCTCTACATACCTCGGCTTCAGCAGAAAGGTCCACTCCCATTCGGCTGTATCGGGCAATACCCCCTCTATACGTACCTGACTCACCCCCTGTGGAACCACAACCCACAAATAACCCTGCTCTCGCCTTAGCACAGCCTGTCCAAGATCATTGACTGTCACTCGCACCGGAGACCAGTCCGGCAAACGACCAGGTAATGGCACTGCCGTCTCCACAGCAGCATTCACCTGCACATCTACCATAAGACGATTATCCAATAGACGTAGACTAGCCCTGGGAATATCTGCTGCGTTCGGATAGGCATCCGACTTTTCCAAGACACGTTGACGCAATGTTTCCAACATCTCTTTATCCGGTATCTGCGCAAATCCATGCATGCCGCAAGACAGAAGGAAAAAACCGATTAATAATGCCTTAGTAGCAGTATGCCTCATTTTTACCAATGGCAGTTTCCATTTTTTAATGTCTAACAGAATAGCCAAAATCCAGCCCAACAAAATCAAGCGCACCAGGATAATGAAGCGCTGTAAGTTCAAAGAGATTAAGATAGGACGTGTCATCTGCTCGCTGACAATGGGACCGTTCCAACTCGCACTAACCGTATTCCAATTCCACTCTGGCACTCCAGGTCCAGTCTGAATGCGAGCCTGTGGAGCATACATGAGATTCGACTTCGGCAGCAACTGACCACTTTTATCCATTTGCTTGAATGAGCTCGACTTTACACTTCTTGAGAAACCTGCTTTGGACTTTCTATGATCTTCTGGAGTTCGTGCCAACGTCGCCGTCTGCTGCGGCACAGGCATCGTTTCCTGAACTTCAACCGCATCCAACATCATATCCGCCTCTGCTCGAGCAGAAGTGGCACGTTCACTGTCAATGGTATTGAACACATTCCAATTTCTTGAACCAAAAGAATACCGATCCTCAAGCTGCGGATATAACAACGCTTGAATTTGTTGCGTATAAAACGGCAGAAGCCAACCCAAGAGTAAAACCAGAGCAAAGTATTTCCAAACCACAATAAGGTTTCTCACCACACCAGCCGGCACAACTCTCAGCAAAGCCAGCGGCATGAGTAAAAACAACCAAGCAAACTTTGGTGCAAAGGGTTCATGATAAACCAAACCCAAACCTAGCAAAGCAACCAGAGCTGGAACCCAACCCCATAATTTGAAAATGGCCATGGTAAAAACCATGAGCAAAAACACATCCAACAAATCCCAGGCATCCCACCAGGAGCCTTCAACATTTTCCCCACCCGCCCAGTATAACAAACGCCAGCCCGGAGGGAGATTCAATCTCATATCGAGAGCATCCGCATCCGTATTCCATCCGATAGCAGGAAATGCCCCCTCCCTCTGCATGCGTCCCACAGCATCCATCTTCACATTGCGTTGACGCACTTCCACACCCACCGCATTCGTCTTCGGGTTCCGCGTAATCAATTGCGCCTCATCATTCATTTTTACCCGCCCGAGTTCCTGTCCCTCCATCACATCCAAACGCCAAATCTCCTGCGTATCACCTTGGATGCGGTCGCGGTAAGTAAAGCCTTGGCCATTTTCATCCAACCATAATTCACGTATAACTCGTAAACCTTCCGGCTTCTGCACTCCCATACCACGCATCTTTTCCTGCAGTTTAAAAGCCCTTGCCGTTTCCCATTGATACACCGGCAAGTGATGCCATTTCTTGGGAAAAGTCGTCTGAGAAACATCTACAGATGGTGCCCCTACCACTTCCACCATCCGCAAAGAAGAACTGGCTTGAAAGGCCACCAGCTCCACCGCCGTCATCGGTTGGGCCGAGGAAGCGTAAGCGAACGTATCAACCGGACTGGTGCTGAAAGCATCCATACTAATTTTCCACTTACCAGTGCGCACCTGAACTTTCATATTCCCCATTTCATCCACAGCCACAGGCACCGGACTATTGACGCGGGAAAGTTTCCAACCTTCCGGTAACACACAACCCAACTCCTCCTCACGGCTCTTCCCAGATACGCTCAACTCAATCTCCGTGCGCAACCACATAGGAATACCATCCTGAATATTTCGATAAACCTTCACAGACAGAAAATCCCGGTCTGTCGCCTCCCGACGCTTGCGCTTGAGCCACAGGTAGCCCTGCTGATCCCAATTAGGCAAAGCCACATTTTTGCCATCCAAACGAAGCGTCAGCACCCCAATCTCACGCGGAATATACACCTTCTGCGGCACAGCTTCTTCATCATCTCCCCACAAAAAATCACCTGTAATGCGATGGCTTCCCCTCTTCAATTTAACGGATGGACGTCCTTTCTTCTCCACCACCGCCAGCAAGGCACCATTGCCCCGCACATTCAAAGGCCATAGCTTCTGCTCGCCGGGTAACGCGATCCAGCTTTCATGAAAAACCTCTACGGCAAAAGAAAACGTCGCCCCCGTCGCCCCGGAATCAAACTCTAGCATCGACGGCCATACACAAAGATGCCGCTTCTCATCCGCATAAAGCGTAGGACAACTCTGATGCTTATCTTCCCAGGTAGCCCAGTCCACCCAGTCCCGTAGCAATGGAGGAATACTTTGATTATCTTGCTGAGCCCAACCCAGATTTAAGGAAAACACAACCAAGTAGATAAGAGAAAAAAACGAGATGATTTTATATTTCATAATTCAGATGGAAGTATTCCAAGATTTTTTCACACGTATGAAGCATCCCCTACACATTCAACCTCATTCATCCTCAAACGCTAATTCATCCTGCACACGCATCGATACTTTGACAACAAATCAAGTTTACGATTTTGACAGGAATTTTTTTAGATGGTAGTTGGGAAGACCCTATAGCCTCATTTAAAAATGTATTCAAAGAGCAAAGTTTCTCATCTAATTCAGAGAATCAACTATGTTCATTTTCCATTAAGCTCTCAGCCAAAAACATTGTTTTTAAGATCACGGAAGCCCCCCGGTTGTCCCCTGTCATTCCGAATCATGTGAGTAGCGCATGTGTGCCGCCATCTTCAGACGTCTCTCCTTTGAGAGAAATGGGGATGGGGAAGAAAAAAGGACTTTTCAGGCTTCTAGCGCAGTGTCACAACTTTGTTCCATGTCTAAAGTGCTTCTTTATCTGACTTCCCTAAACGGTCTTTCCAATAAAGTGGCCTTTGACTTGCATGAGCAATCGCGGGAATGACGATCTCAGATTCATCTACGTAAAATGGAATATAATAAGGAAAGATTTTGAAATTAAT
>JBCCWR010000120.1:0-6913 GCA_039193385.1 Verrucomicrobiota bacterium | reverse complement strand
ATTGAAAAAATTAAGCAAAACAATGGCTTTGGTATGGTCGAACAACGCATTAAACACCGCAAAGTAGTAGATTTCTTATTGCAAAACGCCAAAGTTGAGTAGGATTAAATGATATGTATAACCAACTGTTATCAATCTCAAGTCATGCAGATATGTCTCCCATGACCAACAACTATGTTATTCCTCGTGTGGTCGAAGAAACCGGCCGTGGAAAAATGGAGTGGGATGTATTCTCCCGGTTACTTAAAGATCGAGTTATTTTCATCGGCTCAGCCATAGATGATTTCGTAGCTAATGCGGTTACGGCTCAATTACTATTTCTCCAGATGGAAGATCCCAAAAAGGATATTCACATTTATATCCATTCACCAGGCGGCTATGTCACCGCAGGTCTTGCTATCTATGACACCATGCAATACTTGTCTTGTGATGTCAGCACCTACTGCATTGGACATGCAGCAAGTATGGGTGCGGTGCTCCTGGCTGCCGGAACTAAAGGAAAGCGTTTCGCCCTGCCAAATGCGCGTATCATGATTCACCAGCCCCTTGGTGGTGCTCAAGGTCAAGCTACCGATATCAGTATTCAGGCGCAGGAGATTCTTCGCACCAAGAAACGTTTAAATGAAATTCTTGCTAATCATACCGGGCAAAAAGTCGAAACTTTGGAAAAAGATACGGACCGTGACAATTTTATGTCGGGAGAAGAAGCCGTAAAATACGGCCTTATCGATGAGGTTATCACTCGTAAAAAAGACGAAGAAAAAGAAGATAAATAACGCCCATTAGAAGTTATGGCTCGCCCTACAAAGCTCACCATGTGCTCTTTCTGCGGAAAGAGCCAGGCAGAGGTCAAAAAATTGATCAAAGGGCCAGGCGTCTACATTTGCGATGTTTGCATCAATGTCTGCAAGAAAACTCTTGATAAAGAGCTCAAAGAGAATGATCCCTCTCCTCCTCATGTTCTAACTATTCCCAAACCTGCGGATATTAAAGCGCAACTGGATGAACATGTTATCGGGCAAGAGCGCGCCAAACGTTCTCTGTCCGTCGCTGTGCATAATCATTACAAACGTCTTAACTGCCAGAACAAGCCTGAGACTGTAACAGAATTTGAAAACGTAGAGATTGAGAAAAGTAATATTCTCATGCTCGGTCCGACAGGCTGCGGAAAAACACTGCTAGCCAAAACACTCGCCCGCATCATTGATGTCCCCTTTTGTATTGCGGATGCCACGGCCATTACAGAAGCAGGTTATGTGGGTGAAGATGTTGAAAGCATCATTCTTCGTTTACTGCAAAATGCGAATTATGATGTGGCACGCGCCGAAATGGGAATTATCTATATTGATGAGATCGATAAAATTGGACGCACTACGGATAATGTTTCCATCACACGAGACGTGTCTGGCGAAGGCGTACAGCAGGCCTTGCTAAAAATCCTCGAAGGTTCTGTTTGTAATGTCCCACCTCAGGGAGGACGTAAACATCCTCATCAGGAATACATTCAAATCAACACAGAAAATATTTTATTTATCTGTGGGGGCGCTTTTGTTGGTCTGGATCAAATCATCAAGCGTCGTCTTGGTAAAACAGCTATGGGCTTCAATATGAAAGATAGTGAGGTCAAAGATCATGATAATGAAAATGCTTTTGATGTGCTGTGCCACGTACAGGCTGAAGACCTGCTTCGTTTCGGGTTGATTCCAGAATTTGTCGGGCGACTTCCGGTTACAACGGTGCTCAACGAACTCAATGAGGAAGAACTCATTCGTGTGCTTACGGAAACTAAAAACGCACTTACCTTACAATATTCTAAGCTTCTGCAAATGGATGGTGTCAGCCTCAACTTCACACAGGGAGCACTTCAAGCTCTTGCCGCTAAAGCGATTGAGAGAAAGACAGGTGCACGTTCACTTCGTTCCATGATTGAAGAATTAATGCTCGATCTGATGTTCGATATTCCCTCACGCAATGACATCATTGAAGTCACTATTGATGATAAAACCGTCCGTGGTTCAAGCGAACCTATCATCCATTGCCAGGAAGAAGATCAGCAAGCGGCTTAAACAGAGATTAACTTTCTACTCTTTCTTCTGCTCAATTCAACATATGACTTGGGTGAGGTTCTCCATAAAAACTGGTCCGGATAGAAGTTGCGTATTGACCAAAATTCAACCTAAATAATGCCTATTACAGTGCTTATAAGTAACTAAGACTGCTTATAGTGCTACTACGCTTAACTCATTATCAAAGCTAGGTTGATCATCAACGCACGTATAAATCCTATTTTAATGCCTGGGTTTGATAAGCTTTAATTTTAAATCTTTAATCATTTTATAATGCTTGGTGTTCGTAGTTACCAAAGCACATCCATGTTCTACAGCAGTTGAAGCAATGAGAGCATCGATAGCTCTGATTCCGTGAGATAAGGCATATTCCTCAATGTATAATTTCGAACGTTGCCCTATAGATTTAGTGAGGTCGACAATCTCAAATGTCTGTCGTGTCAGAAAGTCTTTGTTCAACTGCAGTTGCTTCTTATCTTTTGCTCCCTGCATGAACTCCATATAGGTGACTATTGATAAGGAGGGCTCTGGATCATTAATAATGGCCTTAGCAGAGTTTGTACACCCCCTTTGGGCAAAGATAAAAATGTCGGTATCAAACAACATTTCTACTTACCTCTAATACCTGCTATCACGATATTCGTTTATAATAGCCTCTACAGCTTTATCATCCAATGAACTACCGAAGAAAGGGTCGTCTAAGCCAGGTCTTTCTATTTCTTTGATTGGAACCATTTTAACGACAGGCTTATTTCGCTGTGTTAAAATGACTTGTTCGCCTTTCTTCGCCATTTCAACGAGTTTTGAGAGCTGCGTTTTAGCCTCGAAAATTCCTATATTCATATGAGCACAGTAACTCAATCTGGCCAGATAATCAAATATTTTCTAGCCAGATACATAAAGGTAATGGAATCCGTTTACGGATGCTTAATCAGCTAACTAAGCGCTTGAGCCATGAGTTCGTTCATGCGTTTAACCATGATACGAGGGTCATCCATGAGCCCAGCCGCAAGCATAGAACTGTCATACACTTGTTCGATGATTTGTTTCGCCAACTCAGGCTTGGATTCACGGGCTTGATTCAATTTGACCATGATGGAATGCGCCGGGTTGACCTCCATTTTAGGAGCCTCCTCCGCAGGTATTTGGTCATCCTGTTTCATAGTTTTAAGAATCTGCCTCATACTCGCTGTCATACCTTCCTCAGAACTGACAATAGCAGCGGGGCTATCTACCAGACGTTTTGAAGGAATGACTTCTTTAACACGATCTCCCAGAGATTCCTTAATCCAGTTCGTTAACATACGACTATCATCATCATTTAACGCACCTTCTTTAGGCAGATCTTTTTCTTCCAGCTCAACCTCAGCTTTTTCCCCAGATTGAAGTTTCTTGCCTTCAAACTCACGCAAATGTTCCATCACAAATTCATCCCATGGATCTGTCAGGAAAAGAACCTCATAGCCCTTTGATTTAAAAACTTCAAAGTAGGGACTGTTTTCCGCAGAAGCACGACTGGGAGACATCACATAGTAAATTTCCTCCTGACCCTCTTTCATGCGGCCGATATAATCTGCCAGGGATGTCACCTTACCCGCTTCATTTGCTGAGGACTCGAAGCGGAGTAATTTTGCTAACGCATCACGATGGGTAAAGTCAGTGGCCACGCCCTCTTTAAGACAGACGGCAAACTCACGGTAAAATTCCTCATAGGCTTCAGGGCGTTTCCGGCTTTCCTCTTCCAGATATTTTAAAAGTCGATTCGTCAGCACTTTGTTGATTTTTTGCATCAAGGCAGAGTCCTGCATGGATTCACGCGAAATATTGAGAGGAATGTCTTCGCTGTCTACTACGCCCTTAACAAAACGCATCCATTCCGGAAGAAGGCCTTTACATTTAGGCTCAATCAATACTTTCTTACAATGGAGACTCACCTGCACTTCCTGTCTGCCCATGCCCATCTTTTCAATATTACTTTTGGGTACAAATAAGAGGGACTTGATAGCCAATGGCGCATCCGCGCTAAAATGAAGACGGTATTGCGGATCTGTGCCCTCGTGGGCGATGTATTGGTAAAATTTATTATATTCTTCGTCAGTAACTTCATTCTTCGAGCGCGTCCAGATTGCCTGAACCGTGTTAACTGACTTACCGTTTAGCTCGATCGGAAATGAAACGAAATTTGAATATTGCTTCAGAATCGACTCAACACGAAAATCCTCAGAAAATTCTTTATCATCGTCTTTGAGTTCGATTTCTATTTTTGTGCCACGGCGTAATCCATCCGCAGCTTCAACTGTGTAGCTACCGGTTCCATCTGAAGTCCAACAATGTCCTTGTTCCTCCGGATTGTAAGAGCGGCTGAAGACTTTCACTTCTTTTGCAGCCATAAAAACAGAATAAAAGCCCACGCCAAACTGACCGATCACATCCACAGCCGCCTTAGCATCTTTTTCTTCTTTGAGTTTTTTGAAAAATTCTTTAGAGCCAGAGTGTGCAATGGTTCCCAGGTTCTGGATCATTTCATCCTTGGTCATACCATTGCCGGTATCCTCAATAATAAGTTTTTTATCATCGGGTTTTGTGGTCAAACTAATACGTGGCTCGATATTTTCGTCCAGAATCGGTTTTCCAGAGACTTTAAAAAAGCGCAAACGCTCCAACGCATCCGCAGCATTAGAGACCAGCTCGCGAATGAAAATCTCCTTATCCGTATAAAGCGAATGGATAACAATATCCAGAAGCTGCTTAACTTCTGCTTGAAACTCATGATTTTCGGTCGAATTGGTAGACATAGGTGGAATAGATTATGCTAAAATTTTTAGCATGCAAGATTGGATTGGGTAAAAGCAATGGGACTATGTATTGTTATCTTTCTCAATAAGAATACTTTACATTAACACGTCAATTTATGTAAAAAGGAGGGGTTGTGAAATCTAGGTATATGGATACTCATGGTAAAATTTCGTCAAAAAGGGATTTCTGGCAGATGGCGTTAGGAGCCTTAATGCTTGCTCTCTTTTTTCAACCCCTATCTGCCGAGGCTATTCATAATAGCATTTTAGCTGAGTCCGTTTTGATGGTCGACCCACTTACAGGCAAAGTGCTCTACCGGAAAAATGCCAGCACCCCACGCTATCCTGCCAGCACGGTGAAATTACTGACAGCTCTAATTGTTTATGAAAAGACGAAGTTGCAGGGTACTGTTACGGTCAAACCTGAGGACACTAAAGTAGAGCCAAGCCACATACCTTTAAAAGTCGGGGAGAAAGTAAAAGTAAAAGATTTGGTCTACTCACTGCTGATCGGTTCTGATAATGACAGTGGCATGGCACTTGCCCGTCACGTATCAGGATCAGTAGCAAATTTTGCCATCGAAATGAATAAGCGTGCTCAGAAACTAGGCTGCACCAACTCAAACTTCACCAACCCACATGGTTTGCCCGATGCAAAACAAACCGTTACGGCCTATGATATGATGAAAATTTTCCAAGCAGTTATCTCAGTACCTGAACTCAGAGATATCTGTAAAACACAATCATTCAAACTAACCACACAAGCACGCACCCAAACCGTTAAAAATCATAACAAGCTCCTGACACGTTACTCAGGTATGGGTCCCGCCAAAACCGGATGGACCTATGCTTCACAACATACCTACGCTGCCGAAGCGAGCAAAAAAGGCCGGCCCATTCATCTCATTATCCTCAAAAGTAAAAATAAATGGAGTGATGCCCCTATATTACTGAACTATGGCTTTAAAAATTTACCCGACGCCCGCAGCACAGCTGCAAAGGTAACGCCCGTTGTTCCCACGACAAAATTTGAAGATGAGCTTGCCATGCCCTTGCCCGTCAAAACCCAAACCGAAACCCAAACTAAAAAGACTGCATCTACTTCCGCAAGAATTTCCGTGGCTCATACCCAGGCGGCTCTGAAAGAAGCCAAAGCCGAAATTGATCCTTCCTCACTCATCGCCTACACCGTTCAGAAAGGTGACACATTGTATTCCATAGGCCGTCGCTTTGATATGCATGTCACGGAGCTGGCACAAATTAATAAGTTAACCAACCCGAACTTCATCCGGGTCGGCTCCACCCTCTATGTTCCTGGATCAGGCATCAGGTAGTTTTAAAGAACCTTTTAGTGCCATCCCAAATGACAAAGGGCAGGTAATAAAACAAAAAGAAAACGAGACTAAGCCCTTCCATAGTTAAAATATACCAAGGCCATGGTCCCAGGTGGTCGAGTAATGATGGATTTAACGGTTTGCCCATAAGGTAACCGTAGTTTCCATTTATCAATAAATTAACCAGCCAGGCCGCTACCAGATAAATCTGCGCACCTAAAAAAGCCCTCAACAACGAACTCCAATACGGACGCATACCAAGCCCCAAAGTCATAAAAAGAACTGCTATAACCATTCCAGAATGGGAAATAAAAAAGGCAATAAACCGAAAGTGAGGAAAGGTATAACTCAAGTCAGGCGTGATAAGACCTTGAGCTGTTCCAGACAAAGCCCAGAAATAAGCTAACTCATAGGCCCATTTCCAACGAAAAATCAGCGCCAAGACCACGAACCCTGTAGCCCAATCACAAAAGTGCATGGGCAGCCCCGTCGCCCAACTCAACTCTCCATGAACCCAAGTCCATCCCAGCTGGCAGAGCTTATTCACTATAAGCAAACTCGCCAGGGTATAACAGATGCCTTTCTCCAGCCTTATCGTTTTAGCGCGCTTGACCCAAACAATGAGTAAAGCTGGAATGGACAAAGTCAGTAAAAGCACCGTCCAGTGAGCTAATCCAAACAGCTCAAAATCTCTTTCCATCTTTCAGCCTCTTTGCCT
>JBCCWR010000119.1:0-7358 GCA_039193385.1 Verrucomicrobiota bacterium | reverse complement strand
TTAATTTTTTCAATGAGTTCATTGGCGGGCATCTTGTACATTTGGCTCATCATCTGGATTTCCATCATGATTTCATTTGTATCGACATTAATTTTTTCTTCATCAGATATTTTATCGAGGATGAAACTTACCTTAACTTCGTCTTTGGCTGAAACCTGCGCCGCTTCAAAAATATCTTTCTTCTTTTCTTCCAGCATATCATCGGAAATACCGCGTGCTTGGTTTTCCTGAACAATGTCGTACATCATGCGTTCGGTTTCTTTTTTAACGACAGATTCAGGTAACTCGAACTTGGTGCTCTTGTTTAAAAATTCGATGATTTCTTTATTCTGAGCATTGCGGATGGTGTTGGCTTTTTGTGATTGAAGATTCTGATGGATGCGTTTCATGAGTTCCTCCGCATCACACTCCGCCACTTTTTGCGCTATCTCATCGGTTAACTCGGGAAGTTCTTTTAGTTTAATGCTGTTAAGCGTAACTTGGTAGGAGCCTTTCTTTTTTTGTAGGGTCTCATGATAGTAGTCTTCGGGAAAATCGATTGTAATCGTGCGAGATTCACCGATGTTCATACCCACGAGCTGCTGAGGAAAATTGGGTAAAAAGTGATCGTCCTTGATCCACAACCAGAAATTTTTGTTTTCACTTAATGTGGCTGGAGATTGAACAAATTCACTGACGGGTTTATCATCAACTGTGCCAGTGTAGTCGATCACGGCAAAATCACCTGACTGAAGTTCGCGATCTTCAATATCTTTGAACTCAGCATGTTGATCGAGGATGTTTTTCTTGAGTTCTTCTACGTCTTGATCAGAGATTTCAGCATCACCCTTTTTAACTTTAATGCCTTTGTAGTCGGGTAATTTGAATTCCGGCTGCAGATCGACAATGGTAGAGAAACTCATGGAGACCCCGCGTTGGAAGTTAAGATCTTCTACTTGAGGTTCACTGACAATTTTTAATTCCTTGCTTTGCACCGCTTGACGGAATGCTTTAGGAACAAGAGTTCGCTTCAGCTCTTCGTTGATTTCATTGGAATACATCTTTTCGATCATGGCCCGTGGTGCCTTCCCCGGGCGAAAGCCTTTGATGCGAGCTGCTTTCTGAAACTCGGTTGTTACACGTACCAATTCTTCATCAACAGTCTTTACTGGAACTTCGATTTTAATGCGTTTGCGGCATGCAGATACATCTTCGAGAGATATGTTCATAAGAGGAAAAACATAGCTGAGAAAAAAGTTGTGACGAGCAAAAAGAAAGTCAATGGATGAAGAACAGCCTTTGGGCTGGAAGTGTTCCGCCTGCGTGGTACATTCACTTTTCATGTTGCAGCTTTTACGTATTAAAAATTTAGCTGTTATCGAAGACCTTACCTGGGAACTAGGTCAGGGCTTTAACATTCTTACGGGTGAGACTGGTGCGGGTAAATCGATTCTTATTGATGCCTTGAGTCTGCTGCTTGGAGCCAAGGCGGATAAGGGATTGGTTCGTGATGGGGCAGATGCCTGCTCTGTAGAGGCTGGCCTTTCACATGTGACGCATGTTCATGATCTTCTGCAGGAACATGGCATTGAACCTTCCGAGGATGGTCAATTGGTTTTAAAGCGTATCTTTTCAAAAACGGCTCCGAACCGACAATTTATCAATGGCTCTCCAACCACTCTGCAAGTGCTTAAAAAATTAGGGGATTATCTTGTGGATATGCATGGTCCGCATGATCATCAGTCCCTGCTTTCGACAGATCAACAGATGAAAGCGCTGGATGCCTATGCTGGTCTTGAGGCGCCACTAGCTCATTATAAAAGGGAATTTCAACAATGGCTGGCCGCGGGCCAGGAGCTGGACGAATTAACTTCACTTGATGGAACAGACTGGCGTCAACAGCTTGAATTTTTGGAATATCAAATAAATGAAATTGAGGCGGCGCACTTAGATGAAGATGATGAAGAAAAGTTGGAGCATGATTACAAGCTAGCCATTAATACTCAGAAGATTGCGGAATTAGGTGGATCTGTGCAGCGTATGATTGGAGAAAGTGAGCCTGATGTTTTGACTCTATTAGGTCAGGTGCAACGTCAGTTGCACGAATGGCAAAAACTGGACGATAGTGTGTCAAATCTCGTAGACATTAATGAGTCAGCAGTAGCTCAATTACGCGATTTACAGAATGAAGTTGATAATTTGGTTTCTAAGAGCGAGCTGGATGGGAGACGTCTGGTAGAACTCGAAAACCGGATGAATACGGTTCAAACTTTGAAGAAAAAGTATGGCAGTACGGTGCCTGCTATTCTGAGCAATCTTCAAAGAATGAAGGAAAAACGTGAGACTTTTGTAAACCGTGAAGAGAATATAAATGAACTCCAGCAAACCGTAGGAGTTATGGAAGAGAAGCTTAAAGCATTAGCACAAGCACTATCCCAAAAACGGCTCGCCGCTCTGCAAGGACTGGGAAAATCTATTACGAAAGAATTGCAGGAACTCGGGTTTAAAAAGGCTGTGTTTGATGGTGAGCTAAAGACCGCGGATAAACTAAAAATGACAGGTCAGGATAGTATTGAATTTCTTTTTGCTCCCAACCCTGGCGAGGCTTCACGCCCCTTGCGAGTGATCGCTTCCAGCGGAGAAATGGCGCGCGTGATGCTGGCAGTTAAAACAGTTTTAGCCAAACAGGATGAAGTCCCCATTTTAATCTTCGATGAAGTTGATGCAAATGTGGGCGGCGAAACTGCTGTTGCAGTGGCTAAGAAACTGCGTGGTCTCGCTGAATCTCATCAAGTGTTATGCATCACACACTTACCTCAGGTGGCTGCAGCCGGACAGAACCATGTGCGGGTCATTAAAGATGTGGAAAATGAGCGCACATCGACACGTTTGGAAATGCTTCAAGATGAAATCCGCATTGAAGAAATTTCTCGTATGTTGGGAGGTAAAAACGAGTCTGCCCTGTCACTCGCCAAGTCGTTGCTCGACGAGTACAAGGCTTAATTTGGGAAGTTTATTTTACTGTCTTGAGAAGCTTCTGAAAAGCCGCTTCATCTGCTTTGAAGGCTTTGGCTTTATCTCCTACGCGTGTGATCGTTACTTTTTTCATTACGTCTCCTCTGGCAATTGTGTCGACAATATTCTGCCCTTCGACAATTTTGCCGAATACGGTGTGTTTGCCATCAAGCCAGGGGGTTGCTTTGTGCGTGATGAAAAACTGACTTCCATTTGTGCCTGGGCCTGCATTAGCCATAGACAAAATGCCTGGACCAGAGTGCACTAGGCTGGGATCAATTTCATCTGGAAATCTATACCCAGGACTACCTGCGCCTGTGCCTGTAGGATCGCCGCCCTGAATCATAAAATCAGGAATGACGCGGTGAAAAACCAGTCCGTTATAGAAAGGCGTTCCATCTGGTTTATTAGACTTTTTCGTTCCTTCGGCTAAACCTACAAAATTTGCCACGGTAAGAGGTGTTTTTTCGTATTCCAGTTTAAGGATCATATCGCCCTTACTGGTATTGATTGTGGCGAATAAACCTTCACCGAATTTCTTTTTATAATCAGCTTCAGAATTGGCATAGGTTGAGCTGATGAATAAGCCTGCCAATCCAACAAGAATGACAGAACGAAGTTGTTTGAGGTTTTTTTTCATTGGTTTTTGATTTGATGGAGAATGGTTTGAATTACTCTTCGGTTTTGACGGTTTTAACTTTGTATTCATGGTAGGCTTCAAAGGTCCAGGGAAAGAGTGCTTGAGCTACTTCTCTCATGCCTCGAGCGATTTCGCGGATTTCCCATTGTGCATGGTCATCCTCGCGAAGGTGGAGAAAATGAAGAAGATTGTGTAGGTCGCAATTAACATATACCTCGGTAAAGATACTGACGGGTAGAACTGTGCGGGCAAGTTCGCGGGCAACGCCTTGATCAAGCAAGCTCTGATACGTTTGGAATGCCTGGTCGTTAAAGCTTTTTACTTCATCAGTGATCTTTGCATGATCGAGATCGCCACTCTGGCTGCCTTGTTTATTTTTGTCATCTGCTACACGCCACTGATCCGGAACGTAAAATTCATCCTGCAGTTCAGAGTAACGTGCGCTCCATTCATTTAAGCGGAAAGTGCGGTGACGCACAAACTGGCGCATGATAAAGATAGGCATTTTGATGTTAAATGTGATGCTGCACTGTTCAAAAGGGCTTGTATGGCGGTTGCGGTAGAGATACTTCAGTAAGCGCTTATCCTGATCTTCACCCTTGCTGGGGCTCTTATATGAAATGCGGGCTGATTCGACAATGCGAATGTCTGAACCAAGATGATCAATGTAACGTACGAAGCCTTGACCGAGAAGGGTTATGGTATGACCTTTATCCATGAATAGAATTTGAGTTAAGTGAAGAGCATCATGCAGAAGTGCTCAAAAGTCGATGGCAAATTTCATGACTTAGTTATCTTCGGTAGTGGTTGGAGCCTCTTCTGGCTTAGCTTTTTCTGTTATTTCTTCGAGCTTGTCTTTCATTTCACCAGGTATTTTTTCTAATTTCTCTTTTACTTCCGGGAGTTGTTCTTTGACTTTGGATCCCATTTCTTCGCTGATCTGTTTGACATCATCCAATGTAGGGGGCGCTTCATGACCACTAAAGAGCAGAGAGATACCAAGAATGGCGCATACAGTGATAACGATTGAAACAAGCCATGAAATCAGAGAGTGAAAGTATTTACATTTGAATGCTAGAGCATCGATCATCATACAAGGGCCTAGAAATAGAAAAGCTAAGATAAAAATATCTGCGATATAACGAAGATTCCCTTGGCTTATTTTGGGATGCAGGAAAACGGGAAGAGCACTAGCGGTTAAAAGCAGTATGGCTATGATGCAAGGAACCATAAAAAATGAAACTCCCCAGCGGAAGCTTTCCCCACTGCTTATTTTATGAACAATAACCAAGGAAACGATTAATACTAACAAGCCTGTAGCGATAGCTAGACCAAGGTGAAGGGTATTCACCGGGTTAAAAAGAATATGATTCGTAATATTTATGAACGAATCGATCCATTCATCTTGCTTAGAAACAATTTCCTCTATGCTTTCCATAAGATTCAAGTTTGAGACGCATATATAAAATCTCAAGCCGTATGTGTAGGTTATATTTTATTTATCCATAATGAGCTGGGCATGTGTGCGGCAGGAATATCTGGAAGTTTGGGCATTTCATGGAAGTGGAAGCTTGTTTCGCTTTTGTGGCTGATGGTTTGAACCATGTCGGATAAGCGTTCAGTCGTCAGCGCTGTGTAGTTGGTGGATATTAGAAGCTGGCCCGTTGAAGATAGTAGCTTAAGGCACAGATTAATCATTTCAGGCAGTTCTTTTTCGATGCGAAAAGGCCCTTTCTTTTTAGCATGGCTGAAAGTCGGAGGATCGAGGATAATGACATCGAATTTTCGGTTTTGGCGCATAAACCGTGGTAGGTATTCACGCACATCGCCTGAGAAAAAAGCATGGTCATCCGGTAGAATATGGTTGAGTTGAAAGTTTTGGCGGCCTTTATCAAGATAAGATTTCAAGAGATCAATACTGATAGTGTCGTTGCCACATGATGCGGAGACAACCGAGAAAGAACAGGTATAGGCAAAAGTATTCAACACGGAGGCATGCGGCTTTTTTTTGAGAATCTCGCGAAGGTGATGCCGGTTCATACGTTGATCCATAAAAAAACCGTGAGAATAACCGGCATCAAATTGAATGTTATAATTTAAGCCCCATTCTTTGACTTGTGTAGAAGAGGGCTGATGGGTATTTCTCAGCATTATAACGGGACTTCCACGTAGGTCAGAATGGTTTGTAATTAATTTAGAATAAATACGGTTGATCGTAAGTTTCAATCGAGCGCATTTGTTTTCCAGTTCTGAGATTAATAATTTCGGATCTGACGATGGCAGATGGCAGATAATATAATCTTCGTGGTAGCGCTCGATCCAGCAGGATGAAGCTGTTCCTAAACGATGAACATTAGTTTGATTTTGATTAAAAGTGTTGAGAGTTTTTGAGTCAATCCACTGCATGGAGATCTGTCTAAACAGGGCATTCGCTGAGGAAGCGGCCTAGGTGTTCCTGAGTATCAGGCCATTCGCCGTTAGGGTCAATCTTGTGGGACGGATCTTCGCTTTTCGCCTGAGTCATACTAGGACGAACTTCCTGCCAGGTTTTATTTTCCTTGGCTCGCGATGCAATCGTATCAAGAAAACTCACATTACTGATTTTAGGAAGACCTTCTCCCTTATTTAAGACTTCAAGTGTGTTGGTCATATCATATGAAGCCTCGCCTTGCAGGTAGGGCACAAGAAAGCTGAGTTGCAATGCAGCGAAATTTTCATAGGGGTCGGAGGGCTGCTTCCCATTATAATCTTCCCAACAAAGTCCATCCCAGGGTTCATTGCGTTTAAAAACATCCATACCAAGTTGGATAGTGGGAGGGATGGGGTTAACTATATGATACACCTTCCCGGCTGGAGCTAGAAGGCGATGCAGGCGCATTACCGTTTCAATAGCATAGTCGAGAGGAATAATATTTAAGGTGGCATTTCCATTAGCCGGCAGACGCATTGGGTAGTCCAGAATGTCATTCTGAGGGCATAGTTCTTTCTTGTCCATGAGGTTCGTCCTTAAGCGCGAGCAGACGTCAAAGGGATGGTTGAAAACATTAAATTGTTCATATTGCCCGGTGATGGAATCTCCTACAACAATACTGGGACGATAGATGGTAGTAGATAGACTGCTTTCTTCATGTGCTTTGAGTACGAAACGCTCTGTTTCAAATTTTGTGCGTTCGTAGGTATTGCGGAAAAATTTAGGTTTTACACCAACTTCTTCTTTGACCGTACCTGAGAAAACAGCTCCACTAGCGCCAAAGGTGCTAAAGTAGTGTAATGCTGGAATATCCATATCAATGGCGAACTCAATAATATAAACGGTGCCCAAGAGGTTTGTATCATAAATCTGTTTACTGCGAGATTCAGTCAGATCCAGAGATGCTGCTAGATGCCATATCTCATCAATGGGAGTAGCTTTAAAGAAATCGATTTTCTGGTCAGACATCCCTAGATTTCTTTTCTTAACGTCCCCCATAAAGGCGTGTATCCGTGAAGATACCGTGTCATCCATTTCCGGGTGTATTTTTTTAAGAAAGCTGATGATAGAAGCACGTCGGTTTTGGGCTTCATCTTCTGATTGCGCGCGAATCGGGCAAAAAACTTCAAACCCTGACTGAGCTAGGCGATAGGCATAGCGTTTCCCCATAACACCAGTAAAACCCGTAAGAAGTATTTTCTTGCATCGCCACCGCCGTAGTCGCGGATGCGAGGCTCGACCAGCGGGATTTGG
>JBCCWR010000118.1:0-7400 GCA_039193385.1 Verrucomicrobiota bacterium | reverse complement strand
CCTTTACCAGGAATCTGAAGCATCCGGGGCAGCTGTCACAGGCATTACTCCTGGTGAGCAGGGAACCGGCACTTTAGCACAGGGATTTCTGGAAGGTTCCAATGTCCTTGTGGTGGAGGAGATGGTCCGTCTTATTCAAGCTCAACGTGCTTACGAAATTAATTCCAAAGCCATTCAATCTTCAGATGAAATGCTGGGACTTGTTAACAGCCTGAAACGTTAATTTAAAAAATGACTGATAATAATACAAAGAAAAGTGATAAGACGAGCAAGGCAACTGTTGCTCTGCTTCTATTTCTTTTTGTTGCTATTTTCTCCAGTGCTCAGGCTCAAATCCTGATTCTGCATGAGGAAACCTCGGTAAAGGGAAATGATCTCACCTTAGGGCAACTACTCAAGCAGGCTCGAGGTCTTGAACCCAAGTTTCTGAAAATGCGCATCGGATCTTCACCCAAAATTGGGGAGACTAAAAAATGGACGCGTACTGCCATTCAAACCTTCTTAAGTAAACACTATCACGGCACCATCATCTGGGAAGGCCCTGGAGAATGTATAGTGAACCGTCCCGGACGTTGGATTCCAGAAGCTTCCGTTGTTACCATGATTGAAAAATCCTTAAAACGTCTGACTTCGGAAAAAGGCAAAGTCGCCGTTGAAGAATTGAGAAACTTTCAATCTTTTGCCGTGCCTAAAGGCGATGTCGGTGTGGTCATCGATATTCCATCTAAAGCTCTGGAAAACCCCTGGGCCACGGCAGTGCTTCACTTCGAGGAATCTGGCAAACGTGTTTTATCCAAGAATATCACTTTCCGCTGGTCCTGGGTACGCCAGGTATGGCGCTCCTTAAACAACCAAAAATCACGGGATCTTGTGCACATAGAAAACTTTAAGATCGAACATGTTGATGTCCTGAAGGAACCAAAAGATCTGGTTATTGATCAATTCCCCTTTGATCATCAACTCAAGCAAGGACTAACCACAGGCAGACTTTTGACTCAGAGCCAGTTCCGTCCACGCATCCTCATCCAACAAGGCGATCCAGTGGTCGTGCACTATAAAACAAATGGTGTGCGCGTCACCTTGACTGCTATAGCGATGAGAGATGGGTCTCGGAATGATGTGATACCAGCTAGAAACAATAAATCCCGGAAGCTTCTTTCGGTCCGGGTTATTGATGAAAGGAACGTAATGTATGTTAACTAAGCCAATCATACACCCCATACATGCGCTCGCTTTCGGTCTCGTAACGGCTGGCCTTTTTGTGCCCGACACGATGGCCGGAACTGGCTCTATATGGCCTTCATCCCGCAGTGTACATCAGTCATTTTTTGCTGATGACAAAGCCTCTACTGCGGGCGATTTAATCACCATTGTTGTTAACCTGAGCACCGTGGCGACCAAAGATCAGTCCACGGAAACGTCGAAGGAGTCCTCACTTAACGAGGGAATAACGAGTCTGCTCTTTCCTCCTGGTGGCGACTGGGACTGGTTCACTTATGATGGCAATACACCTGTATTTAACTGGAACTCTGCGCGTGATCACGGAGCCGAAGGGGCGATTGATAACCGTGAAACCCTAGAAACTACTATCCAGGCACGCATCATTGAAGTAAACCCGAACGGAACGTTTAAGATTGAGGCCAGACGTTCATTCGAGACGGGACAGGAAAATACAGAGATGGTTTTATCCGGCTTTATCAGACAGTCCGACATCACAGCAACGAATACCGTATCATCCTCAAACATTGCTGAACTACAAATTCTGCATAAGGGAACAGGAACGATTTCACGCCAACAGAAAAAGGGCTGGTTGACGACACTCTACGAGTTTTTCAGTCCCTTTTAGTTGGATGAAGAAAGATTTACGAAATGGTTAATTGGTTAAAAAAGTCAGGTAAGTTTGATAATGAGCGTCCGTGTGAGCTCATGCTCGTCTTGCTTGCTCTTTTCTTTTTCATACCACATTTTCTGTTGGCTCAGTCACGCATTAAAGATTTGGCCTCTGTTCAAGGCGCACGCGACAACCAGTTAATCGGGTATGGACTTGTGGTGGGTCTAGATGGCAAGGGTGACTCTGATCCTCTACTCACACGACAAACTGTTGCCAATATGCTACGACGCTTTGGCATGACCATTGATGCGCCTGACATTAAGGCGAAGAATGCCGCTGTTGTTATGCTGACGGCGAATGTCTCAGCTTTCGCGCGTAACGGAACCAAGATTGACATTCAGGTTTCATCGTTAGCCGATGCCAAATCCTTACAGGGTGGAACACTGCTACAAACTCCGCTGATGGGAGCAGATGGTCTGATATATGCCGTTGCTCAAGGCAGTGTTTCCATAGGGGGCTTTCTAGAAGGAACTGGTGGTGCAACACAAAAGAAAAACCACCCGACGAACGGACGTATTCCCGGTGGAGCTATCGTTGAAAAAGAAATACCCACAGCACTCTTTGAAGAAGGTATTCTTGAAATCACTTTACGTGAGCCCGACTTCACTACAGCCGTTCGTATGGCCAACGCCATCAATCAGCAGATTGCTAAACTCGCTTTTGCAGAAAATAACAACACGGTTCGAGTCTATGTGCCAGATCAGTTTCAGTCACAGCAACGCCGCGTCGACTTTGTGGCGCGTGTTGAAAATGTCATTTTCCGTCCAGACGCTCCAGCCCGCATTGTTATCAATGAGAAAACAGGGACTATCGTCGCTAACGCAAAGATCCGCATTCATAGTGTTGCCGTCGCTCATGGGAATCTAACTGTATCCATTGCTCGCTCACAAAATGTTTCACAACCCAATCCTTTTACAGGAAACATCGTGGGTGACTTGAGAGCTGGGAGTGGTGGCGATGGTGGCTCAGGTGGAACAGCCGCGGCTGGTGTGGTAGGAGCGGCAGAGACGCCTCTTATTATTAATAATCGTGTGGTATATGAAAACCAGTTTGGGCAGCAAGTACAGTTAGATCAAAATGAAACGCCCCCTCCAGGCTTCGAGGTAAAAATGGTTCCAGGCACAAGCCAGGGTGGAATACCATCCAGCGGTGCGGCAGGCGCGGATGGTGGGAATATCAATATCGCACCCGGCCCCCAAACTGTAGTCACTGAAAGCACCACGACAAATGTCACGGAAGAGCTGGCCAACTTCCATGTCTTCAGCGAACTGCCTACCGTAGAGCAGGTAGCCACTGCTTTAAATGAACTCGGCGTAACCCCGCGCGATATGATGGCTATTTTCCAAGCGATGAAAACAGCCGGCGCACTACAAGCGGAGTTAATTTTACAATGAAAGTCACTCACATAGAGCCTAATACTTCACTCGTTCAAGATATTAACGAAGATGTTCAAATGCGTGATAAAAAGCTCAAAGATGCCACACGCCAGTTGGAAAAAATCTTTGCTACATACATGGTAAAAGAGATGACCCAAACGATGGAGCGGCAAGTCGCTTCTATGCCGGGCGCTAATATTTATTCAGGATTTTATTCCCAGGCTTTGAGTGAAAAACTGACGGAAGGTAAAGGACTGGGCATGGCTCAACAACTCTATGAGAGTATGAGCGAACTCCATAAAATCTCTGAATCCCAAAATAAGGAAAAGACTACTTCTTTATCATCCGTCAAGTCGCAGCCAAACGATGAACTTTTCTATGCACTAAAACAGGAAATTGATCGAGAGCTTTTCTCCCTCAAAGATAAAAACAAAAACCAGCCCGAGACAAAAAGCAATATTTCGAACCATGAGGTAAACCATGACTAAACCATCTGATGACACTATGCGCGAGGCATTTGAAAGTCTCGAGACTACCATTAATGATCTCATAACCTGCCAGAGAGAAGAGCAAGAAGCTATTCTCAATAGAAATCCAGCCATGCTTCCAATCATCTCGGGTAAAATTGATTCTCTCTACGGCAAACTAGAAAAATTACTCGATGCTGTTAATCATTTGATTACTCCTGAGCAAAAAGATCTCTTTGCAGATCAACGCGCCAACTGCCAGGGCAAGCTTGAACTGCTCAGCGAGCTATCCTTACAAAACCATCTGCTGCTGGAGAACAGTCTTTGTTATCTTGAATCTATTTTTAAAGAAGTGCTCGGTAGCTCGGAAAACGTTGTTTACAACCAGCTTGGTCTAATACCCGGAGGGTTCGCTCCATCGGGTAGCCTGCTGGATATTAAAGCTTAAAAAAGGGGATTACAAATGCCAGGAATGGGACTCAATGCTTCACTTTTAATGGGTGCACGCTCATTAAGTGTACAGCGTTCAAGCCTCGAGGTGACAGGACACAACCTCGCCAATGTTAATACGCCCAATGCTGCGCGTCAGCGCACCAGCATCATGCAGGACATTACGATTCCGCTTGGTCTGGGACAACAGGGCATGGGATCGTTTGTGGAAAGCATCGAGTCTCTACGTTCATCCTTTTTGGATGAGATGGTAAAACGTCAGAATTCTTTACAGGGTCTCTATGAAACACGTGACCAGATGGCATCGCTCGTTCAAGATGCTATGGGCGAAAGTCTTTCCACTTCCGAAACTTCTGCGACAGAGGGCATTAGTTCAGCCACAGGCATTCAACAAAGTTTAAATAAATTCTTTGATGCCTGGCAGGACCTCGCAGCAGATCCATCCTCTACCATCAAGCGCAATGAAGTCATCACACGAGGAGAAAATCTGGCTATGGATATCCAATCTTCCTATGACCGAGTGCTCGATGTTAAAGCAGGTATCTTCGAACAAGCCGGAAGCGTGACTTCTGAAATCAATTCGCTGGCCTCTGATATTGCTGATCTCAATGATGAAATCGCCCGTATCGAAATAAACACTCAATCCACGGCCAATGATCTACGTGACCGCCGCCAGGAACTCGTGGAACAACTTTCCACTCTCGTCAATATCGACGTTACTTTAAACGGCACTAATGATGCGATGATCGACATTGAACTAACAGACGCTAATGGCAGCGGTAATGACGTCATTTTGGTCAATGGCGTGGATGGTGCCGGTGCCGCTGGGACTCACAGCCTCTCTGTCACAGCCGCATTCACCAAAGCAGCCAACACGGTTCTGCAAATCTCCGCCACTTCTGCAACAGGCACAGATTATGCACCAATCGCCGGAGCTCAAGAACCTACAGAAGGAGAGTTGGGAGGCTTGCTTCTCGCTGCGAACAGCGACATCGGCTCCCAAACAACCGTTCCAGGAGCAGCCCCTGCCAGCTCTGCACCATTAACGAATAAGTTACATTACTTTGCGGGGCAAATGATTGCTTTAACCAACACATTACACGCCACAGGTTATGATCAGGCAGGAGCAGCCGGAGGCGCCTTCTTCACTGCTGGCGGAACCGCGGCAAATATCAGCGTTGCTATAACAGATTCTGATGACATAGCTGCCGCAGGCGACGATGGTGCCGGTGCTTCGCTTGGTGTTCTGGATGGAACAGTCGCCCAATCCATCGCCGATTTACGTGATAATGCTAACACGGGTGAGCTCTATCGTGAGGCAGTTGCCGATATAGGTATTATTGCTCAACAGGCCAAGCGTAATGCACAGGCTCAAGAACTCATCACCCAACAAATTAACAATCAACGTGAGGCTGTATCCGGTATTTCTATTGATGAGGAAATGACAAATATGATTGCTTTCCAACGGGCTTTTGAAGCTTCTGCCAGATTTATAACTGTAATCGATCAGATGATGCAACGAGTGGTATCAATGGCGCAATAAATAAGGAATAATCTATGAGAGTCACGAGCAATCTCTATCCAGAAGTTTTCAAAAGTCAGGTAAATTATCTGAGAGAGCGACAGCTTCTTTATCAAAACCAGATCACCACGGGTGTCAGTGTAAGCAAATCTTCGGATAATCCTGTCGCTTTTCAAATGTCTCAGAAAATCGCCGCCGATCAATCAGCCCGTGTTGGCTATCTATCAACTTCTGGTGAAGTCACGTCTCTCATGGAATCAAACTATCAGGCTATGTCTGATCTTATGCAGGGCCTTTCGCGTTTAAGTGAACTGACCATCAAAGGCAACAATGCTCTTGATTCTGAAGCGCTTCAGGCAATAGGCCAGGAGACTGATTCGCTTGTTCAACAGATTGTAGCCATTGCCAACCGCCAGCATGATGGCAACTATCTCTTCGGTGGTACCACAAATCAACCACCCATTGATGAATCAGGTTCACCCGCTTACGCCTTTAATTCCGGTAATACCACGTCCACCGTAACAACCGCGAAAATCAATGACGGGCCTGCGGTAACCACAGGCATTGTCGCTGGTGATGATGATATGACCGATGGTTTTGACGGTTTTCTCGTCAACGGTACTGTTAATACATTGACTGTTATTCAAGATATTCGTGACACCTTCCTCGCTGGTAACGCCGTTACCAGCACACAAATCCAGAATATGAATAACACCATTGATCTCGCTTCCGAATTTGTCGGTATTACATCCGCCAAACTCTCCGCTTTTGATTTAAACGAACGTGTTCTACAAGAAAATATTCGTTCCGCAGCAGCACGTATCGACGGACAAACAGGAGTCAACATGACAGACGCCATCACGGAACTGAACCGGACGCAGTCCCACTATCAAGCAGCTTTACAATCAGGTGCAAGAATCCTTAATATAACCCTACTTAACTACCTAAGATGATCGAAGCAGAAACAGAAGCAATTATTCCCGAGCAGGAGATTCTGGACAAAACCATCTCATTCCCTAACGGGCTGCCCGGATTCCCCGAATCCAAAAAATTTGTCCTTACCCAGGCTAAAGGCGAAGCTCCTTTCGCCTGGCTGCGGGATCTTAATGATCCGGACCTTTCCTTTGCCGTCATTGAGGCATACCATCTTGTTCCTGACTACACGATTGAGATTGATGATGAAGATCTTGATAGTATTAAATCTCCTTCAGCAAAGGATTGCGCCGTACTCCTCATCCTCCGCATAGAAATGGAAGAAAAGAAGATATCCATCCATGCAAATCTACGAGCACCTTTACTGATTAATACCGTTGACCAGACGGGTTCTCAGTTTATGCTTTCATGTGAAAGTCCTTACTCAGAGGATACAATTTTTAATTTAAACTGTTAGATTTTTTTACATTGTGCTCGTCCTTTCTCGAAAAGCTGGTGAATCAGTCAAGGTAGCTGATAACATTGAGATCGTTGTTGTATCCGTTTACGGCCAACGTGTACGACTAGGCATTAAAGCGCCTAAAGATGTCCGCATCATGCGTGCAGAGTTTGACCCCTCAACCATAAATGCAAATAAAAATGCAGCTATTAAGGGGGACACCAAACAATCTGATCTTCTCAAGACCGCTGCTAAAGCAGCGGCCAGTCAGACAAAATAACTTTTCTTTTTGATGCCCTTCATTAAGAGGCTTTAGCTTTCT
>JBCCWR010000117.1:0-7580 GCA_039193385.1 Verrucomicrobiota bacterium | reverse complement strand
TTTAATCTAAAAAATTTAGAGTTTGAGTTGGTGATTGTAAGTGAGATCAGATTGGTATCTCTGGGGGAGGAGTAGGAGGCTTATCAGTTCTTGGCATCGGTAGTGTTACTTCACCTCTAGGCCAATCAATATTCTTGATGAATATTTTGTGTGTGTAGTTGTAAGTAACGAGTAGAGTTTTATATTCTTTGTATTGATCAATGAGTTTTGACTCTGTCTGTTTTTTCTTTTCAGCTTTTTGAACATCTCGACAGTATGAACAATTTTCACGGCCAGACATGGAGCGAGTTACAGATAGAATAAATCCTTCTGTAGCAATATTTTGATGAACCATGCTAACAAAAGATAGACTTTTCAGAATCAGTATATCAATAGATGATAGGTAAAGCATAACTGTTAGAATGATGCTTAACCTGAGAACTGACATAAGTTGCTAACCTATACTATTATTTTTTAAAAAATACATGAAAAATTTACGTATGATAACCTTGAAGTGGTTCAACGGATAAGCCCTGAGCTTTGATAGAAGCGATGGCTTTAATGGAAGCTTGAGCAGCGGCTATGGTTGTCATAACGGGAATATGATGGTAGAGAGCACTCGTACGGATTTTGACCTCATCCATTCGAGCTACAGGACTTGCCGGGGTATTAATGACCATATTGATTTCATTGTTCTTAATCATATCTATAACATTAGGTCGGCCTTCAGAAAGTTTAAGTAAGGGTTTGATGGAAATGCCTTGATCGGAAATGGCTCTGGCAGTTCCATGAGTGCTAAAGACTTCAAAGCCCATTTTTGTAAGTTTTCTAGCTATATCAATGGCCTGAGTTTTATCTTTATCCCGTACGCTTAGAAATATCTTTCCGTCTACGGGCAAAGCCGGTTGTGCAGCCATTTGTGCTTTGCCATAGGCAAGTCCGAAGTCAGGATCAATTCCCATGACCTCACCTGTGGATTTCATTTCTGGGCCTAGTAGAATGTCTACCCCTCTAAATTTAGCAAAGGGGAATACAGCTTCTTTAACACAGAAGTAATCTGGTGTGACTTCTTTTTCCAATCCAATTTGCGTAAGACTTTCACCTGCCATAATACGTGAGGCATATTTTGCAAGTGGAACACCAACGGCCTTACTGACAAACGGAACTGTGCGAGATGCTCGTGGATTTACTTCTATAATGTAGAGCGTGTCATCTTTGACTGCATATTGAACATTCATAAGGCCACTTACTTTTAGTTCTTTCGCCATAGCAATGGTGGCGTTACGAATGATTTCGATCATTTCCGGTTTTAAGGAATAGGGAGGAATGGTACAGGCACTGTCGCCGGAGTGTACGCCTGCACGTTCAATGTGTTCCATGATGGCTCCAATGATGGCATTGTTTCCATCAGCAAGGCAGTCGACATCGATTTCAGTTGCGTCATCAAGGAATTGATCCAGGAGAATCGGGCGGTCCTTAGAAACTTCTACTTGATTGGTATTCATATAAGCAAGCAGCTCATCATCGTTATAAACGATCTGCATAGCTCTTCCACCGAGAACAAAAGATGGGCGCATGAGAACGGGGTAGCCCACGCTATGGGCCGCTTTAATAGCATCTTCTTTATCAACAGCTGTAGCATTAACAGGTTGGCGAAGACCAAGCTTGTGTAGCATTTCCTGAAAAAGTTTACGGTCTTCAGCTCGGGCGATGGATTCAACAGATGTACCGATAATCCGCACACCTCTTTCAGCTAGCCCAGCAGCCAGGTTGAGAGGAGTTTGCCCGCCAAACTGAACAATGACGCCCAGTACAGAATCATTACTGTTCTCTGCTTGATAGATGTTATAGACATCCTCCACTGTTAAAGGTTCAAAGTAGAGCTTATCAGAGATATCGTAATCCGTAGAAACTGTTTCAGGATTTGAATTGATCATGATGGTCTCAAAGCCTTGTAGCTGTAAGGCTAAGCTTGCGTGTACGCAACAATAATCAAACTCAATACCTTGGCCGATGCGGTTTGGTCCGCCGCCGAGGATAATCACTTTCTTTTTTTCGCTCAAACGATGTTCGTTGTCATCACGATCATACGTTGAATAAAAATAAGGAGTATAGGCTTCAAATTCAGCCGCACAGGTGTCTACGAGACGGTAGCTTGGCTTAAGATCATTGTCATTTCGCCATGTTTGCAAAGCCAGGCGAGCGTGGTCTAGTTTTTGGTCTTTCTGTGTAAGCTGGACAATTTGCTCGTCAGAGAAGCCATAGGACTTGGCTTTTTCAAGTAAAGGCAGGAGTTCTTGGTTACCAATAAAATTTTTGCCTTCAAGCTCGAGCGAGAGGTCAAAGATCTGTTTGATGTTTTCCAAAAACCACCGGTCGATGCGCGAAATTTGGTAAATTTCCTCTGTAGACATATTGTTCTGGAAAGCATGTGTCACCCACCATAAGCGTTGATTGTTAGGTGTGCGTAGCTTAGAGCGTATCAGATCTTCAGGTTCTTTATCCTTAGCTTGACCCAGTGAAAGCATGCCTTCTCGTCCTTTTAGGTCCAGAGAGCGAATCGCTTTTTGAAAAGATTCTTTGAAAGTGCGTCCAATAGCCATGGCTTCACCGACGCTTTTCATTTGTGATGTTAATACAGAATCAGAACCAGAGAATTTTTCAAATGTGAAGCGAGGGATTTTCGTTACGACATAATCAATAGAAGGTTCGAAAGATGCAGGCGTATCTTTTGTGATGTCATTCTGCAATTCATCAAGTGTATAGCCAACAGCCAATTTTGCCGCGACTTTGGCGATGGGAAAGCCAGTTGCCTTTGAGGCAAGAGCGGAAGAACGAGAGACTCGTGGGTTCATTTCGATGACGATCATGCGACCAGTCTCAGGATCAATGGAAAACTGGATGTTTGATCCACCGGTTTCAACGCCTATGGCTCGGATCACTGCGAAGGAAGCATTGCGCATGTATTGGAATTCTTTGTCGGACAGAGTTTGAGCAGGCGCTACAGTAATAGAGTCACCAGTATGCACTCCCATAGGATCAAAATTTTCAATCGAGCAAATGACAATGCAGTTATCATTCTTGTCACGAATGACTTCCATTTCATATTCCTTCCAGCCCAATAATGATTCTTCGATAAGAATTTCAGTTGTAGGTGAAAGGTCGAGGCCTCGTGCAGCAAGTTCCTCAAATTCTTCCCAATTGTAAGCAACGCCGCCTCCAGTTCCTCCTAGTGTAAAGGCAGGACGCGTTATAACTGGAAAATTGCCTATTTTTTTTGCTACATCAATGGCTTCCGGTAGTGAATGGGCTATACCTGATAATGGAACATCCAAACCTATCTCAATCATCAATTCTTTAAAAACTTGTCTATTTTCGCCTTTGCGAATGGCATCGGCCTTGGCCCCTATCATCTCCACACCATGTTTCTCTAAAACACCGTTTTCAAAAAGGGACATAGCTGTGTTCAAAGCAGTCTGCCCACCTAGTGTGGGCAGAAGAGCATCAGGTTTTTCTTTTTCAATAATGAGTTCAACTATCTCGGGGGTGATGGGCTCGATGTAAGTGCGATCTGCAAATTCAGGATCGGTCATAATTGTCGCAGGATTACTGTTAACTAGAATGACTTTATAGCCTTCCTGTTTCAGAGCTTTGCAAGCTTGTACGCCGGAGTAGTCGAACTCGCAAGCCTGGCCTATAATAATTGGTCCAGACCCGATGAGAAGGATCGATTGGATATCTTTGCGTTTGGGCATTCAGGGTAAAATAGAGATGAATACCAAGCTGTGAAGTAAGAATTCTCTCAAAGTAATAAATCTTCTTTCTTTGCTTGAAGACCGAGACGTTCGTAGCTTAGAGGTAGTGCAATACGTCCTTGCTGGGTGCGTTGAATATAGCCTTCCATAATAAGGTAAGGTTCATGCACTTCTTCAACAGTGCCTGGTTCTTCTCCGACAGCGACAGCTAAAGAGCTCATACCAACAGGACCGCCTTTAAATTTAGTAATTAAAGTTTCTAGAATACGCTTGTCCATTTCATCTAGTCCGTGGGAATCGATCTCAATCATATTTAATGCTTTATCTGCAATATCAGCGGTGACTTTACCATCAGCATGAACAAGGGCATAGTCGCGCACCCAACGCAGAAGGTTGTTGGCTATACGAGGTGTCCCTCGTGAACGGCGAGCAATTTCTAGAGCACCTTGTGGTTCCATCTGTAATTTTAACAATTTTGATGAACGTAGTACCACTCTTTGGAGAAAATCGGCGCTGTAGTAATCTAAGCGATTTATCATACTGAAACGTGAACGCAGGGGTGCGCTAAGCATGCCTGCGCGCGTAGTTGCTCCGATGAGTGTAAATTTAGGCAAATTTAAACAAACAGAACGTGCATTGGGGCCTTGATCGATGATGATGTCGATTTTAAAATCCTCCATAGCAGGATATAAGTATTCTTCTATAGCTTTGTTCAAGCGGTGAATTTCATCAATAAAAAGCACATCACCTTCTTGAAGGTTGGTTAACAAACCTGCTAGGTCACCCGCTTTATCTACGACGGGGCCGGAAGTGCTACGCATTTGTACTCCCATTTCTTGTGCCAGGATATTTGCCAGAGTTGTCTTACCCAGTCCGGGTGGGCCACAGAGTAAAATATGATCTAAAGCATCTTCGCGCATACGCGCTGATTCAACCATGACACTTAGACGATCTTTTACTTTGTCTTGACCGACAAAATCATCAAGACTTTGTGGACGAAGTGAGATCTCGTACGAGTCTGGTTTTTCATCATTGTTATATTTGTTTATGGAATGTTCGGACATGTATTTTTAAAAAAAGTTAGAGTTGTTGTAATGCTCTGCGGACTGTTATCTCAACGCTTTTACGCTCTTCTGAGGGGACTTTTTCAATTGCCTTTAAAGCGTCAGGTTGTTTGTAACCGAGGGCCATAAGAGCGAGTAGGGCATCATTGGTAAGTTGTTGCCCAGGCGTAAGATCGGTATCTGGGCTGGCGTAGGTCGTGGGAGCCCATGCTTCAGTAACGCCTAGTTTATCCTTCAATTCAACAATAATTCTTTCCGCTGTTTTTTTGCCCAAACCTTTAATTTTTGAGAGAAAATGAACGTCACTCTTAGCTACAGCCGTACGAAATTGCAAGGGAGTGCTGCCACTGAGAACGGCTAATGCCAATTTTGGGCCTACTCCAGATACATGTGCTGTGAGTAGCCGGAAGAGATCACGCTGCTCTGTTTTGTGAAATCCGTAGAGTGTATGAGAATCTTCCTTAACTTGAAAGTGGGTCCAGAGTTTGAACTGCGAACCTTCCGAGGGTAAGGCTTCATATGTAGAAGCGGGAATAAGAATTTCATAGCCTAGTCCTCCTGCCTGTATGATGATTCTACCAGGCAGTGCTTCTACGAGAGTTCCTTCAACAAACGCGATCATTAAAACTCAGAATAATAACCAATAGTAAAACTGGCAATCTAAGCTTTATATACAATGCTCCCTTGTATATGAGTGGGTTAAGCTAAATAAGGCTTAGCTTGTTATTAAATGGGTTTGATGTAAACGCCAATGAGTGGACGAGGCGATGGTGTTGCGGAAACAAAGTCACTGACAAAACCGTCTTTGGCTTTTAGCTCCACATGTCCGGCTCCTTTTCCCCCATAGACCAAGACTGCTCCTACGGGTGCTTGGTATGGGTCAGTGATGGTAGTGCGCTTGAATCCATAATAATCGGTTAATTCATTCGCAGCCTGTTTGGCGTATACAGAAGTAGGATAGGACTGAATGACGTCGGCTTTCATAAGAGCTACTTTTACATAGCGCCAGCAGCGTCGTATTGAGTGAGATTTGGCACGTTGCTGGGCGATGCTTACTGCTTTCACAAGACGGCTATCATAATGGATAGATCCCAGCTTTAATCTTTCCTGAACAGAGTGTACGTTTGGCTTGTTCTTGTTTTTACTAATTGTTCTTAAGTAACGCGGTTGATGAAAGGCGTTAACAGACTCAGCACCTCCAATTACCATAAGTGCAAACAGCACGATAGCTATGCTTTTCATAATATTCGTGATTGTTGACCGGGAATCCCATCATTCCATAGGGTCAACTATCCACCTCCTTTTGTATTTAGAGAGTTCGGCTGCCTGTCCGATCCTCTTTAACTCGACCTCTGGTTAGGAATTTTTTTCCTACAGAGATTATTTGATAGTTTGTTGCAACGATAAATACCGCTTATTAATGACCCTGACTTTGTCAGGTTTTTTATTCCTAGAACAACTCTTGAACAAAAGGCTGTGGTTGCTTCTTGTATTCCCTAGGCTCACTAGCAGCAGCAGTTGTCGATATTCTGTTACGTGATATGATCACGTTATGAAAAAGCTGAAAAACATAGTTATCTGCAACATCTTTGCAACATTTTCTTTTGGCTTTGCTGATACAGCAAATTTTTCGAATAATTTTTTTGAAGATAAAATTTGGGATGATGGTCTTGCCGAAGTTACTGTGTATGATGCTCTAGAAGTTCGTTATCAACTGCCGCGAAATACAGTTGTAAAACATTTTTTGGTCAAAGAAAATTTTTCAAGTCAGTCTATGGTGAAAGCTGATGATTGGCGTGAAAAAGAAGCTTATGAGGTTATAAAACTCAATCAGCTTATACATGTGCCAACGGGGACTTATCGCTACGAGCAGATGCATTCCAGCTTCTGGGAACGAAAAACGGGGCAACTCATCAAATTTAGTTTAGCCAGTATTGATAGCTGTGGAAATAGCTATAAGGAGGGACGAATCCTAGGAAATAATCTTTCTTACAAGGCCATGACATACTGGCAGGGTATGGATGATGTTCAGAAGCAAATGAAGCTTGAGGAAAAGGTGCTTTTTTATGATGAGCTTCCTCTCAAGCTCAGAACTTTGAACTGGAAAGATGGGCATGAGTTTAATGGCAAATTGATTCCAACTATCGTAACGAGTAAAGCGGATTCATTGCTTGTTGAAGAAGCGAAAATTGCTTTGCGAAAGAAAAACAAAGTTTGGCAAGTTACTGTCAGCACAAAATTCGGCAAAGACGTATTTCTTTATGCGCAAAAAAGTCCTTATCTTTTACTCGAATGGCAAAGACGTGATGGGGGCTTTCTTAAACAGCGCAAATCGGTGCGTATTCCCTACTGGCAGTTGAATAAGCCTGAGGACAAAAGTGTTTTGGAATAGCAACTATTCATTATTTTTAGGAGGTATATAGCTTTTTATAGATAAAATAATTTGTCATTTGTATCGATATAGTTGTATGTTATGATTTGTAAATGCTATGAATCAGGCAGACAATCAACCAGAAGAGCTTCTTCCAGAGGATCTTTATGTAGTCAACAGTACTACTGGTAGAATTGTTATTCCTACGGAGACAGAAGAAATTACTGGGGCTATTAAGCCTATTCAAAAGAATCTTGCAGCTCAAAAAAATGCACGTGAAGCAAAAACTCTAGGACAGCCTAAACCACAAAAATTTGCACCTCCTACACCAACTCTTCCTCCTCAGCCATCTGAACCGCCACCTGTCATCGTAAAACAGGATCAGTCCTACATTGTTACTATTTTATTTGC
>JBCCWR010000116.1:0-7604 GCA_039193385.1 Verrucomicrobiota bacterium | reverse complement strand
ATTGCAATTATAAAAATTAATGATATCTTAATATTACATACCGAGTAATGTAATAAATTTATGCTTGTATGAAAGCTAGATTGAGAAAGGCTTTGCGCTTTCTCAAAACCCTCTAGCTCGGGAAAAATCGAAAAGTTATATGCTTTTTCGACAGTTCTCGTTTGGGAAAAATTTAAGGTCAACAGCCATATAAAGGCATGACAAATAGTCGTAGAAACCCAAGCATATACGTTAGAAAGCCTAAGCTTTCATACATAGCGGAAATTTATTTCTTCGGATTGAAATCAAAATTCAATTCTTTTTAAGGAGGAATAAATGGCTAAAACTGCGAAAACAACAGAAGGTAGCGGGGGCGCTGCAGCTGCTAAAAAGAAAACTAGTGTTAAAGAACTAACAGAACAGTATGGGGCAAAAGCAAAAGTTGTTACATCCGATAAAACTGAAACTGCAACCGCTGAGCAAGAGTTTGCAAATATTGAAGCAAATACTTTTTTTAAGATTATGTTTGATGAATCTACTTCACCGACTGAGAAGAAAGGGCTCGTTGCAAAGGCTTTAGCGTTTACTGATAGTAAAGAAGAAGCACGTGTTGCTCTCGAAGAATTTGAGCAGTTTAAGGCATATCTTCAGGCTCAGCGTAAAGATATGGCACGTCAAATTATTAAACTAACAGATACTGAGACGTTTTCTGAGCTGCAGTCTGTATATGGTGAAATCAATGATTCACTCATGGAATTTGAAGCAACAATGGGGCCACTTACAGACATAATTGATGCTGTTTACACACTTCGTAATAGTGGCGTTACTTTAGATATTTATGCGGAAATTAAGCAGGATAAAGAGGCAGAAGAGGCTATGGCTATTGAACGTGCGCGCCAAGAATCTGAGCTCGAGGCGCTCAGAGACGATATTGGTAATATTCGTCGTACAAATGCAACATTACGGAATGATAAAAGCTGGGGAGGATTTGGAGGAACTAAACGCTCTGCGCTAGATAAAATTGCTGTTAATGAGGTGACTTTGTCCGAAAAACAAGCCGAGGTAGATGCTTTGGTTGCGGAAATCGAATCAGGTCAAAAAGCTCCTGAAACTCAATTTGCACAGTTTGCAGAAGAAAAAGCCAAGTTGCGTGAACTTCTTGATATTACTTCTGATGAGCATAAAGCGCGTCAAGATTTAATGGTTACAAAAGCAATTGAATTTGTTGATACCACGGAAGAACGTGTTGGTCAGGTTCTGACACATTTTGATGGTATGAACGATCAAATAGCTAGGTTAGGTGACGCAAATTTTCAGATGCGCTCTGTTTATGCTGTTTTAAATGATGCAACAGATGATGCTCATGAGCTGACAGAATCTCGTCGTACAGAAATTGAAACTGACCTCGAAGGAAAAGGTGAGATTGAAAAATTAGATGCTGCTGAAAAACTTCGAAATTTAGAAAACCATGTTACAGCCTTGGCAAAATCAGATGTTGATACAACAGTTGTTCTTGGTGAACTTACACAAGCAGGTTCAAGGATTTCAGCTATGAAAGAAAATAACGACCAACAAGTTGCAAACACTCGCAAGCTTCATACTAGCGGTGTTGCTGGTGTTGCTGATCAGTTGAGTACAGTATTGCAAGCTGTATCCTCTGCAGCGCTCGGTGAGGCTTCTGAGGCGGCAAAAATGTCAATTGTTCGTATGCACAATACGACAGGTGAGATAGCCGCCAAAGAAGCCTTTAGAACAGCATTAGGTGTTCAAGGTGTAAACAGAGAGCTTGAAACAGCTTTAGAAGATCTTGCTGGATTTGGTGACGTTGTTACTGCCACAGCTAATATTCGTCGCGAAGCTATGGGAGAAAACAGAGAGCTCTTAGATAAATTACAAAGGCAAGCCGAAGAAGTGCAAGAATCGATTTCTGAAGCGAATGCAATTGCGGCTGATGTTGTTGCAGGTAAGGGCGGAGTACGTCCTGCTGCTAATGATGACGAGCCACAAGCACCGACTGTAAAAAATCCTTTTGGTCTTCGCCAAGGTTAAATCCTAAATCTACCAAATTGATAAGCGGGAGGGGAATACTCCTCCCGGCATTAGAAACACTTAAATCTATAAGAGAGTACTGAACCATGCCTCAAATGACAGCAAATACTAGAGATTTTCTAATACCTGGAGATGAGTATATCGCTCAAACACCAGATTTCAAATTAGTTGGCCGTGATGACGAGCTAACAAAACTATCAGGAATATTAATGCGAAAGAGCGCGAACAATGTCCTAGTTGTAGGGGCTGGAGGCGTCGGATGCTCATCAATCATGAGAGGGCTGCAAGAATCAAAAAATTCTGAAGATGCACCGCTTGATATCGTTGGTAAAAGAATATTCTGGCTCGACACAGATGGTTTATTTTCATCTGGAGATCCTACGGTTATCAATGAAAGCTTCCAAAAATTAATGAAAACTTTAGCGAGAACAAAGTCACGTGACACCATCTTAATGATTGATGATGCGCGTGTTTTTATTGACGCTGCAAAAGCACATGGATGCTCTCACTTTATTAATTCTTTAATGAGAGAAGTAAAGAGGGGCCGTTTTCAAGCGGTATTAGAAACAAGAGATGATGATTTAGACATTGTTCTTAAGTCACATCCAGATATTCATGAAAGCTTTACAATGATGGATGTTCAAGAACCTAAAGATGATGCTCTTGAATCTATTGTAAAAGATGTCGCTAAGACTTTTGAAGATCATCATGGCATTCAAATTAGCGAAAAAGCAATTTTAACTGCTATAGAGCTTACTAATAAATATCGTGTTCAAGACATGAGTTTAAGTCGAGCGCAGCCTGAAAGAACTCTGAACCTTCTTGATCGTGCCTTGGCATCTTACAGACAAGCTGCTCACACTAATCCGCCTAATATTGAGAAAAGTAAACTTGAACTTGAAGATATTGAAAAAGCTATAGCAGGAGAAGGTGATCCTAAACTCGTTGAATTAGGTGAAAGTGCTTTAGAAACACGCCGTATTGAACTCAAAGAAGAAATTGTGACTATGGAATCACAGTGGAAGGATGACCAGAGGAATCTCAGACGTTTTGCGGAAGATCAACGTAAAGGTGAAGCCCTTCTCAAGGATTTAGAAGATCAGCTGGCGGCTCAGGAAGCTGAAGAAGCTGAAAGAGACAAACCGGCAGAAGACGCAGAAGCGCCTGACGTGGGCGCTCAGTTCAGAGGTCTTGCACAACGCGCAAAGATGGGTGGTTTTGGCTCTAGAGAAGTCATGGAGATCAGAGAAAAAATTGAAGATACTGAAAAACTTGTTGCGGACAACAGAAAAGCGTTTGAAGCACTCACTGATCAAATTAACGAGAGCTTGCTTTTGTCTTCTGCTGAAGTCATGAGTGAATTTAGTGATCTATCTGGCATACCAGTTGATAAAATCAATCAAGATGAAAGGCTAAAGTTACTCAATCTAGAAAGTACTTTAAAACAGCGTGTTTTTGGACAAGATCACGCAATGCAAAAAATGGCAGATGGTGTGATGATGGCGCGTGCTGGCTTACAAGAGCCAGATAAACCACAGTCTGCCTTCTTATTTGCAGGACCTTCGGGAGTAGGAAAAACAGAGGCCGCTAAGGCACTGACAGAAGCTTTGATGGATGACGAAAGAGCCTTACTCCGTTTTGATATGTCAGAATACATGGAAAAGCATGCTGTTGCTAAACTAATTGGTGCGCCTCCCGGATATGATGGATTTGATGTTGGCGGTATTTTAACCAACGCGATCCGAAGAAATCCAAGAGCTATCGTTCTTTTCGATGAAATTGAAAAAGCTCATCCAGATGTTTTTAATGTTCTTTTGCAGGTTCTTGATGATGGAAGGTTGACTGATAACAGAGGTCTTACAGCCCCATTTAGAGACACTAATATTATAATGACAACAAATGTTGGTCAGCCCTTTTTCTTAAATACAGAAATGTCTTTTGAAGAAGCTTCGGCTGCAACAATGGACGAATTGGAAACAATTTATAGACCAGAATTTCTTAATAGATTCAACGGTCGAGAAAATATTGTTTGCTTTAAACGTTTAGAACTTCCTGTGATTGAGTTAATCGCCAAAAGAGAACTTGAAAAAGTTAATTTAAGGATTGCTTCAACTGGTAGCGGTTTGTCAATTCATATGTCAGGTGATGCAGTAGAAGCGCTTTGCCGAGATAAGTACGACCCTGCAATTGGTGCAAGAGGAATTCCAGGATTCTTTAAATCATCAGTTTACCCAGCTGTTGCAAGAACAGCGCTTAGTCAAGAGGATGCTTCAGGCGTAATGCGCGTAACCTATGATCCTGATGGTGAAGGCTTAAAAGTTCACGCCCCAGTCCCTGAGGATACACCTGTCTTAGTAGTCGCTCATGGAGCTGCTGCTGGCCAACCTAAAAATAATGGTGTTTAGGAGGAAAAGATGACCAAAGACTCGAATGAAAAAGATCATGATCTGCTACAGCGTGCAAAGCTATTACAAAGAATATCAAAAGAAGCATCACAAGACAGTGCGGCAGATGGTGAAACAACTTTTCAAAAAGTGAAGGACAAAGTAGTAAACAATGATGTTTCTTATGGTTTGATAGCTGGTATAAAAAATCAAGCTCAGAAGCTCTATGATAAGTCTAAACTCGTACGTAATGTTACAGATACTGCATTATATATTGCTAAATCCAAAGCATTCGCAGTACTTACTTTAGGCGCTTCTTGGGTTTCTAGGAAATACCTGCAATTAAGTAAAAAAGCATTTGATAGGTTCGCTTATGATGAAGATGGAGAATATAACTATAAAAAAGGCGGAACACTTATTGCTGCGTGGGTCCCGGCAACAGGTTTTTTAGCGTACAAAGGTGTTACATCTATATTACCTGCTTTTGCTATAGCTATAGCAACTACGGCTTACGATGCCAGCGTTGTAAATTCTTTTGCCCATTGGGAAACACATTTATACGGGAAAGCTTCTGTTTTTAGTGCAGAAGAAAACATTTGGACTGTGTCTGCCTGTGATGGGTACCCATGTCAAGGACAAGTAGATACAACGGCTTATAGAATGCGGGATGGCCTTTATCTGGACTTAAGGGAGTTCTGGAATCATGGACAGCCTCATGACCCAGAAGAATTGCAAGCTGCTTTTAATTCAGAACAACAAGCCTGTAACGTTTTAGAATATGGAATGCGTATAAAAATTCCTTTTGCGCCAGCGTCATGGGGAACGTTCCCACACATTATAGATGCACATTGCATCCCTGTTGATAGTGATAATTGGGAGGAGCAGCTTGACTATATGCGCTCTGTTCGCCCCGACATTGTAGCTCTATCGCAATAAAATATTCAACGGAGAAAAAATATGCCAAAGCCAAAAAAAACACTATTAGAAGAAATAGGTGAAGAATTAGGAAAAGGTGTTGCAGAAATGCGTGCCGATTTTGATGAAGTTAGAGAAGAAGCTAAAAAATTAGGCTTGGAAATTCAGCAATCTGTTTGGGATACAATGTCAGAAGCAGAACGAGCTGCTGCTCAAGCCGCCATTAAAGCTGAAGATGCTTGGAAGAAGTTTAATGTTGATGATCGTTTATATGGTGGAGCAGGCGGTGCAAAATTAGGGGCGTTATTTGGTTTAGCTGCAGGTCCAAAAGGTGCTGCTGTTGGAGGAACACTAGGGTTTATAACCGGCCTTATTGTCGGTGATAAAGCAGTGCAGCGTTTTCGGGCATGGCGTGATGGTCACAAACCATCAAATGATGACAAGCCTCAGCCATAACATTTTATACCATTAATGTAGGGCACACTCCTGGCAGAGTTGGTGCTAAAAAATAGTAATAATGTGCAATAAGCTACAACACTTCGTTATTGCCGAATTATTGATTTAATTGTGTTTTATTGTAGTTGTTTGTCTGAATAATGCTCATAACCTGAAGGTCATAGGTTCAAATCCTACTCCCGTAACCAATTTCTAAATTCAATTAATTAGATATTTAAAATCACCAAAAGCTTAGATGTTGCCAAGCCGCATTTGTTTCTTTTGTTGATAGTGCTGCACACACTTATATGAGAGTTGGTACAGATTGAGTAGGCCCTGATCAGGTTTTACATTCTATTGCTATGATTGAGGGATATACAGGGCATGGAAATGATCTAGAAACTATGATAAACGAAGGAAAATTAATCATCTAATGAGATCTTATGAAAAAAATAAAAAATTTCCTTCTAATAATCGTTTCAGCTTTTATTGGATATCAGGCACATAAAGCTGATCTTTTTCCAGTTAGTGATTTTATTGAACGTCAGTTTGCTGAAGAGATAAGTGAAACTCAAATAGAGTATGCTGTCTATTCTGATACGAGTGGCAAGGCTGAAGTAGGATGTCCGGATCCAAAAGAGTCCTTAGTTTTTGCTATAATGGGGCAAAGCAATGCTGCTAATAATGGAGGGCATAGTTTTGCAAATGAAAACCCAAACATTATCAATTTTTTTAATGGTAAATGCTACATAGCCCATGACCCTCTTTTAGGCTCGAGTGGTGCAAGAGGGTCTTTATGGCTTCCTTTTGCCGAAGCGCTAAAAACAGACAAAAAAATCGTCCTTGTTCCTTTGGCTGTTAATTCATCAAAGGTAGGTCAATGGTTAGCTGATGATGGTTTAATGCCTCTTTATCAAAAAACTATTGATAGTGTTCGGAAGGCTGGGTTTACACCATCAATTTTTATGTGGATGCAGGGAGAATCTGACCGAGATTTAGAAAAAGAAGAATACAAAGATAGTTTAGAGAGCTTTTTTTCTAAAATAAAAAAACAATTTCCTGATAGTCGCATTGCTCTGTCTGGAACATCATATTGTGGCGAAGAAGCACCTCAAATTGTTCAAGCTCAACAAGATATAGCTGAACGAAACGGTTACATATGGCTTGGTAAAACAGATCAATTTATTGATACGCATTATCGCTATGATAGTTGTCATTTAAGCGAACAAGGTATGAGAGCAATTTCGGGTATGTTTTCTAAGAATATCAATAAAGCTATGAAATAGAATGTTTCAAAAGATTTATCGAGCAGCTTTATTCTTCTTCGTATTAGCCACTTTAGGTTGGTTCGGCATCAAATTTAGTGTTGAGTATTATGCTTCTTTAAAAGCAGATGAAATAGTGTCGTTAGCTGACAATTCTTCTTCTATAGATGAAGCTGTTAAATTTATTACTAGAGAGGTAAGCCAGAATTTTCAGCATGTTGATCCATCAACTGTGCCCGCATTAAAGTTCCGTCCTTATGTTACCAATAGACGTTTGCCTACATTTATGCGTTGGAAAGAAGGGGCTATCGAAACGATAGTAAATAAAGGGTTGTGTGATAATGCGGCACGTCAATTATCTTACGTTTTAGCCAAAGAGGGAATTGATTCAGTTCAATGGAATATGATGACACCTAAAGGAGGGCATTCTGCACTTCTTGTAACGCTTCCTGACGGACGAAAAGGTCTTACAGATCCATTGTTTGGCTTATCAGCCGTGAATGATAAAGGGGAGCTTATATCTCCAGAAGAGGCTCTTGATAAAGTTCAATCTGGTCATAGTTTGGACGCTGTGTTT
>JBCCWR010000115.1:0-7626 GCA_039193385.1 Verrucomicrobiota bacterium | reverse complement strand
TTTATTTTTTGATGATTTTGATTCATCAGTAAGCTCCTCACCTTTAATTAACTCAGAGATAGCACCAGCTAATGCTCCAGCCATCGCCCCTGGAAATCCTGCAACTCTTCCACCCGATTGAGCTCCTTGTCCTGCTCTTTCTAAAGCTTCTTTTCCTCTTGGATTTGTATTGGTTCCATTTTTACCACCTGCACCATATTTATTCTTAGAAGAGCCAGGAGATCCCAATCTAATCCCCATGGGATCGATCCAGTTGATGGGGTTGTTTCCTACATAGGTGTAGAGCCCCATGCTATCGACATAGCCGAGAGGGTCACGCTGGAGGAATCTTCCACGTTCGGGGGAGTAGTAACGTGCGTGGTAGTAATAGAGTGCAGATTCTGCATCCAACCTTCTTCCAGTGAAGGCATAAGGGTTGTTTAAAGAGCTGGTGCTTATTTCAGTGCCACCAGCATCCAAGATCGTGGTGTTGCCATAAAATAATTCGATGGCAACACTTTTATCCAGATTTGCCAATTCTCAACAAATAGGGATTCTTTGTAAGCCGCTATTAATCAGATAATTACTAGTTTCTGTAACATTTTAAAGAATACGCAGAATCATAGGACTGAGTTTCGCTTTTTATTTTATTAATTCTAAAGAGGTTCTCATTCAGTCCGAAGTATTCTTGTAGAACGGAAAATCTGCTCAAGGAAGGGCAGTTCCATAACCAAGGAAATAAGCAAGGATGCTTGAGAAGAACCGTAACAGCCGTCTTATTGAGTGCGAAGAAAAACTTCGCCTTGCGCTCTCCAAAGATCGCGGTTTCCCATATTCTGACAAGGAGTGGACCAGAGCCAGGCAGGGCTTATACCTCGTCGACGCTCCCCCTAACATACCACCAACTCCCACCAAACATGGAAAGTGCCCGAAAACCTTTCCTGTTTCCGCCGACGAGACCAACCAACCAATGCCACTAAACCATGCTCGGCTTGGCTCTGGTTCCTCCATGTCAGTCTCAATATCCAATAACTTCCTTAAAGTGATGGAAGTGATATATTACATGGCCATTGTGGCCATTATCATTGTATGCAATATAGTGCTGCCCGCAAAAGCAGCCTCTATGGTGGTTGCCGGACTTATTCTGGGAGTCATTTCTATTGCAGGCATCATGACCTTGCGACAGTTCAATCTATCCCAAAGCTCCGAATAAAAGTTTCTCAGCTTCCCTGATTCCTTTTAAAAAAGTCGATGCTGGAGTGGACAGCCGCTTTAAAATGCGATTATATATACCTATCGTCTTGAAGGGATAAGGATAATGATGCGCTCTTTTATTATAACTATCACCATTGCTTTGTTGAGCCTGACGAGCTGCTCAAAGAAAAGCGAAGATTTAGCTGCAGAAATGGAGGCTAAAAAAGACGTCGTCGATGCATCTGTCGAACCATCTACACATGAAATAAACACCGATACTCCTACTTTTACTCCCACGCCCATTCTCACAGCACAGCCCGCCCCCTCGCCTGAGATAACACCTGAAGAACAAGTTCCTCTGGATGCCGAAGTCGCACTTCCAGTGCCTCCTCCCATGTCTCCACTGGAGCTGGCTTTTAGAGATTATTTTCAAAAAACACTCCCATCTCTCGCCAGCACTGCAGGTGCCAAATATGTCACAGATTTTTATATTCTTAATCATTATGAGTTAGCCTGGGATCTGGAAGGTGAAAAATCCACATTGGCAGACGGTCTCTTACAGGCCATCGAAGAAAGCTATCTTCACGGTATGAACCCGGAAGATTATCAGGCTGAACTATTACGCGAGAGTCTTGATGCTTTCTTTGCTATGGCTTCACACGAACGGACTGTCGAACAAAAAGCTGCTATGGATGCCACCCTGACACGGATCTTTCAACGCCTGGCCAATCACTACTATTCAGGCCGTATTAATCCTTCGCTGCTCGGACAACGCTGGAATAGAAACAAGCAACCTCTGTATACAGGAACGCTTTTATATAAGACGCTCCCAAAAAATTCTGCAGATGCCATTCGGGATGCCATTCTCGTTCAAGCGCCGCAACGTAAAGCTTACTCCGCTCTTATGGATAAACTCGCCTATTACCGGAGACTTGCTCAACAAGGCGAATGGAGTCCCGTGGCCGGCAGTCTGTCTGATGACTGGAAAGTTGAGCCAGGAGAAAAATATGCTGGCACACCGCAATTAAAACAACGACTCGCTTTTACAGGTGAATTTACGGGGGAGACGAATCAGTCGACGCGTTACTCGGGCGCTATTGTTGAAGCTGTTAAAGCTTTTCAGGAAAATCATAGCCTTGAAGTAGATGGCATCCTGGGTAAGAACACCCTGCGAGAACTGAATATTCCACTTCAGCAACGTATGGAGCAAGTCATGGTCAACCTTGAGCGTCAACGCTGGATGCCGCGCGATTTCGGCGACCGCTATGTCATCGTCAACATCCCTGAGTATACGCTGCGGGCCTATGATGATGATGTACAAAAGGAAAGAATGCGTATCGTTGTAGGAAATGCTGAACGTAGAACGACGACTCCGGTCATCAACAATGTTATGAAATACGTTGTCTTCCGCCCTTTTTGGAATGTGCCTTACAGTATCGCAAACGGAGAACTTCTCCCTCTTGCTGAATCAGACCCCAACTACCTGGATTCCAACAACTATGAGATTGTTTCATCCGGTAATATCATTCCCAATGACATCAAAGGAATAGATCTCGTCAAATCCAGAAAAGCTTACCTTCGCCAAAAATCCGGAAGCTTTAATGCTCTAGGACATGTCAAATTTCTTTTCCCCAACGAACACGCTGTTTACATGCATGACACCAACCAGACGCATCTTTTTGGAAGAACACGACGGGATTTCAGTCATGGCTGTGTTCGCTTGCATCGCCCTGCTGATATGGCTGCCTATGTATTGGGAAATCAAGGTTGGAGCAAACAAGGCATCGAAGAAAAGATGTATGGAGATACCCGTAAGAGCATAACTCTTAAAAAGTACATTGAAGTTTATTTTTACTACATGACGGCATTTTATGCAGATGAAAAGGGAGCCTTTCGTTTTTGTGAGGATATCTATGATCATGATAGCCGCTTGGCCAACATGCTCAAAAAGCCTTCCCCCACCAAGATAGCCTTTCATCATTAATTATCATTTTTAGGAATCGTTTGTTCGAGCATTTCCTTATTTTGAGAAATCTTAGCCAGCTCATTTTCGATTTTTTTTTGTGCAGCATATAAATCCTGAAGCACCAGACTTTGACGCGATGTGGACGTTCCTTTTACTTCGATGTATTTCTTCCAGGAACTAATAAAGTCATACATAGCTCTTTGGAGCTGCCCTGCCTTTGCATCTAATTTAAAATTAAGATCACTGAGGTTATCTAAAATGGCATCAAGTATTTGCGTATCTTCATAATCGGGAATCATAGGCTTGCCCCAGCGCGACTTAGGAAACCCTTTCCATGCATATTGTGAGACAGGACCTAGGGCGGCCAAGAGCTCATTGATCGATTCTTTATAAAAAAGCTGTTTTCTTTGAAACCCCTGCACGTAACTGGTGAGATACTTAGCTGATAAGTGATTTGGCGCCATCTGGAGAACTTCGCTCAATATTTTGAGATTTTCGGGACGCCTCAAATCTTCACGTATTCTTGTTTTGCCTACCTTAAGTTTAAGTTGATTAAATAAATCAATCGCCTTTTGTGTTGTGGCAAATTTCTCCTTATGAGCAAGCGGTAAAACCTGATCAATATTCTCAGCACTAAAAATCTGCAAATCAATAAGTGCCCGAGGATTATCCAAAATGAGTAAGTCTTCTGCACTTGATTCATTGGAATGAGGAATCATGACTATGGAAAATTTATTATCCCGAGCCACCTTTAGCTTGCTGACAACACCGCCCACACTACGAAGTTTGCCATCGACAGTGATATCGCCCGTTACCGTAAAACTCTCATCCAAATCAAAATCTTCCAACATAGATATTAAGAGAACGGCAAATGCGGCCCCATAGGACGGCCCGTCTTTAGGCGTAAATTTATCTCCAAAGCTGAATGAAAAAGCACCACCCGCACCCATATCAGGATAACGAACCGATAACAGCCGCATCACTTCATTCAATACGCGTTCCGTATAACTGCCAATCTCCTCCTTACTCTGAGAAAAGGTTGCTACAGTATCCTTGCCATTATCCAAAACTTGGCCGGTAACAATGATGTCGAGCATGGTCCCGATCTCAAAACCATTAGGTACAACAACGGCCAGCCCTTTCAATGAGGCCTGCTTTCGGGGTAAATCCAGCAAAGGGCGATTTTCTCTTACCGGCTCACTTAACTCAGCTGATACCACGGCATCTGTAGCCTCATTGGTTGTATCAGCTTCAGATTCCAACTCCGGCCATAAAGGCATTTTTTCTTCCTGTTTCAACATGGCCAGCTTATAGACAGCATCCTCAAAGCGAGGGTCCATCTCTGCCACGACGTCCAGAAGAAATGCACCTAGACGATTGTCATCCGGGTTGTCATTCGCCAAAAGATTATCCACTGCGATCATCAGCAAAAAGGAATGTTTCTCCACCACGGGAGGCTCTCCTTTAACTTCCGGATGAATTCCCTGCTCAAACTGGAAGTTATAAACGACAGCCTGCTTATGCTTAGGATCTAAAGCCAGTGCTAAGGCTAAGGCTTTAACGACGGGAAGAGCATTTGCCGACGTAACATCACCTTTATCATGCAAACGATTGGTTACGTAATCCACCATCATCCCGGCAATGGTTGTCTTTTCCTCCGCCGTCAGACCTAAACTTTCTTCATGAATCAAAATATCCTCTTTAATGACTTCAGGAGAAAAAGGCAGTAGGGGCTCAGCAAAAGCAGCAACAGCACAAAGCCAGGAGAAAATCACCACTATTAAAACCGTCAGACCTCGCAAAAGTTTCATACTATCTTGGTAACAATGTAAGGGGGATCACGCACAGCGCGAGAAATTATTAGCATCTTTGAAACTCGTTCTGGTTCTCTCGCTTTATACCTCAAGTAGATCTCTTTCAGCACCGGATCTGACTTTAAGAATATATATTAATAGGATTAGTATACAACAAGATCACTATTTACTCTCCGTAAATATCTTTATTACATCTTCTCCGCACGAGCAATAAACTCTGTCGCAAGCTTACGGTAGGTCTTAGAGCCAATGCCATCGCGGTCATATTGTGTGATAGGCTGACCAAAGCTGGGCGCTTCACTCACACGGACGGAACGGGGTACGATGGTTTGGAAGACTCTATCTTGGAGATATTCTTTTACATCGGCCACAACCTGTTGACTGAGTTTCGTGCGAACATCAAACATAGTCATTACCACTCCGAAAATGAGCAGCTTATCATTGATCGGCTTAATTTTGGAAATCAAGTCCATGATTTTGGTGACCCCTTCCATGGCATAGAACTCGCATTGCACGGGAATAAGAACACCCTCGGCAGCCGCTAGAGCACTGGTCATGAGAACACCTACGGATGGAGGACAGTCTATAATGATATAATCAAATTCCGCATCCTGACGCACAGGCTCTAAAATTTCCTTGAGGCGCCCAAGCGGTTCGTCCAGCTGCGCCAGCTCTACTTCACATCCTGCGAGATCGATTTCCGAAGTGACCATGTAAAGGTTCATATGAGGCGTGCTCTGAATCTGTTGATGGATAGTACGCTTTTTGATCATGGCGGGATAAAGGCTGGACCCGGGATCTGGGTTCATGCCGAGACCACTGGTGGCGTTCGCTTGGGGGTCAAGATCAACCAGCAAAACGCGTTTACCAAGTTCGGCCAGTGCTGCTGACAAGTTTATAGCTGTTGTGGTCTTAGCTACGCCGCCCTTCTGATTCGCCACCGCGATAACTTTCATAAGCTACTAATAAAAAGCTTTTCTGTTTCGGAAGTCGAGAGGTTTTGATGGAACAATCCCTGAAGATAGCTAACGATGTTCTGGCAAAACTTTACCCGTCTATCTTAACTGGAAATAAATGAAGATTTTTCCTTCAAAGGGAATATTCCTCGCTCCAGGAGTGTGCAAGCGATGGAAAGATAAAATAATAAATTAATCTTTCCTCTTCATAATCAACGACTTAGATAATTTTACTACTACAGCTGGCACAGGCAATGCATTAAAAAGATTCGGTTTGGCATGAATATCGGATTTTATCAAGCGGTTAGCGGCATGACATCGAACTGGGAGTATCAGACTACTCTGAGTTCGAATCTGGCACGGCTTAATGTACCTGGAGCAAGGGGTGAAATAAATAGTTTCAGTAGCTATTTGCCAACAGGGGAAAAGTACGGCAATGCACTCTCTGGACCTCCCGTGCAAACTAACCGTCACTTTGATTTTCAACAGGGTACTATTCAAATGAGCGATAATCCCTACCACTTTGCTATCATGGGAGAATCTTTCTTCCGCATTCAGGAGGCTGATGGGGCCGAATCCTTCACACGTAATGGCCAATTTAATAAAAATCCCGATGGCTCTCTGAGTACAACGGATGGTGCTCTTGTTTTAAACAACAATGGAACCCCTCTTACGCTACCCAATACGGGTGAATTTACAGTGGATGATTACGGGAATGTGCTGATTGATGGCAGGACGGCGGATATGATGGGCCTGGCTAATTTCAACAATCCCGTGGAGGATTTGAGACTCAGCCGCTTCGGACGCTTTAAAGCTAATAATGCGGTAGAACCCAATCTTAATATGCCTCTCAATGACCGGGTTTATCAGGGCAAACTTGAAGCCAGCAACATACAAGCGATCGACCAAATGGTAACAATGATCGAAATCAGCAGAGCATTTGAAGCGAATCAAAAACTGATTCGTGCTGAGGATGATGCAAGGGGACAACTGCTGGATATTCTAAATTAGAAATAGGGGAAAATGAAATGATACGCGCACTATGGTCTTCAGCTAACGGTATGACAAGTCAGCAAACAAACGTTGACGTCATCGCCCATAACCTGGCTAACGTCAATACTTCAGGCTTTAAGTCAAAGAGTCTGCAGTTTGAAGATCTGATGTATCAGACCGAGAGAGCCCCTGGAGGCCAACTCGCAGACGGCTCCAGCACACCCACCGGATTACAGGTAGGCTATGGTTCACGTCCAGTAGCAACAGTAGCAAGTTTCAGTTCAGGAGATTTGAAGAATACCGGAGGGCCTCTGGATATGGCGATTGAAGGAAAAGGTTTCTTCCGTGTCTTGCAGCCAGATGGTTCGTTCGCCTACACCCGAGATGGACAATTTACGCTAAACTCTGAAGGACAGATGGTAACTACGACGGGATATCAACTCGACGGAGTCGGTCAGATTGATACGAATGCCACAGACATTGCCATCGGTAAGGGTGGTAGCCTCTCTATTGTGGTCAACGGCACGATTCAGACACTTTCCCCCGTAACACTGACAACTTTTCCTAACCCGGAAGGCCTGCGGGCTTTGGGTAATAACCTTTACCAGGAGTTACATTTTGGTATATTGTTCGCCCATGCTAGGAAGCAAGTGAGGGTAGAAATTTCACGTTCCGTGATAAATAACCTTCGCTTCGGTGGGGGAGTGTTTGAACACACCCTCGG
>JBCCWR010000114.1:0-7721 GCA_039193385.1 Verrucomicrobiota bacterium | reverse complement strand
ATACAGAGCGCTTGGGATTGGCATAAAAAGTTTCCTCAAGGCTACGGAGACTGAACCAACCGCTTGAAGTTCTCAAAGCTTCAATTCGATTCGTAGCCCTTCCTTTTCAATATTCAATTCCTATTCGCTTGAGCTTTCTTATTGTACAAGAATAGATCATTGCATTTTCTTACTATTGGAAATTGTGCCATAGAAGATCACCATATTAGTAAGTTCTATTCATCCTGCATAACACAATGATTCCTATAATACTGTTGAACTTGCAGACTTAATTTGCGTTAATCTCCAGCTTCATGTCATTTTGGGATTTTAAGTTAGAGGAAAATGTTGTTCACGGCGCACAACGCATGAGATTCGTTGAACCAACACCGATTCAAAGTGAAGCCATCCCCATAATCTCTCAGGACAGTGATATCATTGGTTCAGCACAGACTGGAACCGGAAAGACAGCTGCTTTCGCTCTACCCATTATCTCCAAGCTTAGCAAGCATGGCACACTGCGCGCGCTTATTCTGCAACCTACACGCGAGCTAGCTGCTCAGGTTTATGAAAACTTTATCGATCTCAACCATTTCACTGACTTGCGCACAACACTTCTTCACGGAGGTGTAGGTTATGATCATCAAAAGAAAGCTCTGCACTCTGGCACCGATATCGTTGTGGCAACTCCAGGACGCCTCTTGGATCATTTGCAACAGAAGACTATCGATCTGAGAAAACTTGAAATTCTCGTACTCGATGAAGCTGACCGTATGCTGGACATGGGTTTCATTCCCGATGTTCGTAAGATCATAAGCTACTGTCCTAAAGAACGTCAGACGCTTCTATTCTCCGCTACCATTCCTCCGGCCATTGATAGCTTAAGCAAATGGGCCATGACCGAGCCACAAACCATTGCCATAGGAAGAAAACAATCTCCAGCAGAAACAGTAGCTCATGCGCTTTACCCCATTGCACGAGATCAGAAGTTTGAACTACTGCTAGCACTCCTTGAACAAACGCACTACGAGAGTGTCATTGTTTTCTGCCGCACCAAAGTTAATACAGACCGCATCAGCTCATGGCTGGAAACTCACGGCCACTCCGTTGCTGTATTGCACTCTGATCGCACCCAGGGACAGCGCACAAAAGCACTTCAAGCCTTCAAAGATGGTAGCGCAGAAGTGCTGGTAGCTACAGACATTGCTGCTAGAGGTTTAGATATCAGCTCCGTAAGTCATGTCATCAATTATGATATTCCACAAAATGCAGAGGACTATGTTCACCGCATTGGACGTACGGGGCGTGCCGCTACAACAGGAGATGCTTTCACGCTAATAACCGGTGAAGATCTAGATTACGTGCGTAGCATCGAACATTACATCCAGGCAGACATTGAACGCAAGAAACTACCCGACTTTAAGTATACTTACACCGTATTGCTTGATGATTCACCCAAACCTAAAGCTCGTTCGCGAGGGCGTAGAAGACGCCGTTAATTTTAAAAGCTTTTGTTCACGCTTTCAGGCATCTTAGCTGTTTGTATGATGGCCTCTACATCTACATTGTTCTCAAACATTTCCTGAATCAGATGAATCTTAGTCTGGTTACCTAGTTCAGTTTTCACCGTCATACTATTGATGCGAGAGGCTGCGGTATAACTATCATATGGCACAGATATAAAGGGTACGGGCCGGGATTTCATGATTTTAAGTAGCCCCGCTTGCGGTAAAAACCCTTGGGTTAAGACAACGCCTGAAATGTTAAGCTCTGGATTATCATCACAAGCTTCCATAATAGTTAGTATAAGATCCTCACGATCTCCTGCTGTGATAATTAAGGCCCCCTGGTGAAAATAAATATCTGCATTACGTGATGATGCGGCACCAATGACGACGCGGTCCACCCAGCGTCCTCGCATTTGTTCACCAGCCACAAAGGTGCCTTTCAACACATCACAAACTTGATTCAATGTTGGTTTAGGTAATTCACTATTGAGTGGAATAAGCCCGAGCAACGGAAAACCCATACTATCAAAAGCTTTGTGAAGAAGAGGTCTTAACTTGTCTATTTTCTCCGGTAGCACTTTATTCACAATGACACCGGCCACTTCAACGCCTTGTTTATGAAAGAGTGCGGCGTTCAGAGCAACTTCATCCACCGGCCTGCCAATACCACCCTGGCTGACAATGATTACTTTGCTGTTAAGGGCAGAAGCCACTCGTGCATTTGAAAGATCGAGTACGGAACCAACTCCCGCATGTCCGGTTCCTTCAATAACGACAAAATCATGCTCCCAAGCTACACGATTGAAGGCTTCCTGAACGATATGGACCATATTGGATTCCACTTCCCCGGAAAGGTATTTACGTGTGAAGTCTGGTCCAATGGTAATGGGACTCATGGCATCTAAGGGAAGTTCTACCTGATAAGTCTGACCAATCAGTACAGAATCTTCATCGACTTTGTGACCATCGAATTCAACAAAGCGCTGGCCCACTGGTTTGGTATAACCAATTTTGGGATAGCGTTTCTTCAAAGAACTGACTAGGCCGATGCAGCTTGTCGTTTTCCCTACATCCTGATGGGTTGCGGCAATGTAAATTCTAGGAGTTGAATTATTTGCCAGCATTTTAATGAATTCCTTGAATGATCGAACTAAGAACTATCCTGTTCAGGGTAGAGTTTTCTATATTCTATTGCCTGCAGTGCTACAACCGCTGCCACGCCAAGAATATCCTTTACGGAGGCGCCACGGGACAACTCAGCCGCTGGCTTGGAAAGTCCCAGCATAATCTGCCCATATGCTTGCGCCTGTGTGAGGTGCTGAATGAGTTTTGTGGCGATATTCCCTGAGTTCAAATCTGGAAAAACTAACACATCTGCTCGTCCCGCAACCGGGCTGTCTGGAGCTTTAATCGAACCTACTTCCTGAAGCAATGCTGCATCGACCTGCATCTCGCCATCAATCATAGCTTCAATATGGTTATCATATAATTTCTGCCGAGCTAAAGCCGTTGCTGCTATGATCTTTTCTGAATCTTTTGTCTGGGCACTTCCTTTGGTTGAATAAGAAAGCATGGCTACACGAGGAGCCTTACCAGAGAGCTGACGCCGTAAGCGAGCCGTTTCATAGGCAATTTCTGCAAGCTGATCCACAGTAGGGTTTGGAATAACGCCTGCATCGGCTAAAAAGAAAAGTCCATCGTCCCCATAATGACAATCAGGCACTTGCATAATCATACAACTGGAAATGCTTTTGATACCTGGAAAGGGTTTGATGAGCTGAAAGAGAGGTCTAAGTATGTTTCCAGAATATTCACTGGCACCTGCGACAAGTCCATCACATTGACCATTCTGAAGCATCATACAGGCAAAGTAATTGCGATTCAGTAATATCTTATGCGCATCTTCATCAGCGATACCTTTGTAGCGATGCAGCGACTCCAGCCTACGAATAAAAAGCGGCATATCAGATGCCTTCTTAGGATCAATAACAAGCATACGACTCAGAGAAACATTTAGCTCCTTGGCCTTTTTCTGAATCACATCTTGATCTCCCAGCAAAATAGCTGGTCCCAGTTTTAATTTAACATATTCCTCAGCCGCTTCTAATACACGAGAGTCTTCTCCATCAGGAAAAATTATTCTTTTGGGGTGAGGCGCCAGTTTTTCAAAAACAGAATCAATAAATCTTTGCATGATTTTAAACTGAATACGGTATAAACCGCCTTCATATAAGATTAGACTAGAGGCAATGCCTCCTGTGCGGCAATCTTTGAATTCAAAGTCTTGGTTCGGATACAAAAAACGCTCTGTAACATGAAAACAGAGCGTTTTTAAAATACTTTTGAAAAGCTAGCTCTCTTACGCAGCTACAGCCTGACGGGCTTCATCAGCTAAAGCTGTTGATAAGTAGCGCTCACCGGTAGAGCAACCTATGGTAACAATCACTTTACCTTTATTTTCAGGTCGCTTGGCTACTTCAATGGCTGCAACGACGTTTGCTCCAGTAGAGATACCACCCATAATACCTTCTTCTTTGGCCAGTCTGCGTGCCATGGCAAAAGCATCGTCATTGCTTACTTTAACTACATCATCAATCACATCCAAATGTAAGTTGTCAGGAACAAAACCCGCACCTGTTCCCTGAATTTTATGAGGACCTGGTTTGAGAGGTTCTCCTGCCCGAGTTTGAGAAATGACGGGAGAGTCCGTAGGCTCTACAGCAATAGACTGTAAATCAGATTTACGCTGCTTAATCACTTCGCTCACGCCTGTGATAGTGCCGCCTGTACCAACGGCTGATACAAGAATATCTATTTTACCATCCGTATCATTCCAGATCTCCTCTGCCGTGGTCTTCTGATGCACTGCCGGATTCGCAGGGTTCTTAAACTGCTGTGGCATCCATGAATTAGGCGTTTCGCTCATGATAGCTTCGGCCTTGGCAATCGCCCCTTTCATACCTTCCGCAGCCGGTGTCAAAACCAGCTCTGCTCCTAGCATAGCTAACAGAGTGCGCCGCTCTATACTCATACTTTCTGGCATTGTGAGGATGAGCTTGTATCCTTTTGCCGCAGCGACAAAAGCCAGGGCGATCCCTGTATTACCTGAAGTCGGCTCAACAATCACTGTATCGGGCTTAAGCAATCCTTCTTGCTCTGCAGCTTCCAGCATAGCAGCTCCGATACGGTCTTTAACACTGCCTAAGGGATTAAAGAATTCACATTTCAGGGCGATGGTCGCATCCACACCATCCGTCACTCTATTAAGTTTGACGAGAGGGGTGCGGCCTATAGTTTCGATGATATTGTTATAGATTGGCATGTATTGTCTTTGTTAATTTGTGGTAATTCAATATCGTGTTCATAAACACGAGTGTGGAAATGAAAGCATTAATTTTAGCCGCTGGCAAGGGAACTCGTATGCGTGAACTAACACGTGAAATTCCTAAACCTATGATTGAAGTACGTGGCAAACCCATTCTTCAACAAATCATCGAAGGTATTCGAGACCACACTTCGATTAGAGACTTTTTTATCATTACAGGCTACCAGGCACATGTCATTGAAGACTATTTCCAAGAGGGTACGGACTTGGGTGTTTCAATAAATTATGGATTACAAGAGATACCGGATGGAACCGGTCGAGCTCCTGAGATTGGCAAGAACTGGATTGGTGACACGCCCTTTCTTCTGTCTTACGGAGACATTCTGGTGGACCCCAATGATTACAAACGCATTACTACAGCATTTTCTGAAGAAGGTGTCTTGACGGTTCGTAAGGGAGAAAACCTGGCCACGGGTGGAGCTGTTGTTTTCGATGAGCATTTTTATCTTAAAGATCTCATTGAGAAGGCGGAACCCGGAACTGTTAACACGCCATGGTACAATGCGGGCATTTACGGCTTTAAACCATGCCTCTTTAACTATACCGCCCAGTTAAAAAAATCTGCGCGCGGCGAGTATGAATTAACAGATGCTATTCGCGCTATGGCACTAGACGGACAAAAAATTAAAGGCCTCGAGCTAACTGGTAAATGGGCCGATGTCCGCGATCCGGAAGTTTTGGCCAAGCTAAATCATTAGAACTTATTCTCCAAAGGCAGGCTAAACCATATGGTTGTGCCTTTATTCACTTCACTTTCAGCCCAGACACGTCCATCGTGAAGCTGGATAATGTGTTTCACAATGGAAAGCCCAAGACCGGTTCCACCCATTTCACGAGAGCGAGCCTTGTCGATACGGTAAAATCGTTCAAAGATCTGAGATACCTTCTCACGCGGAATACCGATGCCATTATCTTTCACATAGCAATGCATCTCCTTATCATCCCTCATGAATCGCGTCCCCAAAACAACTCTATCGCCCTCATTAGAATACTTCAGAGCATTTTCTAATAGATTATAAACCACTTGCTCCAGCTTGAGAGCATCCGCATCTAAGGACTTCAAGTTCTCGTCTAATTCGAGATCTAGAGAACAACTCTTCTTGTTAAAAGGTTTCTGCCAATCTTCTTGCAGGCGCTTGAAAAACTCAGGCAGATTCAAGGTAACTTTGGCCAGAACCGTATTACCCGACTCCAAACGCGTCAAGGTAAGCAAATCATTAACCAGTGCGTTGAGACGATTTGAATGACGATTGAGGGCATGTAATACGCGGTTACACTCTTTCTTCGTCAAATTAGGCGTTTCCATCAAGGTTTCCAGATAACCACGGAAAATAGACAAAGGCGTCCTCAGCTCATGGGAAACATTAGCCACAAATTCCTGACGAATATCCTCTAGTTGCTTGATTCGCGTGATGTCATGAAATACGACGACAACACCGGAGAGCTTTCCCGTAGCATCATGAAGCGGAGCACAGTTCATTTCAAAACTTTGACCTGTATGCATCTCATCCTTGAGCTGCAATAAATTGATTTCCTGCTGATGTCCTTCGTCTCTAAAAACTGTGCGTTCAATAGCTTCCTGCACTTCTGCATTACGTAATACTTCCATGACCGTTCGACCAATACCATCATGCTTTAGATCAAACATTTCCTCCAACGCATAATTAGCCATGCGGATACGCCCGGTCGTATCAACAACCATCACTCCTTCGACCATACTGGAAAGAATGGCTCGTAAGTTGAAGTTTTCCAGCTCAGCACTTTTTTCAACTTCGTTGAGGCGATGCGCCACTGCCTCAAGATTACGAATGACATCGTCCAGTCCTAGAATACCTGATGGAACAAAACCGCCTGTGATATCACCTACTGCAATATCCTCTGTTAACTGCTTAATCCGGTTAACGGGAAGAAAAATCTGGGTATAAAAAAAAACGCCCACAATGGCTGCAAGCAGAATAACTCCTAGCAAAAGAAAAGGAAAAAACTGTTGCATCACTTCAAACATATTTCATGCACAGACTTTTTGCATAAGTCTCGGGCAATTTATTGACCGAATTTTATACTGCTTCACTGATGCGATAGCCGACACCGCGTATAGTTTCTATGTAAGATGCTGTGACGCCAAGCTTTTCACGCAAACGGCGGATGTGTGTATCCACGGTGCGTGTATCAATCACACTCTCATAGCCCCATACATCATTGAGCAAACGGTCTCGGCTTTGTACACGTCCTCTGCGTTCCATCAGAATAGCCAGCAACTTAAATTCTGTAGCTGTAAGTGGTAAAATTTCGTCGTTTACGCACACTTCATGACGGGCATGATCAAGCAGTAAATTGCCAATTTTAATGCGTTCCGCCGCGCTAGTCGGCCCCTTGCTTCGACGCAGAACAGATTTGATTCTCAAGACCAGTTCACGAGGACTAAATGGCTTGGAAACGTAATCATCCGCCCCCAATTCCAGACCAACGACACGATCTACCTCTTCTGATTTAGCGGTAAGCATAATGATCGGAATTTGTGCCGTAGCGCTTTCTTTTTTCAGCGCTTTGCAAACTTCAAGCCCAGAAATCTGCGGTAACATAAGGTCGAGAACGATTAAGGCTGGCAACTCAGAACGCGCTTTAGTTAAGCCGCTCTGGCCGTTATCCGCTGTCAGAGGAACAAAGCCAGAAGATTTTAGATTCATGGCCACGATGTCTATAACATCAGGTTCATCATCAATAATCAGAATTTTTGCATTCATAGTTTTTTGTTACAACTCTTACAAAGTCCAGCACATTGAATAGATTAAGTGTTACAGATTTATGACATTAATGGACATAAGTTATCCATCTTATTCTTTTTATTT
>JBCCWR010000113.1:0-7831 GCA_039193385.1 Verrucomicrobiota bacterium | reverse complement strand
GTTTTTAGTCCTGATGGGCAGTGGTTGGCAAGTGGCAGTGATGATGCCACCATCCGGCTATGGCAAATGAGTACAGGCAAATGCTGTCAGACGTTGACTGGGCATACCAACTGGGTCAGATCAGTTGTTTTTAGTTCCGATGGGCAATGGCTAGTCACGGGGAGCGGCGATGCTACTATTCGTCTGTGGCAGGTAAGCACTGGTGAATGCCGTCAGACATTGACTGGGCATACTAATTGGGTTAATTCAGTCATCTTTAGTCCTGATGGGCAATGGCTGGCGAGTGGCAGCGACGATGCCACCATCCGGCTATGGCGGGTGAGCACAGGCGAGTGCCATAAGATCTTGACAGAGCATAGCAACTGGGTCAGCTCAGTCATCTTTAGTCCTGATGGGCAATGGCTAGTCACGGGGAGCGGCGATGCTACTATTCGTCTGTGGCAGGTAAGCACTGGTGAATGTCGCCAGATTTTGGAGGGGCATAACAGCTGGGTCAGATCAGTTATCTTTAGCCCCGATGGTCAGTGGCTGGCGAGTGGCAGCGATGATGCCACTATCCGACTATGGCAGGTGAGCACAGGTGAATGCCGTCAAACCTTGAAAGGGCATATCAATGGGGTCAGCTCAGTTATCTTTAGCCCTGATGGGCAATGGTTGGCGAGTGGCAGCGATGATGCCACCATCCGGCTATGGCAGATAAGCACAGGTGAATGCCGCCAAATCTTGAAAGGGCATACAAATTTAGTCAACTCAGTTATCTTTAGCCCTGATGGGCAATGGCTGGCGAGTGGCAGCGATGATGCCACCATCCGGCTATGGCAGGTAAGCACAGGTGAATGTCGCCAAACCTTGAAAGGACATATCAATGGGGTCAGCTCAGTTATCTTTAGCCCTGATGGGCAATGGTTGGCAAGTGGCAGCGACGATGCCACCATTCGGCTATGGCAGATGAGCACAGGCGAATGTGTAGGAGTATGGCACATCCCCCGTCCCTACGAGGGCACTAATATTAATGGAGCGAAAGGGCTGACTGAAGCTCAGCGGGCATCTATGCTTGCTTTAGGCGCAGTTGATAACTCTCCAAATGTTTAACAAGCACAGGTATCATCAATATTGTGAGGTAAGTATTTCAGTTTTATTTCGATCTTTTCCCAAAGTCAGGGTTCTTGGCTCTCATCTTTTCAAGCCACTCTTTTCCGTATATTTTTTTAGTGACAGTGCTTTTCCAGCCTTGCCGTGTTGGGATATAGGCTGAGTCTTCTTCCGGAAGAAGTTCAAGTGGTATTAGGTCATCATCATTTACCTTATGTTCATCTCGTAAGACTCTTCCTTTTCGTACCTCTTTTGTCTTTTTAACTTCCTCCTTACAGGGAACTTTACGTCCAATGATTACGAGGCCATTTTCACCCTCATACTCTTCATCAACGACGGTAAATCCATTTACACAGTCATATGGACTATGATCCTTGGACAGATCAGGGATCTTCTTTCCTGGATCAGTTTCTGAGGGCAAAATATGTTTAACTTGGCCAGGGATCCTATCGTCTGACTGAGCATGAACAAGATTTTGATTGACTAATAGTAAAGTTACAATTGTTATAAGCTGTCTCATCTAAGCCTCACCTTAAAAGTAATATTTTTCTCAAGAGGGAATCTTCTTGAATCGGATTGATTGATAAAATCACCACCGACTCCCTTTAGGGTTCGATAATTCCTATAATCTTCATTAAAAACGCATTCTCTGCTAAGTCCTGGTAGAGGGCCTCTATCAGGCAATCCCCAGCACCCTAGCCCTAAACCTCCAAGCTGTGTTCCAAAAAAATCAAAAGAATCAAAAGCAACAATAGCAATCTCGGTAATGGTAACTTTATAAATTCCTTTACTAACTCTTTCTGCATAACCTACAGGAATTCCGTATATAGGAAAAACGCCGACAGTGGCATAAAGATCATTGATAAAATTTCCATGCCCAGAAGATACACCCAATACTCTCTGTCTTACTAATTCCTGTCCAAGAGTATAGATGTGACTTATTGGCAGTAAATCCTTACGACGAGAGCTATCTTTTATTCTCTGTAAATTATCTCTTATCCTTATACGAGCTTCACGACTTCGATAATTCTTACGGCTCTGAAGCTCTTTGATTCGCCTTCTAATCCTTGTTCCAGCAGGAGCGTTTGCAATTAACCAGTCTATAGTAAAAATTCCTGTTACGATATTGGCATTACCACCTGTAAAGTCGAGTCCTTCAAAATGAAACGGAGTAGTTCCTTCGGGATTAATAATATGTTCCCGTCTGCTTTGCCAAACTCTTTGCACAGAAGCAGCATGTAACCACCCTTTGTTTGTCAGGATGGTAGGCATCTGTTCAACAGTAAAGTCATTAAAAGTAAATACAACACCATTGTCGTGATAAGTTGATTCTGGATAATGCCCATCAGACTCAATAATTGCAAGTATCTGATTCTCTTCCCTCATCATAGGGAGCGCCCTTGATGACCTGGGAACAACCGATCTTTTTCTACAAGAGGTACGATTATTACACTGATGTAGGCACTGAGTATACACTCTTCTCGTTCTTACATTGTTGGAAGCATAGAAAAAATCGACACACATAGGTCTCTGGTTAGAAACAGGTATATTCCCATGTATCTCAGCTTCATAGATAATATCACCAGTACTATTAAGACCAACATCTATCACTCTTAGATTGGTCTCTCTTCTTATGCTTTCAGCAGCAATATGAAAAGCTGAGAAAGAGTTCCACGAATGCCAACTGACATATACAGGTCGTCCATCGCCAACAAACGTTAGAGAAACCGTATTGCCATCGTAGACATCCGCAGTCTTTAAAACTCGAAACCCTAGTTCAGCGTTAGAATCAGCCCTCCTAATCTGTAAGAGCCCATACCGTGTGTACTGGTCAGTTTCCCTTCGGAAAGCATTGAGTTCAAATCTTCCCTGCACAGAGTAAATCTCACCAGACTGAGGAGTAAACTGGCAAACGTACGAACCTCCGGTTGCCCCATTGACGCGATTACCATACTGATAGTGTGTACCCTCTGGTGCAAAATAGTAAGTATACGTCTTTTCAGGACAGTTAAATGCCTGTACATAGAAAGGAAATAAACAACATAAAAGAAAAACAAATATCTTTTGAGAAGACATTACGATACCCCTAAGCAAAAAATAGTTAAAACCGAGCAAAGCCTTTTTCTTGACCTCTCGAAGCTCTACTAAAACATCGGTTTAAAATATGTGAATATTACACATTTGCTCTATTTTTCTCTTAAATAGATTAAAAATAGTTCTTTCTACCAGGTTTATTAGCCTGGAACACCACAAAGAAATGCTATTTCTAGTTATTTCTTTACTCTCTTATTCGGACTATACTTCCTATTATTCAAAAATAACTTTTATCTGTTGTGTCGTCACCACTTGATCATTCGATCTTAAGAGGACACTGACATCAAGTGTATCTTCTACACTCTCGCCTCCACCAGGCACTGTAAGTCCGATCCTCGCATCAATAAAGTCGAAATCATCCTCTAGCGGAGCGAATGAATCATTTTCATCCACATATCCATCAGTCCCAGAAACTGTAATTAATCCATCATAAGTTGCTGAAAATAAATCAACGCACGAAACTATAGCTACTAATTGATACTCTTGCCTTGCAGGAAGAAAAATAGATGTTTCCCCGACGACATTATCATTTATAAGTAGCCTATCAATTGAAGGGGTTGTACCCGCATCAAGATCAATTTCCGGGCTCAACGCAGAAACAAGCGATTCTGTAACAAACGGAGTGGAACCAACATCAAGCGTACTCACTACAACGTTGCTTTCACCACTTGCTGTATCAGCAAAAACTTCTGCAAGTTTTTGCTCTGCGGATAGTTCTGCTGGTGTCTCTGTAACTGACTTATCACAGCTTTCAGTCAACGAAGACAGCGCCTCTGTACAGAATGTACTGAGAGATACACTATTCGTTGCAAGTGTTGAGCAAATCACATCGTTTGCAAGAACTCGTTCTGGTGTTTGAGAACAAAAAGCTCCGACTGTACTTGTATGTAGAGTTATATCATCTTCGCCGAGAACTTCAGCAGCTTCTGAAAGAAGTGGAAGGTTTACTTCATATCTTCCAGTATCGACTTGAGCACCAAGAGAAGCCGTACAATACTGCTTGTTCTCTACTGAAGGGCATAGAGATGCTACAGTATTCGCCTCGTCAAATGTAGCTCCACACCTTTGCACGTTCACAAATACTGAGTTATCAGTAATTAATGATGAGATAGCAGAAATTTCGCTTAAATCGTTTCCAGCATTATTAACAGCAATATTGAATAGGAATTGCTCATCGTTTTCTTCCGCACTAACAGAACAAGATGTATCGCCACAATTTACGTTAATCTCAGTTGTACCAAGCGAATCGTAGATTTTTGTAACCTCTCCCTGAGCATCAAGTTCAATGAAAACTTGCGTTCCGTCTGCTTTAAACAGCACAACAGCTCCATTACGGCTTGCATAGAATGAAGTATTATCATCATTCTCTAACTCGATTAGATTGAGTAGCGGTGAGGTTTCATCTGCTGAAATATAGAGCTTGCTTACGACTGGTGGATCAACTGGATCTGTTGGCGGATCAACCGGATCATCATCTTTGATAAGAGTAAAAGTAACTGTTTTTGCTGTTCCGACCTGTCCTCTCCTTTTTCTTTCGCTGTAAGGGGTTGCGGTCAGTTCATAGGTAGTTAACTCGTAATTCCAGGAATTAAAATCACCCCGTAGGTTATCTCCAGCAATCGCGTAAGGTACAAAATTCTCAGTTCTCGTTCTTCCAGCATATGAAAACTGAACACTTCCAGGATAAGGAGTATTTATTTTAGCTATTACAGAGATATTTTCAGTCGGAAGATCGTTAATATTAATAGTATCCCCGTCGTTGATTACTTGAAGCTCTACGTCATTATCTGCATCGACAAGTACGAACTCAGTTACTACTATATTATTTACGAACGTAAAGTTGACTGTTTTTGGTTGACCTGCAAACCCTCGCTTTTTTTTACGAGAATACGGAGTAGCTGTTAATTCGTATGACCTAAGATCATAATTCCATCGGTTATAGTCACCACGCGGTTTATCTCCTGCAATTGCGTATGGAGTAATATTTTCTAGTTTTTTGCGATTACCATATCTAAAATAAACACTCCCAACTGTTTCTGGAGTTGTTTTTGCAACTATCGAAAAGTTTGCTGTAGGCAAAGTTGCGATATCAATCACATCTTCGTCGTTAATGATCTGAAGCTCCACATTACTATCTGCGTCAACCAGAACAAACTCGCTTACCTCTATACCATTAGTATCTATACCATCAGTAAATGTGAAGCTAATTGTTTTTGATTGTCCTTTTACTCCTTTTTTTCTTCCTCTTGAATAAGGAGTAGCAGTTAATTCGTAGGTACGAAGATCGTAATTCCATCGGTTATAATTACCTCTCGGAGAATCGCCCTTGATAGCGTAAGGAACATGATTTTCCAATTTTCTACGATTATCGTAAGAGAAAACGACACTTCCTACTGTTTCAGGACTGGTTTTAGCGATAATAGAGATATTTGTGGTCGGAAGTGTAGCAATATCAATAACAGCCCCGTCATTAATGACTTGAATATCTTGATCAGAATCGGCGTCAACCAAGACGAATTCAGTAATAGAGAGTTCTTGCGCTTGTGATGTATTTGTTATCAAAATTGAAAACGCAAGAATAACGACTGATGACAATAATTTAATCGTATTCATAATTATTTAGTTTTTTTAGATAGTTAGAATGACAATGCAAATTCTTATTGAGTATTACTCATCTGCCTAACCTATCAATTAGGTTGGGGAATTCTCTTAACCCTTTTGTTTCACTCTAAAACAGATGAAAACACAATTTCAGTTAACAATATATAATATTGTTATGTTTTGCCAGAAACTTTATGTTTCATGAAAAAATTACGATAACTAATACAAGATTCTTAACTGCATAACTATTATGAGAAGTCTGCTTAATTCATCTATTCTCTACTAAATACACAAAAAATAGCATTATTAACTATAAATAAAGCGTAAGACCTAGTAAATTTCGCCATTTTAGACCGCTTGCGTAAAATAATGTTCTAAAAATGTGAAATCTGCACATAAAACAACCGACGTTTTAATCGGGATGACAAAGATTTTATATGTGTAAAACTATTGAAAATCGCTCAATAGTATAGTCAGGAGTAATAAATGATAATTAAATGTACCCTTCACAGACCTAATAAAAGAGAAAGCATCCATATAAGAGGGTTTGCTCTGCCGCTTGCGTTGATTATGACTGCGATTGTTGGGATATTACTAGCAATATTGGCATCAGTCAGCCAATCATCGATGGACCAAGTTTCTCGCAGAGAAGCTAAAGAAATTACTTTTCGCGGATCTGAAGTGGTTTTACATCAGGTATTAACAGATATGTCAAAAAACGGATTGGCTTATAAATTCAGAAAAACTCTTCCGCTAATGAGTTCTTTAGAAGATTACACTGCTTATTCCCCTTTCGATAATAATGATCCCACCGATGATAGAAACGGTCTTCCTCTTACTTCATCAGACGAACCTGGTATTGAAAGAAATTACTACCCGTTAGGTGGAGGGATTCTTAAAAATTTCGGACCTGATGATTCTAATTTTTCAAAATATATAAGAAATGAACCTATCACAGACCAAATAAATCAAGAATTTCTTCCTCCTAACGAATTAAATAATCCCATCAATGTTGGACATACTAATCTAAAAGGCTGGTCACAAGTGGAGCGTCTTGATGAAGCACCACCAGGCCCTTCTTCTCTCGGATCTGATTTAGATATGAGCAATCCTGGAAGAAATAGCGCAGTCAGGTTCAGAATAACCTCAAGAGGGCAATTAAAACACAGACCCGTGAATGGTAAGACTGTTTTCACGCGAGATATAAACGGTGAAATTGGCTCTACCACAGTTGTTATCTTAGCTGAAATACCGCCTTCATAGAATTGAATTTATAAGATAATCGAGACCGGAAAGAGCCGTCGTGTACAGAATCACTACAGCAGCAAACACTGCGTTATTTGGGTATCGAATCTGAAAAAATCGCAGCGATTTACGAGCTTGAGCTATGACACCTTAAAGTCAGCTTAATTAATCGTTTATGGCATTGAAAATACAATTAAGGACTAATAAATCGCTCATACGAAGGAGGCTAAACGCATACATCTCGAAATTACACCGTATTTCTAATGGAGCCCTCCTGCTATGACCTTACTCGAACAGATGCTCGCATCCCTGACGCAAAGAACCGCTGTCAATGGGAAACTGCATTTTGACGAGCCATCTGCCATAGATATCTTTGAGTACTGCACAGCAGGGATAAAGGGAATTGGGCCAGAGGAGCATCCAACACTGTACTGCGTAGGTGGTGATGCTGGCAGCGGAAAATCGACGATACGCCAGTCACTTCAGCTACAAGGCACACCATCAAGCAGCGTAGTACTCTGTGACACTGGTATCGTGATGGGGCGCTCGCGGGAATACCACCATGATCGACAGGCACTCGGCGCTCAAGCAGCCTATGAAAAATGGCAAGAACCTGCTCAAGCCTTTAGTCGGGCATTACTAACCCTTGGGTTCAACCAGCAATGGAATATCCTCTATGAAGGCTCACTGGATGCCGATACCTACTTCTTTCTACGAAACGCCTCTGCTCAGGGGTATAGAACTGACATAACGCTGCTGTACGCGCCTTCTGAAGTCCTTCAGCAGCGCATTCAAGAAG
>JBCCWR010000112.1:0-7835 GCA_039193385.1 Verrucomicrobiota bacterium | reverse complement strand
GTTCCCAGTAGCACATAGCTTTTTGCCAGTTCCGGGAATGCAGGCTCTGCCTCGGCATCATATAACTTTTCGTCAGCCGCCAGGTGCACTGGGAATGCCTCACATTGCATTATTTCTCGCCATTTCTGTCGCCAGTAATCATCCCATATAAAAGCAGCTACATTAAATTTCTGCTGCCATTGTTGCCAGATATACGGTTTTTTGAGGGTGTGAGGACTTCGAGTAAAGTCATCAAACCAAAAAGAAAATTTGGGGAGTCGAGTCAGTTCCGGTTCTGACCATAGAAAGGGATAATGCAGAGGTGCGTCCATGATGAAGCAGATGAGGTCAGGCTGATGGGAACAGATTTGTGCGACAAGTTCTGAAGCTGGAATGGTCTTACCCTTGGAATCTCTCAAAAAAATAACATCAACTTCTGCGCCTGACTCAGCGGCTCCCTGCCTTAGTCCACGGGTAAAAAGAGACTCTACGCCATCAATAGATTCAAGAAAAACAATCTTATGGTAGGATGTTCCCACAGGTGAGGGCCTCATCGCCTTGAGTTAAGATGAAGATGGAGCGGTGTTTGAAGAGGCGGGAGTTTGCTCCTGAGTTTTAAACTCGGCTTCTTTCCAGGCATCGCGCAGTTCATTGATGAGTGGAATAATCTCTTCAATGGGGGCCGCTTTTTTTTCCAAAATGGCCTGGTTGTATTTACTAATAAAAAATTCGTAGAGACTCGCCATACGTTCACTGAACTCAGGCTGCTCTTCATAACGAAGGCTGACGTTGAGTTCGGTCAGGATTTTATTACAACGTCCCACAGCTTCAGCTGCTTCAGCACGGGCCGGATCCGAGCCATTTTTAAGACCGCTGATAGCTTTATCTGAAAAGCTCAGAAGTCCATCATACAACATAATGATCAGTCCGATGGGACTGGCCGAGTTGACCTGACTTTCTAGATATCGTTGCCGAGGGTTCATTTACATTTTTCTTTTGCTAGTGTTTCCACCATTTTGCATTGTGTCTCAAGAAATTCTCGAAAACTTATGATCCATGCTGAAAGACGTAATTCCAGAATATCTGAAAAGGCAACGACGTCTGCCTTGCTGAGTGCTTTTTGAGTATCTTTCATGACGGCATTAAGCTCCTCAAGCTTGACTTCGATAAGCATATTGATCTGTTCCTCGGTCAATAATGGGCCAAGCTTGGGTATAAAACCGACTTGCTCCTTAAGTTGCCCACAGAGGTTTTGCCATTGTCTTACTAGTTCTTCGGGCTCTTCCAGAAGACTGTCTGTGACTAGTTGTTCACAAGCGTCTTCAGCTCCGTGAAGTTCTTGGCATTTCACTTTGACCGCCTCTTCGAGAGCTTTTAAGACAGAAACAGTTTCTACTTCCATAGAGCAATCAGGTGTAAACAGAGAGTCTGCTTCCGCTAGCGTGTTAACAGCCTGACCATTGATTTTGCATAACGCGATGGAGCGATCTTTACTAATCAACATTTCCATAATGACTTCACAACATTTTGTAAAAGATGGTGTTTGATCATTGGAAATTTTAACTTCTTCAGAATCGATAATAACTTCCATAGCTTTACCCCTAGTTTGAGTTTATCCCTGCTAGCAGGGATGAGAATCCATTGCTAGATGCTTGTGTCTGCTCAAGTAAAGCAAACTGAGCTTCAAGGTTAATTCTTTCAGCTTCCACACGTGCTTCTAGAATTTCTATTTCCTCATCTATTCGTCGTATTTCATCTGCTATCGCATCCTGTCGATTTTGAATGGTGTTATTGACACCTGTGGCATACGCGTCAATGCGTTCTTCAAATTTTGTTACTAAACCATTGTCTAAATCTGTGAACAGGCTGATGACTTCATCCAGATTATTACGTAGGGCATTGTCCAGAGCAGTCGAATCTTCCAGTGAAATAGTGTTGTTATCGGAGTTACCATCAATACCCAGATCCAAGATGGTTTGAATTTCTGCTCCGGATGTTGGATTGGTGGTTGTAGAGAGTATGGAACGCAAATCATTGGGAAGAAAAGTCAATGTTCCATCTGAAGCCAAAATACCGCTGTTATCGGGATCGTCCGTATCAATTCTGATGTAGCTTTCGATGAGATTTTGAGTGCTGTTGTACTGCTCTATGAAACTGTTAATATTACCTCTTATCTGGCTGACGTTCACATCAACTTCTAATATCGTACTACCCGTTGTACTGGCGTTAAAGGTGACACCAGCGACACCGAGTTCTTCCTCGGTGAGTGTTTGGTCCTGGCTTTCACGTTCTGCACCACCATTGACCGTAAACTTAGTGGTATTACCAATGGAAAGAGTTCCGTTATTAAGACCTAAAGCTTCAACAAGGTTGCCAGTTGTGCCGTTTGCCACCGTGATGCTGTTGGCACCTCGGTCTTTAGCCGTTAATGTTACTTGGTCTGAATAATTGTCATACGTCGCCGTGACACCTGCATCGCTCAAGGTGATGCGATCAAGAACATTTTGTAAGGTATCTGTATCCGAATAAGAAATTTCTGTACCGTTGATTATGACAGAGCCGCTGGAAACAAGCGTGGCGGCTAGACTTTGTCCGGAGAGCGCGGAGTCTTTTTCTAAACGTCCAATGGCATTTTGCGAAGTGACGGTTGTCGTTCCATTATTAAAAAGTTGAGCATCCTGAAGAAAATTACTTGATCCAGTAGCGATAACAATGTTCGTCGTTACACTCGTGTCCTCCAGAGTGAATTGCCCGTTTGTCGCGTTATAAGATAAGGTGATGTCATTAAGTCCTGCATCATCCATAGCCTGATTCACCTTGCCCACCAGTCCATTGCTCGTTCCGTCATCAATCTGTTCCGAACCAGTGAGGGTGATTTCTACGCCATTGATAGTGAAGGTTCCGGCTACGTCACTGCCAAAAACGGTTGAGGCTGTATCTGTGGCTGCGGGTATAGAGCTCGACTTGTTGCCGACAAATGTAGAAGAAGTGGCAACTTGTGTGATGTTTAAAGTGAAAGAGTCAACAGCAGCGGAAGACTCTACGGTAGCCGTACCGATGCTTGAGGTAGAGGAAGATATAGTTTTTCCTTCAAAATCGGTTTCGTCATCCAGACTACCTAGATTAGATTTGAGATTTTCGAGGCTGGACTGAATAAAGCCGAAGGCATCATCTTCCTGATTAAGGCCTATCTTGTCATCTTCCAAAACATTGATAGGCAAACGGTTGATAGCCGTTAGCTGGCTAACAATGCTTGCGGTATCAAGTCCGCTAAAAAATCCGCCAATGGTAATAGACATAACAAGACAATAATCTATCAATCGGAATAAATTGTGGATTAATTAGCAAAAGTTTTTGCAGCAGAATCAATTATATAAATTATGCTGGAAATAAATTCCGCATAAGGAAAAAAAGTCCAATCTATAAAAGCTATTTATGAAAAATAAATAATATTAAGCGAGAGCTTTTTGCCTTTGTAAAGATCGCACAATTTTTTCGGGAAAAGATTTGAGAGGTACCATTTCCATGGCCGCACCTACTTCATAGGCGGCACGAGGCATGCCGTAAACGACACAAGATTCTTCATCCTGAGCAAAAGTCTGAGCGCCTGCTTGACGCAGCTCGAGTAAACCCTCGGCTCCATCACGCCCCATTCCTGTCAGAATGACTCCTGTGGCGTTATTTCCAGTAATAGGTGCTGCTGATTTAAAAAGAATATCAACAGCAGGACGTTGGTGCCATACAGGAGGGCCTTGTTTAAGTTGTACGGAGTAGGAACCTGCAGAACCTTGAAGAATCATATGATAATCTCCTGGTGCTATAAGTGCAACACCTGGACGCAATGAGTCTCCATTCTTGGCTTCACGAACTTCCATTTTGCAGGTTTCGTTCATTCTATTAGCGAATGCTTTGGAGAAGTAAGGGGGGATATGTTGTACTATAGCGATGGGAGGCAGCGTATTCGGTAAACGCGAGAGAACATCCTTTAACGCCTCTGTTCCTCCTGTGGATGCTCCGATTAGAATAATTTTTTTAGAACTATCATCAGCTTTATGTTGAATAATGGCTTGTGATTGTTCTTGCTGAATTTTAGCTATATTATTGGTTATTTCTTGGGTTTTAAATGATGTTTTTGGCCTTATTCTAGCTTGAGCCGCTCCGCGGATTTTTTCAATGAGGATATCTTCCAGGCTACCAACAGAGAAAGAGCCGTCAGGTTTACCTAAAACATCCACTGCACCCAATTGTAGTGCCTTCATGGCATATTCAGATCCTTCCTGAGACAGTGAACTCATGATAATGACCGGCATGGGTCGCTTTTCCATAATGATTTTTAAAAAGGTGAGTCCATCCATGCGTGGCATTTCAATGTCTAGGGTTACGACATCTGGTTCTAGTTTAAGAATCTTATCTCGAGCGGCGTAAGGATCAATGGCTGTGCCGACAACCTCAATATCCGGTTCATTGCTTAAGATGTCAGAAGCGATACGCCTGACAACAGCGGAGTCATCTACAATGAGGACTTTGATTTTTTTGCGAGCTTTCATTTTAGTTGATGGGTTTTCTATAAATGGCAGGTTTTAGATTTTGGAAAGGATGGTTAACGCCGGTGAGGCTCTCTGAATGGCCGATCATAAGATAGCCTCCCGGTCTTAAATGTTTGAAAATTTGTCCAACTAATTGTTCTTGGGTAGGACGGTCAAAGTAGATCATGACATTGCGACAGAAAACAACATCGAAGAGCTTGTTAAATGGGTAGTTGGTCGATAGTAGGTTGAGGTGAGTAAACTTTACTTTATTTCTTATTTCCTCTTTAACACGGTAGTAACCATCCCAGTCGCCTGTACCTTTCTGAAAGTAGCTGGTAAGTAAATCTCGGCGCACATCGCGAATGCGGTCCATAGGGTAGATACCCTGCATGGCTTTTTTGAGCACTCGCGTAGAGATATCAGTTGCTTCAAGTTCCCAATCAAAAGCAGGATCTTTTTTAATGTGTTCATTCAAGGTAATAGAGACTGAATAAGGCTCTTCTCCAGAGGAGCTAGCGGCACTCCAAACGCGTGCTGGACGCTTACCTTCTTTTTTTAGTACGGAGCTAATCCATGGAAGGACTGTTTCGTTCATGAATTCAAAGTGTTTAATTTCGCGAAAGAAGTAGGTGTGGTTGGTCGAGATTGCATCGACTAAGTGTGTTAATTCTTCACCGCTTGAATCAGTTTGAAGAAAATCAAGATATTCGGCATAGCTGCTTTTTTGAGTGGCACGAAGGCGTTTGCCCAGACGAGCTGTTACAAGTTCGCGCTTGTGTTCACCGAGTGAAATGCGGCTATTTTGATAAATGAGATTGCAAATGTATTGGTATTCTTTGTCTGTGAGATTCCCCATAGGCATTAAGTGTTTTCTAAACTATCGTCAGAAGAAGTGGGAGAATTAGATAAGTCTTAGTTCAAAATGAAATTAGACTTTGGATTGGGCAAGGAATCCGCCAATGCTATCTAGCATTTCTTGAATTTGCAGTGGTTTGGCCAGTGCACCTATGTAGCCATACTCTTTATAGTCGGTCATGATGGGGTCATTCCAGGCTCCGCTGCATGCTAAAATTCTGACTTCAGGATCAAGTTCTTTAATGGCTTTAAAAGTTTCAGGTCCGCCTAAACCTTCTTTCACATTAATATCAAGAATGACCAGAGAGTATCGGAGTTCTTGGTGAATAGATGTTTGGAATAGTTCAAGCGCACTTTCACCATTGGGTGCCGTGTCGACATAACAGTTTATTCTGGAAAGGGCTCGTTTAAAAAATTTAGCCAGCATAGGTTCATCGTCCATGACAAGGATGCGTTGTTGGTCTTCAGACATAATAGAAATAATAATCTAACTATATGATTTCAAATAGGTTATGAAAGATTTAAGTTTCGGGAAATTATAATTCTAGATATGCGTTTTGTTCCTCAAAGTGATCTGAGTCTAGAATGGAATCTATATCTAATAATGTTTTAACAACACCCTTTACTTTGGCGATGCCGTAGATGTAGCCCGAGTGTATAGCCGAACCGAATTCTGGAGCATCCTCCAGATCTTCTGCAGATATGTTGGCCACCTCCTCGACAGCATCCACTATAATGCCCATTTGGCTGGAAATGCCACGCTTAGTCGTTGTTTGGACGACTATGATACAAGCTGTATCAGTCAAATCCTGATTCGGTAGCGCGAATTTGATGCGTAGATCGAGCACGGAAATGATTTTTCCTCGCAAGTTGATAATGCCTTTAAGGTAATTAGGCATTTTGGGTACGGGGGTTATTTCCTGCATACGTATGATTTCTCTAACTTTAAGAACAGCTAGACCGTAGGACTCCTCACGGAGCATAAAGGTAAGGTATTTTCCTTGTCTGGCTCTGGTTTTGGGGGCTTCTTCGACTGCAGGAGAATCTTCGAGCGTAGTCATGCAGAACATTATCGAAAGATATGTACAATACTTTAGCCACAATTGCTTGCAGTCTAAAATATTAGAATTCTTGCAGAGTTCTTATCTTTGATGTGTGGCTGGATTAAGCATAAGTTTCAGCCAATTGAATGAGCTCTGATTTATTGATTTTATTTAAAGTCATCATTTCCCATCTCTCTGCGAACTCTGACGATTCAATGTAAACTTTTCCTCTGTTAGCCAGCATATCCAGTATGGGAATCACGTGACTTTTGTTGTAGCCAAAGTCGTAATAAAGCTCTCTGACTTTTTGATTCAGTGGCGTAATACCGTTTATCATTTTACCTGATGAATTCATGCGACGTGTTACGCGTAGACGCACCTTGGTGAGATCCTTTTTAGATGATTCATGGATCGTATTATCTCGCTTTAATATGCTGTTGATTTCCTGGGAGATGCGGTCTGTGTCAAAAGGCTTGGCGAGATATCTAATATTTTCTATCGAGTTTTGATTCAGATATTTTTCCTCAGCCTGGTCAATAATCCCACTCATAAAAATGATGGGTACATTGGATGTCTCCGGGTTGGCTTGGAGGAGATTCATCATCTCTCCGCCATCAATGTCAGGCATGTTAATATCGAGTAGAATAGCAGAAGGTTTTTGTGATTCGCATAGGTTGAGAAAAGCTTGAGCATTGGTAGCAGATAGAGTTTGAAAATGGTTTGCTTGGAGAAAATTATCTAGATATTTAACCAGCATACTATCGTCGTCTAATACACCAATGATATGTGAATGCTGTTCTTCGGTTGTTTTTAAGATTTTAGAGTAGAGTGAAAGCAGGCGTAATCGCGATTTTTCATCCTTACCACATTCACGTATTGTTGCCATGATTTCAGGTTGCTCTGGTAAATCTACGTCATTCATGACAATTCTCCTTAGTGATAAGCTGTGAAAAACTCTGGTTTTTCGGTTGTGTTGGGTTGGATGTTTTGGGATTGGTTAGAGTGTTTTCCTGCTTCTTGGGTTTCCATAGATACTACAGTGGCTTTTTCAGTATCCCATGGCTGATGATAGCGGTAGATAAGAATGGAATGACGTCCCACGCCGCTGTATTTATTGGTCCAGTCATAGACAATGATGTTTCTCTCTCTTTCATCATTATTCATTCTGTTATAAAGATCTTTGGCGAATGACAAACAGGCGTTGAAACCACCGTTGCCTTTGATATCGAATTTTATGTCGACCTTCCATTCTTCCTCCATAGCTTGAGCTGACATAAAAAATGATAAGTAAACGAGAAGTAAGGCTAGGAAAACGTTCAAATAAGGGTAGCTTTGTAAGCTTTTACTCTCGCTTACCTTATCGTTCTTATCCTGTTGAATTATCTGTGAAAGATAAACTCTCATATTAAATTTATCGGATGAACGCACT
>JBCCWR010000111.1:0-7897 GCA_039193385.1 Verrucomicrobiota bacterium | reverse complement strand
GGGTAACCCTCCACCAATGACTTTTCCAAAGGCAGAAAGATCTGGTGTGATATTTAATAAGCCTTGCGCTCCATCCTGCCCTAAGCGAAAACCCGTCATCACTTCATCAAAAATGAGTAAAGCCTTGTGCTTGTGCGTAATCTTACGAAGTCCCTCGAGATAACCTGGCTGAGGTAAAATCAAACCAGCGTTGGCAGGAATAGGTTCCAATATGATTCCAGCAATCTCGTCGCCACATTCCGCAAACATTGCTTCAACAATTGAAAGATCATTAAAAGGAAGAGTGATGGTATCTGCGGCTGTTCCTGGAGTGATACCTGCACTATCCGGCTGTCCCATAGTCAATGCTCCGGAACCAGCCTTAACTAGTAGCGCATCAACATGTCCATGGTAACAACCTTCAAATTTTATAATCTTATCCCGCCCGGTAAACCCTCGCGCCAGCCGAATACAAGACATCGTTGCCTCAGTTCCGCTATTACACATACGAACTTTTTCTAGCGAGGGCACCCAGTCGCAAACCATACGTGCCAGCTCAACTTCATAAGGGTTTGGTGTTCCAAAGCTCATACCGTCATGAACAGCTTGTTTAACAGCATCAATAACGGGCTCTGCCGCATGACCTAGTATAGATGGCCCCCAGGTGCAGACATAATCGACAAGATCATGATCATCTACAGTCGTCAGATAAGCGCCATGAGCTTTCTTGGTAAAAAAAGGATCCCCACCCACAGCACGAAAAGCTCGAACAGGGGAATTCACACCACCTGGAATAAATTTTAAGGCCTCTTCAAACAACTGATGTGACTTCATCATGAACTAGTCATCCTGCCATTGTCTTAATGACTTTCAATGTACAATTATGCATTTGCCCCTGGCAATGCATCAACAAATCTGCTCAATGCTCATAGAACTATTGTAGTCAGACATATTCCTTTCTTTTCTGCTGACAATTTTAAGGCTATGTAACGCAGGTGAAGAAATCTGAACGCGCAGACTACATCCTTAAAAAACTTGATGCATTATATCCTGAGCCTCCCATACCCCTGGATCATAAAGATCCATACACACTACTTATTGCCGTTTTGCTCTCTGCACAGTGCACAGATGTTCGCGTCAACCAGGTAACCCCAAGTTTATTTAAGAAAGCTGATACACCTCAAAAAATGATTAGCCTGACCGTTGATGAGATTAACGCAATAGTTCGACCCTGTGGTCTGGCTCCGCGTAAGGCAAAGGCTATTTATGATCTTTCGCATATCCTTATTGATGAACATGACGCTCAGGTTCCCGCTAACTTTGATGATTTAGAGGCCCTTCCGGGTGTGGGGCACAAAACAGCATCGGTCGTTATGTCACAGGCATATGGTCATCCAGCATTCCCTGTGGATACGCATATTCACCGTTTAGCACAGCGCTGGGGATTGACTAACGGTAAAAGCGTTACGCAAACCGAGCGCGATCTTAAAAAACTCTTTCCCGAGGAAACTTGGAACCAACTTCATTTACAAATCATTTTCTATGGTCGCGAGTATTGCACAGCTCGTGGGTGCAATGGCATGACCTGTGGCATTTGTTCTACCCTTTATCCCAAGCGCAAGAAACCGGTAGAAACCCAAAAAGCTTAAAAACGACTTTCCTATTCATCATAAGAAAAATAAAAAGCATAAGTTTGTTGACACTAACAAATATAATGTTATTTATTTTACATACATTAACTTAACTCTGATTTGTATATTTAAATGAAATAGCCTAAGAAAATGAAGATGAGAACCATGCTACTGAGCAATTACTATAGAATATTCAAGATCGCTGCCATAAGTATCATTGGTACAAGCTTGATAAGCTGCGGCTCTTCCGAGAAAAGCACCACCGAAATTGTAAAGAAATCACTGCCTGCTAATTACACAGCAGTGTGCTCTGTCGGTATGGTATCCGACATTGCTTCAAAAGTTATCGGAAATAAAGGCCAAGTCATTGGACTTATGGGTGAAGGAGTTGATCCACATCTCTACAAACCCACCCGCGATGACGTGATCAAACTCACTGAGGCTGATATTGTTTTCTATGTGGGCCTCATGCTGGAAGGCCGTATGTCAGATACTTTTCTGAAGATTGCCCGTGCAGGCACGCCTGTTTATCCCGTAACAGAAATAATTGATGAAACTTATCTGGCTGAACCTGAAGGTTTTGAAGGTCATTGGGACCCGCATGTTTGGATGGATATCTCCGCTTGGTCACAATGTGTGACTGCTATTGAAAAAGCTCTTTCTGAGCAAGACCCTGACCACGCTCAATACTACAGATCTAATGCTCAAGCTTATCTAGAAGAGCTCGCTCAACTCGAAGTGTATGTTAAGCAAGTCATTGCATCCATACCTGAAGAGCAACGTTACCTGGTCACTGCGCATGACGCATTTGGCTATTTCGCAAGTGCTTACGGAATAAAGGTCCAAGCAGCACAAGGCATTAATACACAATCTGAAGCAGGCGTTGCGGATATTAATGCACTCGTTGATTTTATGGTGACAAATAAGATACCAGCTCTGTTTGTCGAAACAACAGTGGCTGATAAAAATCTTCGCGCTGTGATCGAAGGCGCTAAGGCGAAGAGTCATGAGATCATAGTAGGTGGCGAACTTTTCTCAGACGCTATGGGAACACCTGGAACTTATGAGGGCACCTACATTGGTATGATCGACCATAATGCTACTGTTATTGCTCATGCGCTGGGTGGTCAAGCTCCCGAAAAGGGGTTAAACGGAAAACTTTCCTTTCAACATTAACTTCATTCACATCATGAATACTTCAACATTAACTTCTAACCCGACTCAAACAGATCAGAGCTTGAGAACTACTCTTGATCAAAAACAAGATATTCCCTTATCGGTAAGAAATTTAAATGTCGCTTACCGCCGCAAGGTAGTCCTTTGGGATGTGGATGCAGATATTCCTGCGGGAAAACTTGTAGCTATAGTCGGTCCCAATGGAGCAGGTAAAAGCACATTTCTTAAAGCCGCCCTGGGTCTTATTCCAAAAGTTTCTGGAGAAGTTCGTTTTTTTGGTAAGACGCATAGCAAGAACCGTCAACGTGTCGCCTATGTTCCACAGCGTGAGAGCGTTGACTGGGATTTTCCCGTCCATGCGCGAGACGTTGTAACCATGGGACTTTACCGTCAAATCGGTTGGTGCCTTCCTGTGCTCAATCGTCATAAGCAAAAAGCGGAAGCGGCGCTAGCTAAAGTAGGATTGCAAGATTATATGCACCGTCAAATCAGTCAACTCTCCGGCGGACAACAACAACGTGTCTTCCTGGCTCGTGCGCTGGTACAAAATGCTGACCTCTATCTAATGGATGAGCCTTTTGCTAGTGTGGATGCAGCCACTGAGCGAGCGATTGTTGACGTCATGCAGGAATTACTTTCCCAAGGTAAAACTGTTGTTTGCGTTCATCATGACTTGCAGACAGTTCGTGAGTATTTTGATCATATTCTCTTTCTGAATATGCGTGTAGTGGCTCATGGCCCTGTCTCTGAAATTTTCAACCCTGAAAACTTACGTAAAACTTACGGTGGTCAACATCCGCTTCTGGAGCAGGCTGCAGGCTCTGTCCAAGAACAAGAGCTAAAGAGTTAACTAATGATACAAAACACGGCTTGATTCATACAATGAACCGTTGTTAGAACCACAACAAGATTCCAAGTCATCTATTTGTATATAAAAATCGTCTAAGGTCCTAAGCGAACATATGGACAAACGTTCTCATAAACTAATTAAAAGGACATTCGCCTCAACAATTACATGCCTAAGCCTGTTGTTTTTTACTTTTTCTCAATCACTCTACGCCGAAAATTCCTTCACTCTTCCTGATATGCAAGACGTGATTCGCGTGCTTTCATTGCAGGATTATAACACACGCATTGTTTTTTTAGGAACAACAGCTCTGGGCGCTGTCAGTGGCATGATCGGCACTTTCCTCCTCCTACGTAAACGTTCTTTATTAAGTGATACAATTAGTCATGCCACTCTACCAGGTATCGCACTTACCTTTATTATTTTTGAAACATTAACTGGGTTTGGAAAATCACTTCCTCTACTACTACTTGGGGCCCTGCTATCAGGGCTTGCTGGAATGGGTATGGTCATACTCATACGAAAACACAGCTCAATTAAAGATGATGCTGCGCTGGCTATTGTCCTCAGTGTGCTTTTTGGACTAGGTATCAGCCTCATTACACTTATTCAACAAATGCCAACGGGCAATGCCGCCGGACTAGAACAATATATCTATGGGAAAGCAGCTTCCATGACAACTCATGACATGCATCTTATCTTAAGCATTACTATCATTGTCGCTATTGTAGGAATCCTTTTCTATAAAGAGTTCGCCATCTTATGTTTCGATGTAAATTTTGCAGTCAGTCAGGGACTGCCTTCCACTCGTCTCGATATTATCCTTATGAGCTTGATTGTTGTTATAACAGTTATTGGCTTACAAGCAGTAGGTCTTTTGCTCGTTGTGGCTCTGCTTATCATTCCTGCGGCTGCTGCAAGATTCTGGAGCGAAAGGCTTTTTATTAATTGTCTGCTTTCCACAATACTTGGCGCCATAAGCTGTTTCATAGGCATCACTTGCAGCGCTCTGTTTCCTAAGCTGCCTGCAGGAGCCATCATTGTGCTTGCGGCCTCCTTGGTCTTTGCTCTGAGTATGATTTTCGGAACTTCACGTGGTTTACTGATCCGCTTTCTTACTCATTACCAACTCACCCAAAGAGTTCAGCGTCAACACTTGCTACGCGCCTGTTATGAACATCTTGAAACCAGCGGCGCTCTGCAAAATAAAACAGATCCTGATATCCCTTTCGATGCTATTCTTACTCATAGATTATGGTCTAAGCAGGAACTCGAACATAATTTCAAGAAAGCTGTGCGAGAAGGCTTACTCGAACTCAAAGCAAAAAATGTCTTTCGCATGACTGACAACGGCTGGGGCCAGGCACAGCGGGTGGTTCGTAATCACCGTCTCTGGGAAATGTACCTCATCGAATATGCCGACATTGCTCCAGGTCAGGTCGACCGTGATGCAGATGCTATAGAACATATTCTGGAACCAGAGCTTATGCATCAGTTGGAAGATCTGCTGCAGGCAGGGCGTTACGGACTCAAAGTGCCCACCAGTCCGCACAAACTCCAACCTGCGGAACTTATACCATGAGCTGGCAGCCCATCGATACCTGGATTGTTCTGACTGGAGCACTCATTGCTATGTCTTGTGCCCTGCCGGGTTCTTTTCTTATCCTCAACCGTAATAGTATGATGGGCGACGGCATCAGTCACGCTATCCTACCGGGTATCGCCATCGCCTTCCTTCTTACAGGCTCACGAGACTGGTACGCCATGCTCATCGGTGCTGCTGTGGCTGGTATCCTTACAGCTATCCTCTCCCGCATTATCGAGCGCTTCGGACAAGTGGAAAGTGGCGCAGCTTTAGGGGTCGTCTTTTGTTCTCTCTTTGCCATGGGTTTAATTCTCATCCGCATCGCATCTGACAAAGTACATCTCGATCCTAATTGTGTTCTTTATGGAACCATTGAAACTGCTGTCGTTGATTTCCGCATAGTGCCTTACGTCACGCTGCAAGCCGCTGTGACCCTTGCTCTAAATCTCATTTTGATTTTTCTCTTTTATAAGGAACTGCGTTTAAGCGCATTTGATCCATCACTCGCATCCGCTCTTGGTTTTCGCCCGGAGTTCATGCGTTATGCCTTAACAACTTTGACAGCCATCAATGCAGTCATGGCTTTTGAAAGTGTAGGCAGCATCCTCGTTATCGCTATGCTCATTGTTCCAGGAGCTACAGCGCTAATCGTATCGCACAACCTGAAAGTTATTCTGATACTCAGTCTTATCTTTGCCGCTATGGCCGCACTTATAGGCCACCTCATGGCTATCTGGTTCGTACCCTATAGCTTCAATTTTATGTTATCAGGAAGTCATTTCTCAGCCGTAAGCTCTGCAGGCATGATGACCGTGGCTTCTGGCCTACTCTTTGTATTTTGTCTCATTATCTCTCGTATCAGACAAAATCTACCCCTATAAACAAACACCAGAAACCATAGCCAATTCCTCGCTTAGTTGATCACCATTTCTTAGTATCAGTCCGTCTATTTTATTGATTTTGAGATTCATTCTTATAAATTTTAAAATTTTTTAATATTCATAAACTATTGTGAAAGAATGACTTATGTCATTTTTTAGACTGTAATTGAGACTCAGTTACGATAAATAAGTTGCTTCTGCTTCCTACTTCTACTAAAACTTTCTTAGTTAGAAAAATTTATGAAAGATAGAATCGCTGTATTATTTGCATCTCAGTTAGGCAATGCTGAGGAAATAGCTGGTAGAGCTGTTGATCACTTTGAAGAAGCTAATTTATCTGCTGAATTATTTAATTTAGAAGAATACCAGCTTGATGACTTAAAAGATGAGTCAAAAGTCATTGTCGTAGCCAGCACTTGGGGAGAAGGCGAACCACCTGATAATGCCTGTGAATTTTATGACGCAGTGATGGCCGCCGAAGGCAGTATGTTGAGTAACATACATTTTGCAGTTTTTTCACTGGGAGATTCCAGTTACGAGCACTTCTGTAAATGTGGAAAAGACTTTGATGAACAATTTGAAAAACTAGGCGCCAAGAGAGTTCTTGACCGTATCGACTGCGATTGCGACGAGCAAGATCAATATCCGATATGGATAGAGAAAATCACAAAGGTGTTGCTAGATTTAAAGGCTCAAACATCCAAAGAAGCCTACGCATAAAAATTCTCTCAACTAACTAACCGTACTGTAGCAGGGGTGCAGGCAACTGTGCCCCTGCGACTCTACCAGAGAATTTAAGAAAAATTTGCATTATGATGAAGCAGGAGGACCCATACGGAAGAGGCTCCCTTCATGTACTACCTCAAAAATCTAAAAATAAACCATGTTCTAGTGCTCACACAAATGAGGTCTGTCTCGAAGAAAAACAAATCGACACTAGAGATTCACAAAAACTTGAGCACCTATTTTCAGGTCTTGAGCAAATGGGAGAGTTACTTGTTACCACAAGAAACCATTTTTCAATACTAGGTCAACGTCAGTGCTATCAAAAACATTATACGGAAACCTTGCTTCAGGCACCGCCTACTTCCCTACTATATCAAGAAACGATTAATGGTAGTAACGAAAGCATTTACCGTTTCAAATTCAAAAATCATACAAACTTCCTTTTTCACAAAGTCTGTCTAACCCGCAACTCAGACATTAGACATTGTCATAAAATGGTGTCTTCTCTTGCCCTGGCCAATACATGTTTAGACGAAGCCAATAGAACTGGAAACACGTATAAAGAGAGTCATTCCCAAGACTTTTCAAATCATCATATATTAACTGAACCTGTTTCTAAACAAGATCTCTTTCATATATTAAACCATTTAAAAAACAATTCCGCAGAATGTGAAGTGACCGTTTGTTCAAACGGTCTTCACCAAAAGGCTAAGGTTTATGCTAAACATATCGATCAACGCAATAGTAGAATAACCTTGTGTGGCAAGAAATCTAACTGCCACATCTCATTAAGTGAATCCTATTTCATTCATTGGAAAATTTTACCTGACGGTGACTCGATAGACTGGGTCATCCGTATGCAAAATAATAGGGGAGATTACTGCGATATAAGTAGTCAAGTGGCTTTGCCTCACGGGATAGGAAGAGTAATTGGATTAAACTGAAGTGGATCCTGAAGCCTACAAACAAGTTTTTCACTTAAACTTCCCACATTCCAGTTACAAAGGTTTGGATCATGATTATCCTGACTCTGTCTTGAAAGAAAAAAATGTTAATGCCCTGCATCTCCAGC
>JBCCWR010000110.1:0-7908 GCA_039193385.1 Verrucomicrobiota bacterium | reverse complement strand
TGAGCTTGGCAGACAAAGGTGAAGCCCTCATTACTCTTTGCTTTTGATCTGGAGAGCGTGCTCGTTCCAGAGCTATGGAAAGAAGTTGCTCTAAAGTATGAAGTGGAAGAACTCGTACGAACAACCCGTGACGGACTTAGTGTTGATTCCTTATACAGGCGTCGTGCTGAGATTTGCCGAAACAGAAAGCTCAAGGTTTCAGACATCATTGAGGTTGCAGAAGAACTAGCACTACTCGCTGGCGCAGAGATAGTATTAAACTGGTGTCAATCTCAAGGGCAAGTAATAGTAGTCACAGATGCACTTGGTGAGCTCATGCATCCGGTTTACACGTTACTAGAAGGTGTGAGCATCTGGGATCATCATGCGTTGGTTGATGATGAAGGCTTCTTTACCGGTTGGCGTAGAGGCTACGAGAAGGGCAAGGCGAGTGTGATCCAGAAAGCCCAAAAAGATAACAAATACGTTATCGCTATAGGAGATTCAGATAATGATCTAGCTATGCTGCGGGCTGCGGATCGGGGCGTCTTATTCAACAGCACCTACACCATGACTGGCGTAAAAAACGTTAGTGATCACGAAGAACTCCTCCGTTACCTCAAAGCTAACGCAGATAGTAATCAAGAGTGAATCTGAGTATTGGATAAGAATGAGGCATAAGTGAGGCAGCAAAGAAGAAAAAATGCGAACTGGATCCCGCGGTCGAAGCCGCGGGATGACGGTGTGTAGAATATCAACTATACAATGAATCCATAAAATTTCTTATCTTAAAGTTTGAATGCACCAGCCAGGTTGAAGTTTACCTATGAATAATAATCCCCAGCTTTCGTCATGCCGTTGCTTGACCACGGCATCCAGGGAGAATGGGCAAAAAATACTGGATTTGCTGCTGGATTGTTCATGGATCCCGCGGTCGAAGCCGCGGGATGACGGTGCGTAGGATATCAACTATACAATGAATCCATAAAATTTCTTATCTTAAAGTTTGAATGCACCAATCAGGTTGAAGTTTACCTATGAATAATAATCCCCGGCTTTCATCATGCCGTGGCTTGACCGCGGCATCCAGAAAAAATCAATAAAAACAAATTAACTTTCTTGCTTTGATGTAAAGCGCTAGATTTTCAAGTCGAACATGCACATTTCTGAAACAGAGAAAGAAGCGATCTATAAAACGATTTTTTCTCGCCGCGACATCAGGTCAGAATTCTTGCCTGATATGGTGCCGGATGAAATATTAAACCGCATTCTTACCGCGGGTCATCATGCACCAAGTGTGGGCTTTATGCAGCCCTGGGATTTCATAGTGATTCGGGATAAGCAGACTAAGAGCAAAGTGCTTCGTTCATTCGAAGAGGAAAACCACAAAGCACAGCAACTTTTTGAGGGTGAACGAGCAGAGCTTTACAGCACTCTTAAATTACAAGGCATCATGGAAGCTCCGGTGAATATCTGTGTGACTTGCGATCGCACACGAAATGGAGAAACAGGTCTAGGCAGAACGACCCAGAAAGAGATGGATCTTTATAGTACAGTTTGTGCTGTGCAAAACATCTGGTTAGCAGCACGCGCAGAAAATATTGGAGTTGGCTGGGTCAGTATTTTGGACCATAACAAAATCAAAAGTATTCTGGATATTCCTTCAGATATTGTTGTGGTAGCCTATCTTTGTGTAGGCTATGTGAACAAATTTCACGACCTTCCTGAGCTAGAGAGAAATCATTGGGAACAGCGTCTGCCCTTGGAGAAGCTTATTCATTACGAGTCCTGGTAGTAAATATCCATATGTAAACAAATACAAATAAGCTTATTTTAAATTCAATCGACAGCTGAACGTGCCGATTTTAATATAACTAGTTATGCGAATTCACTTAAGCGCTCATAATCTGAAATTATCCGCTGCTATTAATGCTTTTGTAGCAGAGAAGCTATCTCACGTTGAACATATAACTGATGACATTATTGGAGCTCATGTTGTTCTGTTGCATGATGACACGAAGTCACCCACTCGTCAGTATTGTGTAAAAGTGCACCTAGGTGTGCCTGGTCCAGACATTCATCTTGAACAATATGACCGTGATCTTTACGCGGCGGTTGATAAAATAGTTGATAAAGTCGCTCGTCAATTGCGTAAGCGTAAGACAAGGCTCAAAGAAAAAACCCGTCAAAAAATTCAAAAGACCAAAGAACGTCTTAAAAAGACAGGGTAAGAGACAAAGTATTTCTCAAATTTTAAAAGCGCCTACTTTGATAGGCGCTTTTTTTATTACGTATTATTCTTTTTTAATCACTAGGTAGCGAGTGATGCCACGATCGCTATTGGTTTTCTGCCAAACGAATAAGAGGGTCTTGTCTTTTTTACTTTCCTTAGCAGCATTTCGCGCATCGGCAATGCTGTTTACGTCGACATTATTTACGGCACGAATGATGTTACCGGGGCGAAGATCTGCCTGGTAAGCCGAAGAACTAGGAGCGACAGTGCTGACAAAAACGCCTGTGATGTTTTCAGGGATAGCGTATTGCTGACGTAATGAACTATCGAGTTCCTGAATTTCCACGCCATCTAGGAATTTACCAGGTTTGTTAGTCTCTTTTTCTTCAGGATCAGAAGTTTCTTCTTTCTTAAGATCGCCTCGTTCATCCAGGGTTACTTTCTTCATTTGTTCTTTGCCTTGACGGTATATTTTTACATCAACTGCTGTGCCCGGACGCACTTTAGCCACTTCGAGGCTTAATTCAGAATTATCTGCAACTTTAACTCCGTTGAATTCGGTAATGACATCACCACTTTGGAAGTCAGCTTTATCAGCCGGACTATCAGGAATTACCTCTGTTACGATGACACCACGCTTGCCAGGTATACCAAATAATTCAGCATTCGACTTATCTAGCGGATTGGGGTCCATATAAACGCCCAGATAACCACGGGAAACATGCCCTGTTTCTATGATTTGCTGCATGACGTCTCGGGCCAGATTAACGGGCACGGCAAAGCCAATGCCTAGGTTTCCTCCTGTGCGACTGAAAATGGCTGTATTAATGCCTACGACACGACCTTCCGCATCGATCAATGCGCCGCCAGAATTACCCGGATTAATAGATGCATCTGTTTGTATGAAGTCTTGGTATTGAACACCTGTGCTTGCTGAAAGTTGCGATTTACGCCCCTTGGCACTAACGATTCCCATCGTTACGGTTTGTCCCACATTAAAAGGATTACCAATTGCTAGAACCAAATCTCCAACTTCGACATTATTACTATTACCTAGTGTTGCTGTGGGGAGGTCTTCATCCTTAATTTTTAAAACGGCAATGTCTGTCGGAGGATCCGTTCCCACAACTTCAGCTTGAAACTCTCGTTCTGTTCCATCCTGTAAATGAATCATGATTTCATCAACATCTTCGATGACGTGATTGTTGGTCAGGATATAACCATCTTTTGAGACAATCACACCCGAGCCCAGTCCAGGTACTTCTTGTTTAAATTCTCTCTGTTGAGGACCGTCAGGTGATTGTCCTGGAACTCCGAAGAAGAAACGAAAAAAAGGATCAGACATCATAGGGTTAGACCTCTGGTTGATAATTTTTTTGGTATAGATACTGACAACCGATGGACTTACTTCTTTAACAACCCCTGAAAAGCTGGAAGTTAATTTAGCATCACGCTTTAGAGGTTCTTCGTTGACGACTATTTCAGCTGTCTGCTTTTCATCAGCTTCATCTTTTCCAAACGGCCAGAGTGCCCAGGTTTGACTTATGGTTAAAATTCCCAGAGTGGTTATGATAGTAACTAGAGCGAGATATTTTTTATTCATACTTTGTTATCAGCGTAGATAAGAAATCAACATTGGTTTGATTAAATTTCAATCATTAAGTTGATTTGTCATTTCATATACTTTTTAGCTTAGACGCAAGGTTTTACGAATGATTTTATACATTTTTCAAAACTGAGACATTTTAGCGATCTTGTTTAAACTGCATGCGCTATTTTGTCACTCATGCAAACAGCCTTCCGTTTTCTAAATAATTGATAGTAAAATGTTTAGATCTAATAAGTTGTTTTCAATCAAATGGCATGAAAAATGAAGATAATTAGAAAATAGACTTGAAAATAAAAATATGGATCTAAGTAAATTTACCGAGAAAGCTAAGGAAGCTTTGATGGAGGGGCAAACCATTGCAGCCTTATTTGAACATCAGGCTACCGATGTGGAACATTTGTTCATGGCTCTTTTGGATCAGGAAAATGGACTGATTCCTCGCTTGATTGAGAAGTGTGACTGCAGAGCTGAACTCATAAAAAATAACCTAACTAAAGAACTTGAGCGTCAGCCCAAAGTTAAGGGGAGTTCACAAGTTGGTCAAAACTATGTCACTCAGCAACTGAACGCACTTTTGCTTAAGGCAAAGAATGAGGCAAAAAAACTTAAAGATGAATATGTAAGTGTAGAGCATTTTGTCCTAGCTATGCTGGAGGAAAAGCAGAATTCCGTAGTAGGTGAAATTCTTAGAAAGCGGGGCATAGATCGACAGAAGTGGATGGCAGCTTTACAACAGGTGCGAGGAAATCAGCCTCTGACCAGTGCTAATCCTGAAAATACCTATGAAGCACTGCAAAAATATGGTCAGGATCTCACCGAACTTGCTCAAGCAGGGCAGCTTGATCCTGTTATCGGTCGTGATGCTGAGATACGGCGCACCATTCAGGTTCTTTCACGCCGAACAAAAAACAACCCTGTGCTGATAGGTGAACCCGGTGTAGGTAAAACTGCAATCGTAGAAGGTCTAGCAAGACGCATTATTGCACAAGATGTTCCAGATAGTCTTAAAGATAAACGGGTCGTTTCACTCGACTTTGGAGCATTGCTAGCCGGAGCAAAGTTTCGTGGTGAATTTGAGGAGCGACTCAAAGCTGTCCTTCAAGAAGTGGCGCATGCAGAAGGCGAGATCATCTTATTTATTGATGAAATTCATACGATGGTGGGAGCAGGCAAGACGGAAGGGTCTATGGATGCAGGCAACATGCTTAAGCCTATGCTGGCTCGGGGAGAGTTACATTGTATTGGAGCCACAACACTCAATGAATACCGTCTATATGTTGAAAAAGATGCTGCTCTTGAGCGTCGGTTCCAACCTGTGCTAGTTGATGAGCCAACGGTTGAAGATACTATCTCCATTTTACGTGGTCTTTGTGAGCGCTATGAATTACATCATAAAGTCAGAATTCAGGATTCTGCCATGGTCGCTGCTGCAATGATGTCAGACCGTTACATATCAGATCGCTTTTTGCCGGATAAGGCCATTGATCTCATCGATGAGGCAGCAGCCAAGCTGCGAACAGAAATGGAAAGCATGCCCGAAGAGCTAGAAAGTTTAGAGCGGCGCGTCATGCAGTGGGAGATTGAACGTGAAGCTTTAAAGCGAGAAAAAGACAAAGCATCTAAAGAACGTTTACAAGCACTGGAACAACAATTGGGCAATTTAAAAGCGGAGCGCGATGGGTTAAAAGCAAGCTGGCAGGCAGAAAAAGAAAATATAAATCATGCACAGGAACTGCGTGAGAGTATTGAAAAAGTAAAGCATGAGATCGAAGTCGCTCAACGTGACTATGATCTAAACAAGGTTGCAGAGTTACAGTATGGCAAACTTCCCGAGCTGGAGAGAAAACTTAATCATGAGCAAGGAGATCTAGAACAAAAACATGAATATCAGTTGATTCGAGAAGAAGTTACAGCTGACGAGATTGCCGAAGTTGTTGCACGCTGGACAGGTATTCCTTTGAACCGTCTTATGGAAGGAGAGAAGGAAAAACTCTTGCGTTTAGATGAGACGCTTCATAAACGCTTAATTGGCCAGGATGAAGCCGTCGAGTCTGTAAGCGATGCAGTCATCCGCTCGCGTTCAGGGTTGAAAGATCCGAAGCGACCTGTTGGCTCCTTCATCTTTTTAGGACCCACAGGTGTGGGTAAAACAGAACTTGCTCGTTCACTCGCTGAGACATTGTTTGATAGTGAAGAAAACATCATCCGGGTTGATATGAGCGAATATATGGAAAAACACTCCGTAGCTCGTTTGATAGGTGCGCCACCTGGTTATGTCGGCTTTGAACAAGGCGGACAGTTAACGGAGGCCGTGCGACGCAAACCTTATAGTGTTGTTTTATTTGATGAAATTGAAAAAGCGCATGCAGATGTTTTTAATGTCTTCTTGCAAATCCTTGATGATGGACGAGTCACAGATAGTCAGGGAAGAACAGTTGATTTTAAAAATACTATCATCATCATGACCTCAAACATCGGCAGTCATCAACTTCTGGAAAACTCTCAACACGGAGAAATCCATGAGAGTGTGCGCGAGAATGTTATGGAGCTTTTGCGTCAACATTTCAGGCCAGAGTTTTTAAATCGTGTGGATGAGATCGTTATGTTCAAGCCATTGGATATTGCAGAGATCAAATGCATCGTTGATTTATTATTGGCTCAGCTTCAGTCAAGATTGGATGAAAAGAACATCACATTGATACTTGAAGACAGTGCAAAGGATCACATAGCTCATCAGGGTTATGATGCCGTCTATGGTGCTCGTCCGCTGAAGCGTTTCATGCAACGCAAGCTGGAGACTCCCATATCGAGAAAATTAATAGCAGGAGATATTCCTGAAGGCAGCATAGTTCGGGTGCATTCAGATCAAAAGAGTATGGACTTTGAGGTAACTCCTTCATCTATCCACTGACATTATTAATTGTTTAATTTCGCGATTTCGGAGGCTGCTAATAAGTACGGGCCAACACCATGTTGGTCATGTATTTTTCGAGGACGGTTGAAATAGTATTCAAAATCTTCTGACATATCAGTTCCCACGCATACGTCGGTTAATTCATTGTCATCATTCAACTTGGTTTGCAGTCCTGCCCAGCCTTTCAATCCTGCCGCACGTGCTTCCTCTGGCAGCCACCCTTGTGCGGCACCGCGCAACAAACTATACGTGAACATTCCCGAACACGATGTTTCCGTGTAGCTCTCGGGTTTGTCGAGAACCTGGTGCCACAGGCCTGAAGATGACTGGCGCTCCATTAGACCAGACATAACCGTACGATAATTAGAGATAAGTTCAGTCCGCTTGGGATGATTCTCTGGGACAAAATCTAATAGGTCTGTGATTCCCATAACATACCATCCATTGCCTCGTCCCCAATGCGGTATGATGGCCGTTTGCGTTTTATCCACCCATAAACAATGCATCAACTTACTTTCTGGATTCCATAGATGTTTGAAGTAACTAAGTGCCTCCTTGATGGCCATTTCCAGATATTTTAACTCGTCGGTTAACTGAGCCTTCCGCACCCAATAAGGAGTGACCATATATAAATCATCAATTTGGATGCAATTGGATTTCCACTTACCTTTATTTCGTGCCAAACAACCATCAGTGACTTTAGGTGCTTCATCTAGCAATTTTTGAAAAATGCCCATGGCACGTTCTATCTCAGGGTGCGGGTCTGTTTTTTGTAACTCCACAAAACCGGCAATCATGCCGCATTGCCACATCGTCCTAGGTTTCTCATACCATGCCTGGCTATTGTGTTTCACTTCACCATGAGCTTCTCTGTAAAAAAGAAGATTACGCTGATAGAAAGACTCAAAATCTGAGCGGTTCAAAGCTTTACCTAGCGCTTTCATCCCTTCACCAATGATATGATTCTGATACATCCAGAAATTATACCGTTGTGGTTTTTGACCTTTTTCAAAAGAGGTTTTAGCAATGACTGTCTCTGCCATACGTATGGCAGCATCTACGTTTAAATCGTCAGCAGCCAAAATATCCTTTGACATGATGCCAACTAATATTCCGCATGTAACACCAAAGCTGATTATGTGGTTTTTGGCAAGGAATCCCGGCATCTACCGG
>JBCCWR010000109.1:0-7913 GCA_039193385.1 Verrucomicrobiota bacterium | reverse complement strand
CGCGTTGGAAGAATTTCTTTTCGAGGATCGCTCCGGGTATTGTGAACATTATGCGGCATCGTTTGCGATCCTTGCCCGAGCTTGTGGTGTGCCAGCACGAGTCGTGGCAGGGTTTCTGGGCGGAGAATGGAACAAGCATGGCCAGTTTATGGTCATTAGAAAACAATTTGCTCATGCCTGGAATGAAGTTTGGATTGAGGATCGCGGTTGGGTGCGGATTGATGCTACTTCTGTTATTTCTCCACAACGAATAGAGGCAGGTTTTAATGCGGTAAGAATGAGTATGGGGCGTGGATTGACTTTTTCTGTCGCAGGGAATCAATTTGAAGCCTTTAGACCTGGATGGATGCCGGAATGGTTATCCAGGCCTTTAGATGAAACGACGGAACGTTGGGATCAGGCTAATGCTCAATGGGATGATTTTTTGGGATACGATGTTGGCCAGCAATTATCTATTTTTCAAAATTTCGGATTGAATCAGATGGCTTCCGCATTGGTTTTAACAGGATCTCTGATTTTGGGGATAGCCTTTGTTCTAGCTTGGGTGTTTTGGATAGTCTTTGTGCAGAAGCAAGAAGATGGGGTTCTCAAGCAATATGAGATGCTCATGCTTTATTTTAGGAAAAGGAATCTAGGGCCTGATCAATCAGAAGGTGCTTATACTTATCTTGATCGTCTTCAGAAATACTTGGATGAAGCAAACCGTGATTTGTTGACCCAGTTTAGGGATTTATATCTGGTATTAAGATATGGAAAAACTCCGGATAAATTATTCTACAGTAATGCTCTGAATCAGTTGAAATTATTGCGCAAAAAGATATGTCGTTAGTTTTTAATATGCTCGATTTGGCGACGAGCTATGAAGATGAGTATGAGGCTCCATCCGCAGTTGGCGCAGAGAAACATGGGAAACTGAACAGCTGAGGGCAGACTGTAGATAATAGCTGTCATGGGTATCCAGTAAAAGAAGTTGGGAATTAATATGGGTAGGATGCGTTGTAAATAAAGTCTCCAAGACAATGCTTTTAAAGCTGATATGAGACAAAATTCATGCTCTCTCCACAAGAACCAGGTAATGACAAAAGGAAGAGCAAGAAAGGGAGTAAAAACAAATTGATCTAGAGATACTTTGCACAGGATAGTAACCCAGTGATCGGATTCGCCAAAGATGATGGTCTGTAGACGGTAGAAGAGATCGACTAAAACACCTGATGCTGGAAAAATGCTGATTTGATGTAGTATTTCGAGGCGGGTTGGCTTTGGCAAATGTTGAGGGCGGAGAAAGCTTTTGATTATTTCCGGGATGATGCCGCCACTCATCAATGTAGCCAAGGCAGCGAAAGCAACGCCTCCTTGGTTTTTGAGGTCGCCTAACAAATCACAAAAGTTCTGAAATGAAGGATAAGTATAGTAAGTTACTACAATGCCAACACCAAATAACTGAACACTTATGAATGGAATCCAGTAAGTTTTAAGCGCTTCCCAACCTGGGCGAATAAGCGATTTAAAGTTAATATCTTGAGGCATTAAGTTTACAAAGAAGCGTTCAAAAGATTTTGCGGCGAGACCATATTTATCAGTGAGTCAAAATATAATATTAGCCATATTAGTTTAAGAAGCCAGGCGACGGGCGGATTCGAACCGCCGAATAGAGCTTTTGCAGAGCCCGGCCTTACCACTTGGCTACGTCGCCGCTGAAAGAGCAAAACAGTATTTCGCATGATCATGTCTTTGGCAATCATCTTTCTGTGACTTGGCCAATTTCACTAGTTTTTTCATCTGTTTGGTGAAATCTTGTGTGTGCTCAGAAGTTGACGCAAAAAATTAAGACGCTTAAGTACAACCCCTTTGCACATGAATTATAAAGACTCACTCAATTTACCTCAGACGAAGTTTCCTATGCGCGCGAACTTGCCCAAGCGCGAGCCAGCTCTACTCAAGGCATGGCAGCAGGCTGATATTTACAGTCAGCTTATGGATGAACGTAAGGATGCTAAGGAGTTTATTTTGCATGATGGACCTCCCTTTGCGAATGGTGATGCCCATATGGGGCATGCCTTGAATATGGCTCTTAAGGACTTTGTGCTTAAGTCCCGTAATATGTTTGGCTGGAATGTCCCCTTTATTCCCGGCTGGGACTGTCATGGTTTGCCCATTGAGCATAAGGTCATGAAAGAGCTGGCTGATGCAGCTAAAAAGAAAAAGCAGGAGAAGGTGGAGTTAGATGCTGTGGAAATTCGCAAACGCTCTGAGGCCATGGCGCGCAAATTTATAGATATCCAACGTGAGCAATTTAAGCGCATGGCTGTTTTTGGAGAATGGGATAAGCCTTACATTACCATGGAACCACAATATGAGGCAGACATATTGCGTGTGTTTGCCGGAATGGTGGAGAAGGGCCTGGTGTATCAGGCCTTACGTCCGGTTTACTGGAGCACAGGATGCCAGACAGCACTGGCTGAAGCTGAGGTAGAGTACCAGAACCGAACGGATCAATCGATTTTTGTGCAGTTTTCTCTCAAGCTAGATGAGCAAACTGAGAAGCTGGGACTGAAAGCTAGTGATAAAGCTTCTATCATGATCTGGACGACGACGCCTTGGACATTGCCGGCTAATCTAGGCGTCGCTGCGCACGCGTCATTGGACTATGTGTTGGCTGAGAAACAGGATGGTGAAAAACTGATTTTCGCTCAATCGCTCATAGACAGTGTGGCCTCAAAACGGGAAGGCACGGAATTTAAAGTTCTAAAGACATTCAAAGGACAAGAACTTGAAGGCGTTTCTTATGAGCATCCTTTCCTGGATCGTTCGGGTAAGGTTCATTTGGCAGAGTTTGTCACTGCTGAAAGTGGATCAGGTCTTGTGCACATTGCACCAGGACACGGCCAGGATGACTATGTGCTGGGTCAAAAGGTAGGACTGGAAACGTTTTCTCCTGTGGATGATCGTGGTTGTTTGACGGAGGAGGCTGGCTTGCCTGATTTAGCCGGCGCCTATGTTTTTAAGGCCAATAAGCCGATCATTGAGATATTGCAAGAGAAGGGGAAATTGTGGGCAGCGGAAGATTATAACCATAGCTATCCTCACTGCTGGCGCTCCAAGACGCCGATTGTTTTCCGCTCGGTTATTCAATGGTTTATTCGTGTGGAGGCCTTTCGCCAGGATGCCCTCGGCGGCATTGAGCAAGTGGACTGGGTGCCTTCATGGGGTAAGAATCGTATTCGTGGTGCTGTGGAGGGACGACCTGACTGGTGTATTTCCCGTCAGAGAACATGGGGCGTTCCGATTCCTGTTTTTTATACGAACAAGGGGGAGCCTCACATGGATGCGGAAACGATTCGTAAAGTCGCCGAACTTGTGGAGAAACATGGTACGAATTACTGGTTTGAAACGGATGATACACAATTGGCTCAGGAAGTTGGCTTGAGTGATCCAAATAGGAACGGTTGGAAGAGGGGACTGGACACTTTAGATGTTTGGATCGATTCGGGCTCCAGCCATGAAGCGGTGTCACGCCGTCGTTTGCGTTTTCCTGCGGATTTGTATTTGGAGGGTAGCGACCAGCACCGCGGCTGGTTTCAATCTTCCCTGTTAACATCAGTGGCACTGGGACAAGAACCGCCCTACAAACAGGTGGTTACCAACGGTTTTGTGGTCGATGTAGACACACGCAAAAAATTATCCAAATCGAGTGGAAAGCCGGCGGCTTTGATGGATTATGTGGATAAGTTCGGCGCTGACATTTTGCGTCTGTGGATTTCCAGTCAGGATTACCGTGATGATGTTCCATTTTCTGAAGAGATTTTTAAGCGTGTGGCAGACACTTACCGCTCTGTGCGCAATGTTCTTCGCATTCTTCTAGCTAATCTTTATGACTTTGATCCAAAGAAAGATAGCGTTTGTGATGAGGATCTGACAGAGATCGATCGTTATATTCTTGTAGAATTGCAGGGTATAATTAAGCAATGCCATACAGCCTATGAGAAATATGAATTCCATCAGGTCTATCACATCATAAACCGCTTTTGCGCCGTGGAGTTGTCGGCATTGTATGTAGATGTTCTTAAAGATCGTATGTATTGTGATGCGCCCAAAAGTTTACGTCGTCGCTCATCGCAGACGGCTATGTATGAAATTCTCGAAAGTTTATGCAAGCTTATTGCACCTATCATGCCTTTTACGGCTGAGGAAGCATGGCAATTTGCAAATATGGGAGATAAGCCGGATGAAAATGAACTGAGTCTGGTGCGTGCTTCTGTTCATCTGGAGAAATTTCCTCAGGCGCGTGCAATAAAAGTTCCAGAAGATTTTACCGAGCGATGGAAATACCTGCTGGAGTTGAGATCCAGGGTCAATGAAAAGCTAGAGCCGCTTCGTAAAGACAAAGTCATCGGAAAGAGTCTTGAAGGGCAAGCTACGATTAAAACAGCCAAGCTTGATTCTGAGCAAGATGCGGAACTATTAGAGGAATTGTGCATTGTTTCCAAAATTAAGTTTTTACAAGTGGATAGCACTGACTCGGAAGATGTCGAAGTTGCTAAAGCGGAAGGCAAAAAATGTATTCGCTGCTGGAAATTTTTTGATGAACTCTCTGGAGACAAGGAGCATCCTGAAGTTTGTTGTCGTTGCCTTGATGCACTTAGCGCTTAAGCAGGTCCGTTAATAAACTGAAACGCAAATTTCATCTCTATGGCATCATGCGGCTTAAATAGAGAAAATAGAGTTCCTTTTTTGTAGAAGAAAGTGGTTAGTACTTTCTTGACCAGCTTTACTGCCTGCTCTCTACTAAATGGTCTCGTTATTTCGTAAGTTTCTGTGCTTACAATTTTAAGGATTTAAGTTATGAGCTGGTATTATTCAAAGGGTGGAGAGCAAATAGGGCCTGTATCACAGGAAAAAATTGATGCATTGGCTAGTCAGGGTGAGATTGGCGAGAAGACACTGGTGTGGAAAGAGGGGATGTCAGAGTGGAAAGCTTATGGTGATTTAAAGGAGGGTTCTATGCCTCAGCCTGAATCCCAGTCGATAGAAAAAGCGGCTGAAACAGCACCACAACCAAAAGAAGAAAAAAGGTATCCTCTGCACTTTGAGGGCAAAGGCTCTGAGTATTTTGGTATATGGATTGTTAATCTTTTGCTTTCCATTGTTACACTAGGACTTTACATACCCTGGGCTCGAGTTCGCACACGTCGTTATTTTTATCAGAACACGAAACTCGATGGATATTCTTTTGAATATCTGGCCGATCCGAAAAAGTTACTCATAGGCTATGTTATTGTGTTTGTCGGTTTAATCATTTATTCATCATCTCAATTCCTAAATCCCATTATTTCGCTTTTGGTCTTACTCGTTTATATGGTGGTCTTTCCATTTTTAATGTATAAATCGATGCGTTTTTTTTCTGCTAACAGTGCCTATAGGAATATTTCTTTTAAGTTTCGGGGTACATTAGGCGAGGCTTACAGATGCTTTTTGGGCATGCCTTTACTGGCCATGTTTACATTGGGCCTGATTATGCCTCTTGTTATAAAAATGCAGAAAGAATATTTCTTTGATAATATGGCTTATGGTCAAAAACGTTCTCATTTCCATGGTAGTGCGGGATTCTTTTTTAAAGTGTTTTATGCCGCTTTTGGTATTTTTATAGGATTAACAATTGCTTCAGGTGTGCTGATGGGGGTGGCATATGCCTCATCTGGATTTGCTGGAGATGGGGGCGAAGATGTAGTAACCCAACTCGCAGAAATATTAGGGTTCATTTTTATGATAGCTTTCTATATTTTTATCTTTGTTATTTTTATCGGAGCCGATGTCTTTATTAAAAATTATTGCTGGAATGAAACGGTATTAGGCACGGATGATGGCGAGGGTCAGCAGTTTCGTTTTGAGAATAAAATTAAGCTATGGCCTTATGTAGGCATTTTTATATCCAATCTTATTTTAACTATTTTGACTTTAGGACTTTTTGCTCCCTGGGCCAAGGTTCGCCTTTATCGTTACCGGGTACAATGTATGTCTGTGAGCGGCATGGAATCTTTAGAAAATGTTGTTGCACAAGCAGCAGATCACGATGGTGCTGTGGGCGACTCCGCGCATGAACTGCTGGACTTTGAATTTGGATTATAGAAACCATTTTAATAATGGATAATGAGCCAACAACACCGGCACCTCATGAAGGACTTGAAGCGGTCTATTTTGATGGCAAGAAACCGATTGGGCAAAAGGTTATCCTTAAATATATCGCATCATCTGGTCTGGAGATGAAACATGAGAATGGGACTATCTCTAGTTTTATTTGTGAAGATTTTAAGATTGAACCTGCTGTTGGTAAAGCAGATCGCATCATAAGGTTTTCTGGAGGTGCTTGTGTTCATCTAAAGGCTGGAACAGAGTTTAAGCGTCTTGAAAAAAGGCTGGGTAAAAGCAGCTTCATGAATCTGGTGCATACGCTTGAGAAAAATTTACCCGTTGTTGTTTTATCCTTAGTTATTTTTGCGGGTTTGATTTATTCATTTATTGTTTATGGCTTGCCAATTATTGCAGAACATCTTGCTTATAAAATGCATCCTGACATGCGTCAGAAAATTTCTGAACACGGTTTGAAGTGGTTGGATATACATATGATGCAGCCCAGTGATTTAGATGAGGTGCGTCAACAGGAAATTAAAGAGAAATTTGCCGGTTTGCATTCACGCCTTCAGAACATCACAGAATATGAAATAATATTTCGACACAGTAAAATTGGAGCTAATGCTTTTGCACTGCCTTCGGGTCAAATTATTCTTACCGATCAGCTTATGTCGCTGGCTGATAATGATGACCAAATTATAGCTGTTTTGTTTCATGAGTTAGGGCATGTGGAAAAACAGCACGGGATGCGCATGGTTATTCAAAGTGTCAGCGTGGGGTTGTTATCAGCATTATTTCTCAGCGACATGAGTTCAGCGGCGGGTATAGCGGTGAGTCTGCCGGCATTCTTACTAGAAACAGGTTATTCAAGAAAGTTTGAAGATGAAGCAGACGCTTATGCCGTTGAACAATGCCTTGAAGTGGGCATTTCTTCTGAAGCCTTGGTTAATATTCTTAAGAAGTTAGGTAATAAATTAGATCGCTACGAAAAAGCTGTTAACTGGATGTCAACTCATCCGGCCACTTCTGAACGCGTCCGGGCAATCCGTAAATTAGCTTCAGATTTGCATCGAGAGCGAAGCATTTAAGCCGCTTGAGGTTTGTCTGTCTCAAGGGGTTCTTCAATGACGAGATTTTCCATAATATATTCACGACGTACCGGTGTGTTTTTACCCATGTAAAATTGTAGAATATTGGGCACATGATGCGGATCATCTACGTCAACAGGCGTGAGTTTAATCTCTTTGCCAATGAACGCTTTGAATTCGCCCGGGGATATTTCTCCTAGTCCTTTAAAACGAGTGATTTCTGGTCCACGGATTTTGTCTAGTGCTTCGAGGCGTTCTTCTTCGGTGTAGCAATAGCGGGTTTCTTTTTTATTACGAACGCGAAAGAGTGGTGTTTCTAGAATAAAAACATGTCCACGGGTAATGACTTCAGGAAAGAAACGTAGGAAGTATGTGATAAGTAGATTGCGAATGTGTAGACCGTCCACATCGGCATCTGTCGCTAAAATGACTTTTCCATAGCGTAGACCGTCAGCGTTATCCTCAATGTTGAGTGCTCGCATCAGATTATACATTTCATCATTTTTATAAATAGCAGCTCTCTGTAGTTCGCAAACATTGAGAGGTTTACCTTTGAGAGTGAAGATAGCCTGGGTCTGAGGATCTCGGCATGAGGTGATAGAACCTGCCGCGGATTGTCCTTCGGTGATAAATATCATGGATTCATCCCCCTTCTCTTTAGCGCGGTTATAGTGAATGCGGCAGTCTTTGAGTTGT
>JBCCWR010000108.1:0-7961 GCA_039193385.1 Verrucomicrobiota bacterium | reverse complement strand
GGTGCTCAAAGATCACGGGGTCAACATTAGGTTCGTCATTTTGAACTGCTTTTTCAAGGTAAGTCACTGCTTCCTCGTAGTGGCCCATTTGATAATAAACCCAGCCAAGGCTATCCAGATAGGCCGCATTATCAGGTTCATAGCTTAAAGCCTGGAGAATGTAATTCTTCGCATTGGCAAGCTCGAGCTTTTGTTCAGCTAACATATAGCCCAGAAAGTTGAGAGCCTGGTGATTTTCAGGCTCCTTTTTAAGGAGTTTCTCAAGGAGTAACTTTGCTCGTGGAATATTTTTATTTTTTTCGCAAATGGCGGCGAATTCCATGTAAAAATCTGCATCTAGAACTTCTGTTCTCAGTTGAAGTGCCAGTGTTTCAGTTTCGGAAAATATATTCTCAGCTTCTTTATACTTTTTTTGATGTGCTAAAATTTTGGCATATATCCACTTGAAGTTAACTACCTTAGGGAAGATTTCCTGGGCTTTCTGGACTGTTTCGATAGCAGCTTCATTGCGATCACGTTCAAGTTGGATGCGAACAAGCTGCATGTAAACTTCAGGATCGCTCTTTGAGTTGAGCATGGTAGCGAGCCGAAAATAGTCTTCAGCTTTTTCCAATTGTTCTGTTTTTCGGTAAAGTTCGGCTAGGACTGGATAAAGCATAGTGCGCTGGGGTTCGTCTTTTAGCAGGGCTTCAAGAACATCAATGGATTCGGCATCACGCTCAACCGTTAGTAGAGCTATGGCAAGGTGTTCGCGGATATAATTGTGATGATTAGAGTCACTAAGTTTGAGTGTCTTGTGAAAAAGATGAATGGCTTTATCATATTCTCCAGCACGAAAAGCAATTTCTCCAACCTGAGCGATTGTGAAAGGATTGGATTTATCTGCCTCATACGCTTTTTCATAAAGCGGAAGGATTTTTATATAATGTTCTGTGCGCGGGACATTGAAGTTGGCTTCAGTTAAAAGTTTTAGCCATAGCTGACCAAGTCGTATGTAGAATTTGGCATCTTCTGAATTTGTCCGCTTTGCTTTACTTAGAAGGTCATTAATGCGGTCATTGCGCCCTTGGTTATGAAAACCGTTGAAAAGAATTTTATAATTTGAAATGAGTGTCGGGTCTTTTTCCAATGCAATACGTGCATGGCTCATGGCTTTATCCTCATCCTTTTTTATACTGTAAGAATGAGCGAGCAGGGAGTGAACCGCTGGAGAATCCGGTTGTTTCTCAATGTGTTGTTTTAGAAGAGCGACGGCTTCATCCAGTTTACTTTGTTGCAGTAAGACAAGAGCTTGGCGGAGGGGGATTTGCACAAACTCATCATCAAACTTGGAAGCTTGTTGATAGTATTTAAGTGCTGATTGAAAATCACCGAGATCTTCTGCCTGTTTACCCAGAACAAAAGCTGCGGTGGCTTCAGCCTTACGTTTACGCTCCTCTTTTGTCTGGCGAACGGCAGAGTCCGTCAGATCCATAGATCGGGTGCTATGCTCTAATCCTAGCTGCTCACTGTTTGGAGCAGATTTTGGCGTTATTTCTGGACGCGCGTCAACATGCTTACTTAGCAGAAAATTCAAACCAATGCCGACTACCAGATAAAACAACCCCGGTATTGTTCGGATGGGTAAAAACACTCTGTAAAGCTATAGCATTATGATTTATAACGCAAACGCTTCTTGTGACGATTCGCTTTCATGCGTTTCTTGCGTTTGTGCTTAGCAATCTTTGTTTTACGTTTTTTCTTAATTGATCCCATAATGATAAATGAGCGTTGAATTAAAGCGCAAAATTCTTAATAGACAACCTTATTTAATGGATATTCTATAATTCCTTCAGCCCCATGCTCTTTGAGTGTGGGAATGATTTCTCGAACAATGACTTCATCGATGATACTTTCCAGAGCAACCCATTCTGGATCAGTCAGTTTAGAAACTGTAGGATTCCGCAAAGCGGGTAATTCTTTAAGAATAGTGTCTAGATTTTTTTCAGGCAGATTTAGTTTGAGTCCCACTTTATCTCTGGCCTCCATAGCACCTTTAAGTAGCAGGGTCATTGTATCTAGTTTATTCTTGAATAGCGGGTCCTGAATAGCCTTTTTATTGGCAATAAGCTGTGGGTAAGATTCGATCAGTGTGTCGACAATGCGCAGTTTATTGGCACGTAAAGAAGAGCCTGTTTCTGTGATGTCAACTATGGCATCTACTAATTCTGGCACCTTTACTTCTGTAGCACCCCAAGAAAACTCGACTTCGGCATTTACACCTTTTTTCTTTAAATAGTCTTTGGTGATATTAACGGCCTCAGCAGCAATACGTTTGCCCTCTAAATCAGAGGCCGTATTAATTTCAGAGTTCTCGGGCACAACAAGTACCCAGCGCGCAGGGGCCTTGGTGGCTTTGCTGAATGGCAAATCAGCTACCACATGAACATCTGCTCTTGTTTCATGAATCCAGTCTTTTCCAGTCAGTCCTAAATCAAGAAAGCCCTGTTCAACGTACTTTGAGATTTCCTGAGCACGCAAGAGACGGACTTCAATTTCCGGGTCATCAATCGAAGGTTTGTAAGAACGGCTTGAAACGACGATGTTAAAGCCTGCTTTTCGGAAAAGCGCAAGCGTTGCATCCTGCAGACTGCCTTTAGGAAGTCCCAGTCGTATCGGTTGTTTTAATTTCATGGGCGAAAAAGAGTGAGGATCAGACAAAGCTTTGTAAAGGCAATTGTCTCGCTGTATATTACTTATTGACTTAGAAAGAAGGATTGATACTTTTCTAGGTTCCTCGAATTCGGATGTGAGAGATTATTTTAATACTTAAGGAACAGGAAAATGGGACCTACATACAAGCCATCAAAGAGAAGTCGTAAACGCCAACATGGATTTCTAGCGCGCACCCGCACCAAAAATGGTCGGGCCATCCTAAACCGCCGCCGTGCGAAAGGCCGTAAGCGTTTAACACCTAAGGGCACACAAATTAGATTTGCACGTCACACCCAGTGCTAATCATTAAAAATCAAAGTGCCTGAATCTAAGCAACCATGTCGCTATGGACTTAGGCGTTCGATCATTTTACGCAAACGACAGGACTTTGATTTGGTTCGCCGCTCGGGTAAACGTATCAATAGTCATTTTTTAGGCTGTAATTATTTCCTCAAGACAGATTTTTCTGTGGATAAGTATGGTAAAAGGAGCGTTGCCTTTATTATCCCCAAAGCTTGTGGCAATGCTGTTAAGCGCAATAAAATACGCCGACGTATGAGGGAAATTTACCGTCATTTACAACATGACCTACCTGAGTCACTATGGTCTGTATGGATCGCTCGTCGCGCATCTGCAGATGCTACTTTTGTTGATTTGCGTAATGAAATGATCCTCATATACAAAAAGGCTGGTATGCTAGAGAGCTAAAGTAGCCTTTTACTTATGACGTATTAGATAAATTTGTTGTTTCGCCTTCAGAGCGAGCGATAATGACAGCTCCACAAGAATCACTGAGCACATTGACGCTTGTGCGACACATATCGAGAATACGATCGAATATCATAAGCAACCCAATTGATTCCGGCGGCATGCCTACAGCTCCAAGAATGATGACAATGGCCACCAAGCTGGCACTGGGAATACCGGCAACTCCTATGGATGTCAGCAAAGCTAAAATCACAGTTGTGAGTTGCACAGTGAAACTTAGGTCTTGCCCATAGAATTGGATAAGAAAAATAACAGCTACACATTCATAAAGTGCTGTTCCATCCATATTCACTGTAGCACCTAGTGGAGTTGTAAAGCTGGTCACACGACGACTGACGCCTGCTTTTTTTTGCAGACAGTCCATAGTAATTGGAAGTGTGGCACTGGAGCTAGCGGTAGAGAATGCTGTCAATAATGCGGAAAACATAGCGCGGTAGTGGTTGATTGGATTAATGCGTGCTATGAAAAAAAGCAATAGAGGCATTATAATAAAGGCATGAACGCCTAGGGCTAATACAACGGTAATAAAGAATTTGAAAAGGGCTATCACTTCTTCAGGTCCGGTTTCGATAGCTACTTGGCCCACCAGTCCAAACACACCTATCGGGGTAAAGCGCATGACAAGATCTGTAATCTTGAGCATAACTTCATAAACTGCCTGCCAGAAATGACCTATTGACTGCTCTAATTCATGTTTAATTTGGGTGATGAAGTATCCCATTAAGAGGGAAAAAATGATCAGCCCAAGCATTTGGCCATCCGCAGCGGCACGAATGATATTTGTTGGGATCATTCGATGAAAAATGCCAATGACATCACCCGCTTGCGGTTCTCCAACTTTAGCGGTTACTTCTTCAGCAGTAGCTGCTTTTTCCATCAGCTCACTGGCGGTAGATTCATCAACTAAACCAGGTTGAATAATGTTTACGAGTAACAGACCAGTCGTAATAGCAAGAAAACTTGTTGTCATGTAATAAGCAAGAGTCTTTAACCCCATACGTCCGAAAGCTTTATCTTTACCCAGGCCAGACATGCTGGTGATAACCGCTGACATGATAAGCGGAACGATGAGCATTTTGAGTGCACGCAGAAACATTGTTCCCACAAAGTCAAAACACGCTTTGATTTTTTTGACCGAGTCATCAGAAAGTAATTCATGATGGGAGGCGGCTTGAACAAAGCCTCCAACGATAGCAGCAGCAATCAGTGCAAAGAGAACTTGCAAGTAAAGTGGAGTTTGAAGAATTCTTTTAAGCATGGGTTTGTATAGGCTGCGTTGTAGAAATCTTCAATGGTGAATTCCTTCTCTTATCTTCTGGCTACTCTTTGTCATTGGTGAAATCATCAACCATTTCACGAATGGCCTGGGCGGCACGTTTATTAACCCCCGGCTTACCAAGTGAACTGGAAACTGTTTGTAATTTTTCTTTCATTTTCTCGGACCAAGCCGGTTGTTTAATAAATTTTCGTGTAGCTTCGAAAAGGTGCTCCGCATTTGCCTTATCTTGTAAAAATTCAGGAACCACTTTTTCCCGAGCCAGAATATTAACGATACTCAAATAAGGTAATTTAACGAGTATTCTGCCAAAGATGTAGGTGACTGGATGTACTTTATAGACAACAAACATGGGGACATGGGCCAGGCAACATTCAAGTGTAGCGGTTCCAGATGCAACAAAAGCCAGCTTGCATCGTCGTAAACGTGTTAACTGGTAGCCTTGCTGAATTTCAATAGGAAGTCCTTTGGCATGACCTTCACCCATGATTTGTTCAATCTGACTACGTGCGCGATCATCCGCAGCTAATATGATGAATTCCAACCCGGACTGATAGCTATTTAGCTTTTCCGCAGTTTCAAGCATCATGGGAAGATGAGCTTTGATTTCTTTGCGACGACTACCTGGCATCAGTGAAATGGTATACGTCTCATCTTCATCCGCTATTTCTGTTGAATCAATCTTCCAGCGATCCATAACCGGATGACCAATCCATTTAGCCTGCACTTCTGGAGCATTGACATCATACCATTTTTTCTCAAAGGGAAAAATGAGGAGTAATAGATGTACAAGATTAGACATAGCTTTAGCTCGTCCCTTTTTCCAAGCCCAGACTTGTGGGCTAATATAATAAACAATTTTTATGTCAGGAAACCGTTGTCGGATTTTTTTAGCTAGGCGCAAGTTAAAGGCAGGATTATCAACGAGTATGACAACGTTGGGTTGTTTCTCTTCAATATCCGCAATGATCTTTTTGAAAAATCCTAAAAAAGTGAAAATCTTTGGCAGCACATCAGTCAGACCAACAACAGCATGTAGAGAGAGATCAAATAGCTGGTCTTGTCCCGAACCTCTAAGATATCTACCACCCACACCTCCGAACCAAGCCTTAGGATAAATTTTAAGAAGCTCGACTAGCAGATCCGCTGCATGGCGGTCTCCACTTGTCTCACCTGCAGCGATGTAAAAACGGTGTGTTGCCTCTTCTCGAGTAGTCATGAACGAAGGCCATTTATATTCAACGGAAAGGATTTGACCAGATTAGATCGCATATTTTTGCAGCAGTCTCTAGAGCTCTTGCCGCATGAGCTCCTGAGACACGGGGTTCATCTTTTAAATAAATACATTCTATAAAAGAACTCAACTGACGCTTAAGCGGTTCATCTTTAAAGATAGTAATGTGATCACGCGTGATTTTATCTCCTGCTTTGCGGTAGATCTCGCCTTTCTGAGCTTGGTAATCGAGTGAGAGATAAGCATCATCCTGAAAAACACGAATTTTACGCATCTTTTCTGGGCTAATACGACTCGTTGTTATATTGGCTACACAGCCATTTTCAAAGCGTATTCGAGCGTTGGCAATGTCTTCACCTTTACTGAGCACAGGTACACCCACGGCATCGATCGAATCTATATCCGCTTTGACTAAATGGAGAATAATTTCTAAGTCATGGATCATTAAATCCATGACGACTCCAATATCAGTGCTCCGGCTAGGGTAAGCGGAAAGACGGTGTGCTTCTATAAAACGTGGATGCGTCAGTCTTTTTTCAAGGGCATCTAGCACAGGGTTAAAGCGTTCCACATGTCCTACTTGTAAAATGAGGCCATTCTGAGCAGCTAGCTCAACAAGCTCAACAGCTTCTGAAGTTGTAGAAGTAATAGGTTTTTCAATGAGAAGATGCTTACCGGCATTGAGGAGCTTTTTACCTATTTCATGATGAAAGGTGGTTGGTGTTACGATGGAGAATGCGTCAGCTTCTGTTATAAGATCTTCTATATTTGTAAAATAATGGGTTCTGTAGTCTTTAGCAATTTTCTTTCCCAGAGACATATCAACATCATGCACGCCAACAAGCTCGGTTTTATCAAGTTCACCATAAATTCTTGCGTGGTTCTTTCCCATGTGCCCCACGCCAATGACTGCTACATTTATTTTATCCATCGCATTTATTTTGAGTTATGAGCCCAAACTATAATTTTCTTTTGTGCGGAGATCTTTCTGATGTCGTCCAGACCAATTAGTAATGTTTTTCCAGCTTCACAAATAATGCCACTAACTCCAGATTCTGCAGCAACGAGGAGAGTATCTGGTCCAATCACCGGAACGTCAAATCGCATATCTTGTCTGGGTTTTGACACTTTAATCATTGTTGCGTCACCTTTAGCTATTTCACCACCTCGGCGTATTGTTTCATTAGTTCCATCATAACCCTCTACAGCGAGCACAGTTCCTTTTTTAACTACTATAGTCTGACCTATATTCATCTCGCTTATATTCTTGGCCAAGGGCCAGCCAAATTCGATGTCTGCTAGTAATCGTTTCTCGAGTCGTTGGGATCTCACGAAACCTGCTACTAATCCGCTGCTGGGAATATAGCGGTCTAGAAACGTAATAGCAGAAATGAGTTCAGCACCAGCTTTGTGCATTTCATCAGCTATAGCACTGAAAATGGTTTCAGCATTCCGCTTCTTAAGACGTGCCAGGAGCATGATGGCTTTTAAGTCGGGACGTAAATCGTAAAGCCTCTGCGGTGAGATCTGACCGACCATCATAACTTGCTTAATTTTTTGTTTCTTAAGAAAATCAATCATCTTACCGAGTTGGCCCACTCGCAGCCATATGACATCATCAGCGAGCGTTTCTAGCTCTTGATGTGTTTCTCCGTGGAAACAGATCATAGAAATATGTTTAACTCCCGCTGCACGCGCTTCATCGATTACCAGCTTGGGATATAACCCTTTACCTGCAATGAGTCCTAAATGATTTATTTTAGACATCTTTCTGAAGATTTGCCTGATTTGTATGGATGTTACAAGTCTTAGACTCTCAACTTAAATCCACCCTTGACCTTGATCCGCTTATATCTATGATTTCCCCTTAATTTAGCTCGCAGACATTAATTGTGGGTGGAATCCTGAGAGGTTCCGCCTTTTTTGTCTACAGGTAAAAGTAAGAAATGATTTTAAAGTTAGGTTATTAATGAGCCAGGAATTTCTATC
>JBCCWR010000107.1:0-8144 GCA_039193385.1 Verrucomicrobiota bacterium | reverse complement strand
GAATATTCGTCCAGATAGAAGAGTTTCCATCCAGATAGCTTCTGCCCTTATCATCATAAAGCCATGAACCTTTTCCATGTGTGATAACGATAGGTTCAAAATCATTGGCAAGCCATGTATCCAGGTTTGTGAATGGATGCCACACATATTCCTTATCAAGAGCCGTTGTGTTTTGTTCAGGCTGAATCATGATTCAATAAATGACATAATTTATCAATTTGTGCATGAGTGTGTTCACTGGTAATAGAAATCCGTAGTCCGGGAGAATTTTGCGGAACAGTCGGGAATCTAATAGCCGGAACGTAGAGTTGATGTTCCAAAAGCTGATGACTTAATTTTAAAGCGGATTCAGGGGATTCTTTTCTCAGAAATTGTATGGGAGATAAGAAATGTGTAGATGTGCTCTTCGTCATCTTACCCTCATAGTATTTAATATTTTCAAAAAGCTTCCTGATTTTAAGACTACCTTCCTCAGATTGCAGTATTTCTATAGCGGTTAGAATTGCCGTAGCCAGTGCGGGAGCTGTGCCCGTTGTGAATAGAAAAGACCGGGCACGCTGGGTAAGGAGAGATACAAGCTTGTGGTTTCCGACAATATAACCGCCAGATACACCCAGTGCCTTACCCATGGTTCCCATTTGTATTTCCACATCATGATGGATCTTTTTCTGTTCACACAAGCCACGCTTATTGTCGCCGTAGAGACCTGTCGCATGGGCCTCATCGACCATCAGCCAGGCATTGTATTGGTTCTTGAGCTGTACAATATCCTGTAGAGGAGCAAGATCTCCCGCCATGGAATAAAGAGATTCAACAATAATAAGTATCTTAGCGGATTTATTATCCTGGCGTATGTGTTTGAGGATAGCTTCTAGTTCTTCTGCGTTGTTATGAGAAAAGACTCGAGTCGTAGCGCCGGAGATTTTCACAGCATCGATAAAACAGGCGTGAATATGTTTGTCTAAGATAACGTAGTCGTGATGTGAAACAATGACGGGAACAGTTCCACATGCTGCAGCATAGCCGCTTGGAAAAGTTAAGGCTGATTCTGCACCTTTGAACTCAGCTAACCTCTGCTCTAGTTCCGCATGTTGTTTGCTATGACCAGACAAAAGACGTGCAGCACCTGAACCAACTTGTTGAGCATCCTGCAAGTCTTTGATAACGGCCTCCACGACCCGAGGGTGTCGTGCAAGGCCCGCATAATCATTTTCCGAAAATAAACTGTAGTCACTGGATAAATATTTTAGCTTTCGTGTTCTTGAGCGCTCCTCATCATAGGTAAGCTCAGACTCAAGAAATGCTTCAAATAATTCCTGACTGGAGTTATCAGTTCTCTGACTCAAGGGGCTTAGTGATTTTAAGTGTTCGGACACAGTCGAAAATCTTATCTCAAAGAGTGTGTGGCAAAAATCAAAAATTATTTGTCCGCCAAACAGGTCTAAAAATGTCTTTTAATACCATCAGTTTTCTCTGCCTGTTGCTTAAAGAATCATCTAGACAAGGCTGAGTGTGCATGAGTATTAGAAATCCTGGAATGAATGAGATTTTTTCTACCATAAAATCTAATAGAAACAATTCTTCATAAATGCCCAAAGTTGTGTCAGGTCTTACATGATCGGAAAAAAAGTCGCTACAGGTACTATTTAAAATATTTATTACGCAGAAATTATTTAAAACTCAAAGAGCTTGGGGAATAAACTTCCCTCACAAAAAATAATTTAGGAAAAATTTAGAGTTTTTCTTTGCGCAAAAATAATTAACCAATTAAGTTTTTAATTAATAAATTGAGATGAAACCAGAAAAACACATAGACGCAGCAAAAGGCTACCTTGCATTAGGAATGCCTGATGATGCTATGGATGAAATTAAATCTCTGGATTTCACACATCGCTACAAACCTGAAGTTCTGGAACTCACCGTAGCGATTCATATGAGCCAAAAAAGATGGATGAATGGACTAGTCCTTGCGCGTGCTTTGTGTGATCGCTTCCCCATGTCAGGCAAACCTTTCTTGCTTACAGCCTTGTGTTTGGACTCATTAGATCGAACCGAAGAAGCTAGAAATGTTCTTTTGTCAGCTCCATCGAGTCTACGTAACAAAGCAGAGCTTCATTACAATCTCTCACGTTTTGAATCTAAGCTGGGCAATGAATCATCCGCACGTCGTTATTTAAAACGAGCCTTGGAAATCAACCCTGATCTCAAAGCAAAAGCCATCACAGATCTGAATCTCAGCTTTCTCATAGAGATTCACGAAGAAGAAGACTTTATCACACTAACCTGATTGCTTTAGTTTGTCTTGCAGAGCTTGTTGAGTGAGCGAGAGCATGTGCACTTCAGTGTCTACTTAGAAGATGTCATTCATCACAACACAGCTATCATAAATAATAAGATTGAGATTGAGATTGGGATTGGGATTGGGATTGTAATAGGTCATCTAATTGCCCATTAATTTATATTTTCTTATGATAAAGCCGCACCTGATTTCCTATGGCTCTCAAGCATGGATGCTGCGCTGGGACGATGCCGACTGGTTTCATGATCGACTCATTACCATCACGCAAAAGCTTCACCAGTCACCTCCAGATAACATGAAAGAGTTTATCTTTGGCTATCAGACACTGTTGCTGATTTTTACCAGTGCGACTGCAAAGCATATTCTTGATGACTGGCTCGATTCTCTGAACGAGACGACCTTGCATCCAGTGGAGGACCAGGCGATCACACATCAGATTCCTGTTTGTTATCAGGGACAGGATATTGAAGCGCTTGCTCAACAAAAAGGCTTAAAAGTTGATCAAGTTATTCAATTACACAGTGAGAGATTGTATACAGTCTATTTTCTAGGCTTCTCTCCAGGCTTTCCTTATTTAGGGAAATTGAATGATACATTACACACGCCTCGAAAAAGCACTCCCTTGACTCGTATTGAACCTGGCTCGGTGGCCATTGGAGGAAGTCATACAGGTATCTATTCTGTGGCAAGTCCAGGAGGGTGGCATATTATTGGTAAAACGAATGTATCTTTGTTTCGTGTTGCTGAAAGTCATCATGAACTTGCCTCGGAAGATGTCTTCTATCTAAAGGCGGGCGATCGTGTGCAATTAACCCTGTCGAGTCTCTGCTGGAATTGAAATGAATGTAGCGCGTGTTCTTTCACCTGGTTTAGGTATGAGTTTTCAGGATGCGGGTCGTCCTGGTTGGCTGCGTTATGGATTACCCGCCAGTGGCTATATGGATCATGTAGCAGCTAATCATGCAAATCTATTAGTAGGTAATTTGCCTGGAACAACTGTTTTGGAGATAACCTTACAAAATGCTCAAATTGAGTTTTTAATAGATTGCTGGATTGCTGTAACTGGTGGTGATGCATCTGCATCCATAGCACCAAATGAAGCACGCATTATGCGGCCAGGTGAACAATTGGTATTTCCAGTTAATAGATCGGGTGTGTGGATTTACGTGGCCATACCCCATGGATGGAAAGAACCCAAAAGGATTCATAGCACTTCTTGCTATGAAAGGGGAGGGATAGGTTCGACTTTAAAGGAAGGTTATCTTTTAGAGTCCAACACCAATCAAACGGGACTTTTGCCTTATCCCTCCAATATCCTAACGCGTAAGTTAAGCCCTGAACAAGTGGAGACATATGATGATGAACCCATCATACCTTTGTCCCAAGGGCCGCAATTTGATTTTTTTAGTGAAGCAGCAAAATCTCAATTAACCCAGACAGCGTGGTCCATATCAACGCGGTCAGATCGCACAGGGTATCGCCTTGAAGGACCTGGACTTGAAGAAGTTTCACAGATCACAAGCGAACCCATCCTGGCCGGGACCATACAAATCCCACCGGATGGGCAACCCATCGTAACAATGCCCGATGGTCCCACCGTAGGAGGATATCCTAAAATAGCCTACATGGAACCAAAGTATCGAAGAAGGCTGGCCCAGTGCAGACCTGGTAGTAAGGTAAGATTCCAATGGATTCACGAAGTGACATCATCTTGAATTGTGATTTAGGAGAGCATGAAAAGCCCGCACGAACGGAGGAATTGATGCGTTGTATCGGGGCGGCTAATATAGCATGCGGAGGACATGCAGGGGATGCCGATAGCATGAGGCATTGCTTGCGCCTTTGTCGAAAATATGGCGTTTTAGCGGGTGCGCATCCAGGTATGGCTGCTGAAGGTGGACGTGGCGATGTTTTACTTACATCGAAAAAACTTCTGAGCTTATTACAAGAACAGGTTGAATGTCTGGCTGGCCTAGCAGAGGAAGAAAGTGTTTCACTGCATCATATTAAACTGCATGGCAGTCTTTACCATGCAGTAGAAAAGGATGAAAAGCTCGCTCATACGTACATTAAATTTTTAAAAAGCAGGCAACTACCTCTCACCGTTTTTAGTTTAGCCCAGGGAGCTTTTTGTAATCTAGCCCGCTCTAATGGCCTTAAAGTTTGGGAAGAAGCTTTTGCCGACCGTGCTTATGAGGATGACGGATCCTTACGTTCAAGGAAGTTTCAAGATGCTGTCATAAGTGATAAAGAGCAGGTTGTTGCTCGGGTGGCCCAATGGCTTAAAACAGGATGTATGCAATCTAACACTGGGCATGCCATTCAACTGAAGGCTCGGACTTTGTGCATACACTCAGACAGTCCTGACGCACTTGCATTATTAAAAGCATTGGCACGACTGTCATAAACGCTTGTAGCTTGTACGCGCGCATTTATTTTTTCAGGGAAGAGGCACCATTCGTTTTAGCACGCGGGCGCGTAAAGTTGCTCCGTATGCGTTCAACCTCCTCCCTCACAGCACATCCTTCCACATGGTCATTGACCATGCCGATGGCTTGCATAAATGCATAAGCGGTCGTAGGGCCAAAAAAGCGCCATCCTCTAGCTTTCAAATCTTTACTGAGCGCCAGGGATGTTTTTGTCACATTGGGGATGAGGCCATCATGACCATCCTTACTCGCATCAGGCTCCCGATGCTTTGGTTCCCATTGCCAGATGTAGGCAGCCAGACTGCCAAACTCATCGACAAGCTCCATGGCTCGATGCGCATTGTTGATAGTCGCCTCGATCTTTCCACGGTGACGGACAATTCCTTTATCTTGCAGCAGACGCGCAACGTCTTTGTCGTCAAATTCAGCGATTTTCTCAAAGTTAAATCCGGCAAATGCTTTGCGGAAGTTTTCACGCTTTCGCAGAATAGTCAGCCATGAAAGGCCAGATTGAAAACCTTCCAGACAAATCTTCTCAAAGAGTTGATAATCGTTGCCTACAGGTCGACCCCATTCTTCATCATGGTAGCGTTGGTACTCAGGGTCGCCAATGCTCCACCAGCAGCGTGTTATCCCGTCGCTGCCTGTGCGTAGATATGAATCCATAAGCTCAGACATTGTATTGAGTATTTGCTATTGAGTTAGATGTTTTAATTTTCTTATCTGTGACCAAATCATAGAGAGACACGCAAACTGAAAGACAATGCCCACAAAATCTAATAGATAAGGAAGTGTTTCCAGAAAGAATGATTCGTGTTTATGTAAAGCAACACCAGCAACATACTCTATAAAAAAGGATGCTAAACATATAATAGTACATGTCACAAAAGGGTAGGTCCAAATGTAAGTATGACCATAACCTCTCTTATTTAGAATCTTTCTGAAGCTTAATGCAGCAAGCAAGGTTATGATGATAAGGGTGAGCATATACTAGCCTGATGTGGAGGTTATACGCCTGCGAGCAGGTTGGTTCCATCGGCTTGTCAGAATTTTGGTTCGTTGGCAATAGATGGAACACTTGCCAGAATCTTACGATCGTATGTGTAGAGATTCAACCTCAGATCTTGGGCAAGTGCTATGTATTGAGACTCATATTCACTGCATCCCGTTTCCTTTGCTACTGCTAATACGCTTTCAATTTTTATATCGAAATCATTGGTTTTCATTATTGCTTCAGCATCAACGCTCTTCCTTAATCATCGTCTGCAGCTCTCCATCTCGAACAATATAGGGCAGGCGATCTCTACGCTCCTCAATGCGGGTTAAAAGATCGATAGGGCTGGTTTTAGAAGGATTGAGTGTCTTCTCCAATATTTCCAAGACCTCTTTGTTTAGACTATGCCCGTGACTTTCAGCTCTTTCTTTTAGAACGCTATGTAATTTTTTTGGGCACATCTTTAATGGTTATATTCGTAGCACCAATATGGAGTAGTTTAAAGGGTTCTTTCAATACCCACGTAATAGGCGCGAGTTTGCGAGCGTACTAATTGACGCGTTTGTTAGCTTATAATTTTGAGTCAAAATACAGCTTTAGCTCCTATTATCAACATTTGCACACCTATGACAGCTAGGATTAAACCCATTAGCCTAGTAATAATGCCAAGTCCACTTTCACCTATTACTGATAGAATTTTCGAACTAAATATAAAACAAAAGAACGTCACAACGCATAGGATCGCAAACACAAAAATTGTTATTGAAATTTCCACCCACCCTCCTGAAGCTGAATAATTCATTGCCGTTGCAATAGTTCCAGGACCCGCAAGGAGCGGCACAGCCAGTGGAGACACGGCTATATCGGAGTCATCAACTTTTTCAGATGTATGCAGCTTCGAACTCGCACCTTGAAGCATGTGATAACCTACGAGAAATACAAGTATACCTCCCGTTATCCTTAGTGCAGGAAGAGTTATACCAAATAAGTGAAAAATTGATTTACCTAGTAAAGAAAAAACCACTACTATAATAAAAGTAATCATTAATGCTTTGATTGCAATTTTAGTTCTATCATGCTTATCTATACTACCAGTTAAGCCTGCGAAGACTGCGGTATTTGCGATAGGATTCATGATGGCAAAAAAAGCCATAAATACTGTCACCGTATGTTCGAACAATAGATCCATTTAATATTTCTACTTGATTAAGTAAACTAACGTTGGGCATGACATACGGAGGAAAGCGTCAGCTTCCCGGAGTTCAGTCTAACGCGTTGTTCGGTGTATTTTTATCAACTTTATATGTGCGTAGCGAGAAAGAAACTCCGCGAGCCTGTGCCAAAATCAGATCTAAAATAAGGGGTAGGATCAATCCAAATACCAATCCGACTATAATTGAAATTACGACTCCAAAATTAAAATTCTTTCCCCAGAAATACCAAAACAGAAATCCAGTAAGGATTGAACAAACTAAAAATAGTGTAATGGCTAATTTCATTATTCCTAGCGAACGTTAAGCGTGTGCCAAGAACGAGTGCAGCGAGAGAATTGGCTCAACGCGCTTGTTCTACTCCCTGCTTTTTTACTCCTGTAGTCCCATAGGAAAAGAAGAAAGATGTTCCATACTACAATAAGAATAGGCCCAATAAATATCGTAAATATAAAGGCCCACCCAAGAACAAACATTGTGCTCAATATGCCGCCAATATCGATACCCATTACTACACAAGGATAGACACCTGCCTCGTCAACCCGGCAGCCACATAACTCACCAATATAGCCTGCAACCATCGCCGAAAGTATAGGTGATGCAGTGAATAAAATAATCCCAAGGTTTCCAATGACGAACCAATGCCACATCAGGCCTCGGAGGAGAAATCTGCTGAATAATGGAGTCAGACTCGAATCCTTCTCACTAAGATCTGGGAATGTCCATGAGAAGGTTTTCATTTATCTGTAGAACGAGACTGTCGGAAAAGACCGTTAGGCAGGTCTATTCTCAAATGGTCCCTTGGTTTGGTTAAAAGTTGTTATCATAAAATGCAGAATAGATGAAGGTTCGTCAAAGTCGATCTTGGAAGTTGTTTGTTTGAAGTGTCTGAGAAGAGGGCGTATGGAAGTGTTTACAGGCGCTTATTATGCTGGGAGCTTATAACTTATTCCATAGTTAGCGATCTTTTCCAGATTGTGAACCATGCAGTAAAGCAGCCATTGTATTCTTACTTTGAAACGTCCTCTTAATGTGAAGCGATCCATTTTCTTATGGGTTCTGATATTAGCAAAGACGGGTTCGACGATACTGATTCTTTTTTGATAGGTTCTTCGGCCTTCTGGAGTATCAATCTTATTCTTCATCTCTTCGGTGGGGCTTTGAGGGTTATGTCCTCTAAAGAGCCTGACTTGTCGCATGTTACCATTTGG
>JBCCWR010000106.1:0-8180 GCA_039193385.1 Verrucomicrobiota bacterium | reverse complement strand
CACTGAGCTGTTCTACAATGATGTCCTTTACTTTATCTTCAATTGATTTTTCTGACATTTAATCTCCTACCTAATTTGGTTAAACGCTTCTTATGACTTTATATGCGCATTTGGCAACAAAAATCTTCATTTTATTTACATTAATTTAAATAAATAACCCACCGTCTACCTTAAAGACTTCACCTGTTATGTAACTTGAAATATCTGAAGCCAGGAAAGCAACTATATGAGCAATATCTTCTCCCTTACCCAAACGCTTCAAAGGAATTTGTTCTAACAATTTGCCCTTCGTATCATCTCCAAGTACATCGGTCATATCTGTTTCAATAAAGCCAGGACAGACAACATTACATGTAATGTTACGTGATGCCAATTCCTTGGCCGTTGCTTTTGTAAACCCTATGAGTCCTGCTTTAGCCGCAGAGTAGTTGGCCTGACCAGCATTACCATGTAAACCAATCACTGAACTAATATTAATGATACGTCCAACTCGCGCACGCATCATGTGCTTAGAAACAAGTTTGGTCCAGTTAAACGCTCCTGTAAGATTTGTCTGAATGACTTCATTCCAATCGTCACCAGTCATACGAAGTAAAAGGCCATCTCGAGTAATGCCTGCATTATTCACCAGAATGTCTACACCATCAAAATCTTTAACAATCTCGGACACTGCAGCATCTACTTGCTCTTCTTTACTGATATCAACCCCATAGGGCTGGTAACGTACCCCCAGTTCTTTAATTTCATCTGCTGGCTTATTTGCAGAATCGACTGACCGACTCACACCGGCAATATGACACCCCTGCTTGGCCAGCTCTAATGCAATAGCTTTGCCAATGCCACGACTTGCACCTGTTACAATAGCGACTTTATCTTTTAAGCTCATCAATAACTCCTTCTAAATCTTCATACGTTCCTGCACTAAGACACGGACTTGACGTGCCAATGCGTTTACAAAGGCCAGCTAAAACCTTACCTGGACCAAGTTCAATGAATTCCTCTACTCCATCTGCCATCATGTTACGAATACATTTTTCCCATAAAACACTACCTGTTACTTGCTTTACCAAAGAATCCTTAATGGCTTCTTCGCCCTTCTGAGGCGTGCCCGAAATATTGGCATAAACAGGAATAGCATTATCCTCGATCTTGATTTGTTGAAGTTTTTTTTCCAACCCATCACGTGCTGTATTCATTAAAGATGAATGATATGCACCAGTCACTTTCAGAGGAATCACTCGTTTCAAACCTAACTCATTGCCTACCTCAACCGCTTTGGGAATCAATTCCTTAGAACCAGAAAGAACGATCTGGCCGGGACAATTCAAGTTCGCCATCTCCAGACCACTCTTTTGACTTACTTCACGCGCCTGCTCTTCATCAGCTCCCAGTAACGTAACCATACCTCCATCCGTTGCTTCACAAGCTTCTTGCATAAGACGTCCACGCGTAGCTACAAGATCCAGTCCTTCTGCAAATGATAATTTTCCTGCTGCCGCATGTGCTGTAAACTCTCCCAGAGACAAACCTGCTGCATACTGAAATGAGAAGTCAGGCAATTTGCTTTTTAATATTTCAAATAAAGCAAGACCATGAACATAGAGAGCTGGTTGGCAATAACTCGTATCCGTTAATTTTTCCTCAGGGCCGGAAAAACAAATATCTTTAAATCCATTTTTCAAGAATGTATCAGCTTGCTCAAACAAACTGCCAGCTACAGGAGAATTCTCCGCTAAATCTTTCCCCATGCCCACATGCTGCGCACCTTGCCCTGCAAAAATTAATGCTATTTTCTTTTTCAAGCCTGATATAGAAGACAGACAAATTCAGAGACACAACCCTTTTCTTAAAAAAGCTTAATCGCAACCATGATTAAAATCACTGCAAAGTTATTGATTAAAAAACAATTTTTAACAATTAATCAACACACGTTATGTCTTTCATCCAATCAACATCTTAAAATTTTAGATGATTATGACTCTGAGCCTAATTATGTTTACAATCATTTATCATGAGGCAAAATTTTTTTCGTTCTATGTTCCAAGAGTATCCACATCGCCGCTACAATCCTCTCTTGGAAGAATGGATTTTTGTTTCACCTCATCGCACTCAACTTCCTTGGAAAGGACAGCAAGAAATGCCCCATACTGAGAAACGCCCATCATATGATCCCAACTGTTATCTTTGTCCGGGCAATACGCATGCTAATGGCGAGAGAAATCCTCACTATACAGATACCTATGTCTTCGATAATGATTTTGCAGCTCTACTCAATGACACACCTGAAAATTCCTCTACGGAGAGTTCGAATTCACTTTTTCGTGCAGAATCTGTAAGGGGAACCTCAAAGAGACATTACAGCTGAGTCTGCTACACAAAAATTACGTGAATTAAGCACAGAACATTATCTAACAAATATTGCATAAGGAATTCATGGATGCCTGAAATCGATTATTCACAAGAGTGGCTCACTGTGAACGCACCAGGGCGTGCTGAGCTACTGGGGAATCATACAGATTATAACCAAGGCCTCATTCTTTCTCTGGCGATTAATCGCTATATTACATTTAGAAGTATTAAGAGAAATGATCGTATTCTCAAGATAACTGCACAGGATGCAGATGGAGATAAAACCTGGCAAGGCTCTCTAGATAACTTAACTCCTCAAAGTAAAAATACCTGGGTTAATTATATTATTGGAGTGATAGCTTACTTGGAAGAAAATGATCACAAACTCCGAGGTATAGAGATCACCTTCAAAAACAATATCCCTGTTGGCGCAGGTTTAAGTAGCAGTGCAGCACTGGAAGCCGCAACTTTGCTAACATGCCAGAAACATTTTCCTTTTCAAATGACTGCAATGGAAATGGCTCAAGCTTGCCAATGGGCAGAACATCATTACGCAGGCGTCATGTGTGGATTACTCGATCAAATGTCAGTTCTTTCGAGTCATGAAAACCACATCAACTATATCGACTTTCAAAATTTTTCCATGCAGAAGATTACTTTTCCCGATAGCTACAGCTTTGTCATTGTAAACTCAGGCATATCTCATGCTCTGGTTGATGGCGGCTATAACGAACGCCGTCAGTCGTGTGAAGAAGCTGCGGCTATATTAGGCAAGCCATCACTTCGCCATGTTTCACTTGAAGAATTAGCAGCAGCAAAAGACAAATTGCCCGAACTTCCCTATAAACGAGCCTGCCATATCGTACAGGAAAATGATCGTGTTACTCGTGCTTTAGAACATATTACCAACCATCAGATCGAACAGTTTGGTGAAATCCTTTTTGCCTCACACCAGAGTTCAATAGATAACTTTGAAAACAGTTGCCCAGAATTAGATACTCTCGTTGAATTCTCCAAAAATCATCCTGCTTGCCTAGGAGCACGTCTTAGCGGAGGCGGGTTTGGGGGAGCAACGATTAATCTCGTTCACAAAGAGCAGACAAATGATTTTGCCATAGCCATTTCCGAACACTACAAGTCCAAATATGCGCAAACTCCCCTTACTATTGTCACGCAACCTGCACCTGGAGCAGCCCATTTCATTAACTAAAAATCTTTAAGCCTTAATAGAAAGAAGCACTCCAGCAAATCCGCCAAAGGCGCTTCCGATTACTTTCTCGTAGGGCGTGGTCTGACTTGGTGGCTGGTAAGTTTCTTAATAATTGCGGCTAATATATCAACCGAGCAGTTCGTAGGCATGTCTGGAGCCGCAGCAAATAAAATCGGTTTAGGTATAGCTTCCTATAAATGGATGGCTGCTATAACACTCGTCGGCGTTGCTTTTATCTTTTTACCCAAATTTCTCAAATGTGGCATTTACACCATTCCTGAATTTTTGGAATACCGTTATGACAAGCCATCACGATTAGCCATGGCCATATTGACATTGGTTATCCTTGTTATGATCCCGGCCTCATCTGTTATATTTGCTGGAGCTAAGTTCATATCAGAATACTACACGAACGTAACACTTCTAAATAACCTTGTCTTCTGCTGCTGGCTCATTGCGGTTCTTGCGGCGGGTTACGTTTTCATTGGCGGTTTGAAATCCTGTACCTGGACGGATCTTGTCTGGGGATCTGCTCTCATCCTGGGAGGAGGAATTGTTGCCTACTTTGCCTTTAAAACTCTCTCAACTGCTGATCCTGCGACTCTGGTCAAAACGACAACGTCTAACGTCCGTGTCGATGAAATCAAAAATGCTAACGCATTAGAACGTCTTTTTCTGTTAAACCAAGGGTCAGCATCTGAAGGTGGAAAATTACATATGGTTCGTCACATTGATGATCCAACAATTCCTTGGACAGCGCTTGTGCTAGCACTATGGTCTGGAATGGGTGTCATCATACTGACAGTCATCCTCTATATAATCTTTTGGTAAAATTATACTTTTTACAAAACCTAACTTATGCATACAGTATAAATCAGGTTTTATTGGTTATGCCTTGGGAAGAAATCGAATCAGAAATATCTCATAATATCTGCGAAAGATTCACTATCAACAATAAGCAATCTATAGCAGGAGGCTGCATTAATGAAGCTTATATTATTAGTTCTGAGTCAGGAAAATCTTTCTTTACCAAACTCAACAAGACTTCATTACTTTCTATGTTCGAAGCCGAGTTCGATGCACTCAAAATCATTGATGAAACTAAAACCATACGAGTTCCCAAACCCGTTGCGGTAGGCAACTCTGAAAATAAAAGCTTCATTGTCCTGGAATACATTCGCATGGGGTCAAACACCTCACCTGAATGTCAAAAGCTTATGGGTCAGAGACTTGCTCTTATGCACAAGCAAACAGGCAAGCAGTTTGGCTGGTTTTGCAATAACACGATTGGCAGCACACCTCAGATCAATACGCCATGCTCAGACTGGATTGAGTTTTATACAAGAGACCGACTCGCTTTCCAGTTTTCACTAGCACGAGAAAAAGGTCTAAGAATCGATGGTGAAGAAAAACTTTACGATAAAATTTCCGATTTTTTTGAAGATTATGATCCTGAACCATCCTTACTCCATGGAGATTTATGGAGTGGCAATGCATCTTCAGATGAAAAAGGAGAACCTGTTATCTATGATCCCGCAACGTACTATGGCGATCGGGAAACTGACTTAGCTTTCACCGAAATGTTTGGAGGATTCACCCAAGATTTTTACCAAGCTTATACGTCCGAGTATCCTATCGACCCAGGCTTTAATATACGAAAAGAACTTTATAATCTATACCATGTCTTAAACCACTATAATCTGTTTGGCGGTGGTTATGGGACTCAAGCCAGTAACATGGTAAATCATTTACTAAATTCCTGAACGTATTAAAACTGATTTTGCCCTAGGCTTAAAGACTGCACTGAATCATCATAGCTATCTTCTGCTCGCAAACGGTCGTTTTTATATAAAGCTGTCAAAAGATCGTCCATGTTTAAGTTGCCGTAACCATCCACGCGTGTTTCAGCTACAGAGAGAATCAAAGCATTTTTCAGACCCACAATAAAACCGTCTTCAATAATGAGATACTGAGACATCCAATCTTCAGGTTCATCAATAATGCAAATCAATGCTGACACTCGAAGTGCTACCTCTGAGGACAGCTCCGGTTTATAGTCACACATACGCTCGATCGTGGCTATCATACTTTCATACGCAAAATTAAAAATCTCATTCACATGGCTGAGATAATTTTCTTCTGGAAGCGTTACTCCTAGATCTTCTGGCTTAGAATTATCAGAATGGCTATCAGCAGCAACTAAAGCTGCTTGGAAAATTTTAAGGAATCTATGAGGCTCTATGAAATATGAATCATCCATCCCGGGTATAGTACTTACCTAAGAAAAATGTCTTTTCAAATACTAAAACGTAATATCTTACCAAACTGAATGATAAAAAATTTCATCCAAGCCAGATAATTAATCAATATAACTTTCAGGGGTCTTTGTGCGAACCTCGTCATAAAAACTTTACTCGGAAATATATACTAAAGTAGCGTCATCAAAATGGTACGCGACCCATCTGAATGAAGAAAACCAGACCTTCCCCTAACTGCTTACTCCAATCCAATCCAAGCTTAGATTAGCTTTATTTTAGCAACCATTAGATGGGTTCTCACAAGCAAAAAATTTTTGTAAATAGTTCATAATGATCAACATAGAACATACAGAAAGATTGCATAACATCACATTCAACTCGCATGATGCAATAGCGGCACGACTATCTGTGCAAGATCAATGAAACTAAAAAAGCCAGCCCCTCAACGAGACTGGCTTATTAAAAATGACAAATTTTTGTAGATTAAATCAATTAGCCTCTCTTGCGGCGTTTAACCTTAAGCTGCGCCACATTCCGCTGAATACTGGCCATAAGTAACTTGGCCTCATCTGAATCCGCTGGCTCGCTCTTCAGAGCTTCTTCAGCGCGCTTGATAGCTTCCTCGGCCACACTCTCATTAATATCCACAGACTCTAAAGCCATGTCTGTGAGAACACTCACATGATGGCCAGTGACTTCAACAAATCCTTCACCAACGGCAAGATTGAGCGACTCGCCATTGATTTGCTGAACTTGAAGCTCACCTGGGTTAAGCATAGTGACCATTGGCACGTGGTTTGCCAAAGCTCCCATCTCTCCATCAGCACTAGGAAGAATGACCGAATGCACTTCTTCAGAGAAGGCAACCTTGTCAGGCGTTATGATTTCTAGTCTAAGACCAGCCATGAATTCAATCTTTCCTTTTATTTACCTACAGTATCGATGCTACCCCTCATATAGAAATCGGTTTCAGGGACATCATCATGTTTACCATCAAGAATTTCTTTAAAGCCACGAACCGTTTCCTCAATAGAAACATACTGACCGGAAACACCGGTGAAGATTTCCGCGACATGAAAAGGTTGAGACAGGAAGCGTTGAATCTTACGAGCACGGAAAACAACCTGCTTATCTTCAGGTGAAAGCTCATCCATACCAAGAATAGCGATAATATCCTGAAGGTCTTTATAACGCTGTAGAACATTCTGGACACCTCGAGCTACTTGGTAGTGCTCTTCACCCACAACATCAGGCGCTAGCGCATTTGAGGTTGAAGCTAGAGGGTCAACTGCTGGATAGATACCAAGCTCAGCAATAGAACGCTCAAGAACGATGGTTGAATCCAAGTGAGCAAACGTGTTAGCAGGAGCCGGGTCTGTCAGGTCATCCGCAGGAACATAAACCGCCTGGAAAGATGTAATAGACCCCTTATTCGTGGAAGTAATACGTTCCTGAAGTTCGCCCATTTCTGTTGCTAGAGTGGGTTGATACCCTACCGCACTGGGTGTTCTGCCCAGGAGCGCAGATACTTCAGAACCTGCCTGTGAAAAACGGAAAACATTATCGACAAAGAGAAGAACGTCCTGGTTCTTTTCATCACGAAAGTATTCTGTCATAGCCAAACCCGTTAGCGCGACACGCATACGGGCACCTGGCGGCTCATTCATCTGACCATAAACAAGAGCCACTTTGGACTTGGATAGATCTTTCTGATTAATCACCCCTGCTTCAGACATTTCTGCGTAAAGATCATTACCCTCACGTGTACGCTCACCTACACCTGCAAACACAGAAAAACCACCATGTGCTTTAGCAATGTTATTGATAAGCTCCATGATAACAACGGTCTTGCCAACACCAGCCCCTCCGAAAGCACCCACTTTACCTCCTTTGGTAAAGGGACAAATCAGATCGATAACTTTGATACCTGTTTCAAGAATCTGAGCTTTGGTATCTTGCTCAGTCAAAGCAGGTGCTACACGATGAATTGGGTATTTCTTAGTAGCCTTGATGGGTCCTCTCTCATCCGTAGGCTCTCCCAAAACATTGAAGACACGGCCTAGAACCTGTTCTCCAACCGGCACAGAGATAGGAGCTCCCGTATCAATAACTACCATTCCCCGTTTCAAGCCATCGGTAGGGTTCATCGATACGCCACGGACCCAGCCCTGACCTAAGTGTTGTTGAACCTCTAAAACCGCTTTCTTTTTTTCTTTACCAATGGTGTAGGTAACTTCCAATGCCTGAAAAAGAGGCGGGATTTTTTGAGCATCAAATTCCACGTCGACAACGGGTCCGATTACTTGTGCAATCTTACCTTTGTTCGCTGCCGTTGTTCTTCCTGTTGTTCTTTTTTTTGCTTT
>JBCCWR010000105.1:0-8504 GCA_039193385.1 Verrucomicrobiota bacterium | reverse complement strand
CGTTCATAAGCCATACTTGATTATCTATAGAATCATTGAAAAGAGTAAGAAGGTTTTAGTTCTTCGTTTCTGGCATGGGGCGAAAGATCGAAAGAATCTGTAGACTGTCTTAAAAAGAGGCAGTCTGCGGATCGTAGAGCAAGCAAAATAATAACAGCCTCAACGGGTGGATTTAACCCCTCCTACTTCTTCTATGGGGTCATATCAGCCTCCTTAAAATTTAGTCTTTTCTTTCGACATTACTCATGCCATTATATTGGACATTTTTAAGGACAAAAAATGCAATTAGTTTTTTTAAAGCGTTTATTTTAAGTGGCTTGCAAATGCTAAATAATGGACACTTATGAGGAAATATGGACAGTCACATCAGTGGATAAAATTCTCTGCTAATCTTGCTCAATCACCTCCACAGCTATGGATGAAACTTGGTGAAGCTGCTTCTAAGTGTGATCATATAGCAGGCATTCCTCTTCAACCTTACGTGGCTGAGCAGCTCCACCAAATCTATTTAGCGAAAGGGGTAGTTGCAACTACGGCCATTGAGGGTAACACTTTAAGTGAAAAGGATGTTCTTGAACATTTAGAGGGAAAATTAGAGCTGCCCAAATCTAAAGACTACCTTCGCCAAGAAGTTGATAATATCATTAACGCTTGTAATCAAATTGGTAGTGAATTACTGCAAGGCAACTTACCAAGCTTGAGTGGCAAAAGAATAAAAGATTTTAATGGATTAGTTCTGCATGGCCTTAAATTAGAAGACGATGTTATTACTGGAGAGTTTAGGACACACTCAGTTGTAGTAGGAAACATATACAAGGCACCACCTGCTGAAGATTGCGATTATTTAATAGACCGTATGTGTAATTGGCTCACTGGTGAAGATTTTCAATCACCTGATGAGGAGACTAAAATTGTTTATGCTCTTCTCAGAGCCATCATTGCACATCTTTACATTGCTTGGATTCATCCATTCGGAGACGGAAATGGTAGAACAGCACGTTTGATAGAGTTTCAAATGTTACTTGAGGCAGGAGTTCCATTTCCTGCAGCACATCTTTTAAGTAATCATTATAATCAAACTCGTCAGGAATATTACCGACAACTGAATCTCACGAGTAAGTCAGGAGGAGACATCATACCATTTGTAAAGTATGCTGTAGATGGCTTTGTTGACGGACTAAAGGAGCAACTAAGATTGATTCGTTTCCAGCAGTGGAATGTAGCTTGGCGCAATTACGTTCATGAATCCTTTCAGGATAAAAATAGTGTTGCAGAAGTCAGACAAAGAAGGCTTGCCCTCGATTTGGCTCAGCAACAAGAACATGTTCCAATAAGCAAGATAGCTGAATTAACTCCACGTCTAGCAAAAGCATACGCCAATAAATCACCGAAGACAATAAGCCGGGATGTTAATGAACTTGTAAAGATAAAGTTAGTAGAGAAGACTTCTAAAGGTATTAGAGCAAGAAAAGAAATCATACTAGCTTTCTTGCCATCAAGAGCTTCAGATTAAAATCAATAATCTTTAATAACACTGATATCACCCCGAAACAGACGTCTTTATCGCCTGCATCCAATCTGCCGACCAGAAACACCTTCCTACAAAGGGGGAAATAAGGAGTGTTAAATATCTTGTGTATAAATTGAATGGTCTTTTTGGTTTGAGCAAAAATTTTTGTGGATAATCTGGTTTACACAAGATAAAACCCTTTATTCCTGACAAATTATCTATTCAGAATCTTGATTGGGAGCCTTTAATTCCTCTGATAAAAAAGGGGCTACCCATTAGGTCTGAAGTCAAGTGTAGGCATAAAATATTATAGCGAGGTGGAGAATCTCAACGTTGAGCATGGAATAGATTTTTGAAGTAGCATTTGAACCTCTGCTTTTGTGGGGGTTGGAATATTTGATCAGTCACCCATCTGGATCTAGCCTTAGCCACCTTTAAAGCCATCTGCCTTAAAGCACTATAAAAACGAAGATCTGGAGTTAAAGTGAGATTATAAAAATCTTAAAGGAATATGAGAGTGGGATGCCTGCCTAGGCGCTTATACTAGAAGTCAGTAGCTCGGATTTTGCGCATTTTCTTAATGTGTGAACGTTCTTTTTTCTTTTTTAGAATACGTTCTTGCACAGCTCGAGGACGTTTTGATTTTTGCAATCGTTTATTTCTTTGGGCAAGTAGGCGAGCCTGCTTTTTACTTTGACGTATTTTTTCAAATCGTTCGACAAGTCGTTCACGAGCGAGACGTCGGTTGATAGCCTGTGTGCGTGCGCTTTGCGCTTGCACGGTTTGTCCTGTGGGCAAATGTTTGAGGAAAACCGATGTGGAGACTTTATTAACGTTTTGCCCTCCAGGTCCTGATGCGCGAATGAACTTTTCTTCTAGGTCATCCTCATGGATGCCGAGAAAAGCCATTTTTTTGACAAGCTCTTGCGGAAATTCCGAATCATTCATCCGTGTTAGTTCAGAAGGTTAAGAACATCATGTCAATGCTGTTGCTTGAGACCTACTGGAATTCAAGAGTGCATTATAAATTCTATTGAACTCGCGGTACAAGGGGGATCCATGAATTGTTTTTATTCATGAGCATGGCGTCAGCTTCGGAAGGTCCCCAGCTACCTAGGCGATACAATCCCATGGGCAGGTCATTCCAACCATGACGAATGGCATCGATAATTTCCCATGCAAGAAGCACTTCATCTGCACGTGTGAACAGTGTGGAATCACCCACGATGAAATCATGCAATAGGCGCTCATAAGCTTCCGGAGAATAAGAGCCGAATTTGCTGGAGTAGGCAAAATCCATATCAACAAACTCGACTTCACTTTTGCCTGGGCGTTTGGCATTGAATGTCAGGTGGATACCTTCATTGGGTTGCAGACGTATATGCAGGCGGTTGCGTTGGACCGTTTTATTTGATGTTTCGCCAAAGAGCGTTTTAGGTGGGCGCTTGAAGACTACAACTATTTCACTTGCTCGCGTTGCCAGTGACTTACCCGTGCGCAGATAAAAAGGTACTCCGGCCCAGCGCCAGTTGTCGATCATGAGTTTCATGGCCACATAGGTTTCGGTCATGGATTCAGGATCGACCCGGTCACTTTGGCGATAGCCCTCATACTGAGCCCGCACTACGTTTTCAGAAAGTGTCGTTGAATGGGGCGTGGGAATAGACCTTAGCACTTTTACTTTTTCATCACGTATGGCTTCGGAGTGTAGAGAGCCGGGTGGTTCCATTGCGGTTATGGCAAGTAATTGCATGAGGTGATTTTGCACCATGTCACGGAGTGCGCCTACACCGTCATAATAACCGCCACGCGTGCCCACACCTTCTTTTTCTGCCACGGTGATTTGTATGTGATCAATGAAATTACGATGCCAGATTGGTTCATAAATGGAGTTGGCAAAACGAAAGTAAAGCAAGTTTTGAACGGTCTCTTTGCCGAGATAATGGTCAATGCGGTAGATTGATTTTTCATCGAGACAGTTTTGTAATTCGACCACGAGTGCTTCTGCGGAGCTATGGTCATGCCCAAAGGGTTTCTCTACAACTATACGTCCCGGTATGTTATAGCCCACGAGTTTTACTTCGGAGAGAGCTCTTGCGACCATGCCAAAAAAGCTGGGTGCGGTGGAGAGGTAGAAAAGATGCTCCGTGAGTCCGTGCTCGGAATTGTTTTTGTTTATACGATCTGCCAGTGACTGGTAGGCTTGGCTATCGTCAAAATTTCCCTGATGGTAAACGATATGCTGTGCAAAGTCTTTCCATTCATTTTCATCAATAGGTGCAAAGCGTGAAAACTTTTGCGCGCCAGCCAGCATTTCGTCACGGAAAGAATCATCGGACTTTTCACGACGTGCGAATCCGATGATTTCGAACTGATCTGGCAGGAGACCCTCTTTGTGTAGACCGAATAAGGCGGGGACGAGTTTACGAGAAGTAAGATCTCCGCTGGCTCCAAAAATAACGAGGGAAAATGGAGCAGGTTTTTTGGATGAATCGCTAGTGCTCATGTTGAGATTGTGTCTTAATTAGGTGTGTAAGCATTGCTAAATTAAATAAGTTTCTTTGTTTGTCGAGAACATGAATACATTTAGTTCCAGTTAAAAATCAAGGGTTCACTTTCCTGGCATATAACTTGAGCGGCGGGGCAAGAGTCGGTGTCCCCGGCGGTCATTTTATCAATCCACGGTTGTTTGCCTTCACCTTTGGATAAAAACCAGACGGCACGTGCTTTTTCTATGACGGGGTAGGTGAGAGTGAGCCTGGTGGTGCTGAGCTGAGGAACCTGATTGACCACGGTAAAGCTATCAGTCTCGTTCAAGGCTGCTGTCTCCGGGAAGAGAGATGCGGTATGTCCATCATTACCGATTCCCAGTAGGATGAGATCAAAGCGGGGTGGGTTGCCTAGAACAGAGGTCAGCTGTTTGCTGAAGTCGAGGGAGGCGGCTTGGAGATCATTGTCTTCTGTTTTCCAGCGGTGTAGCTTGATTCTTTTAGGATGGAAAGCTTCCCACATCATTTTATAATTACTGTCAGGATGGTCAGGTGGTACGCGGCGTTCATCTCCAACAAACATTTCGGTTGCATCCCAGGTCCAGTCAATTTTTGTCAGGGCTTCATAAAAGGCCTGGGGTGATGAGCCACCGGAGAGAGCTACGCTAAAAGTCCCGCGTGCACCCAGGCATGCTGACCCCCATTCCTGCCATTTTTCAACTAATGCCTCTAGCCATTTTTCTTGTGAATCGAAACGTAATTCCTTCATTAGCAAAAGGGATAAACCTTTTTAAGCCATGAAAATCAAGTTTTTTTACGAATCTCTCTGAAACTTTCCGATACTTTGATGGTGAGGCGGAAGAATTTTACCTCGCCATTAATGCAACAAGCGTATAAGTCATCTTAATTATGGGGCGTTTAGAAAAACTTGATTTAACAAAGCACATTGACTCCAAGAGTGAGTATAAGGATAAATTAAAAAAACTGCAGTTGGAGATGCTCCATATGCAGCCGCTGCTGACTAATGCTAAGCGTAATCTAATTATAGTTTTTGAAGGGCCTGATGCAGCGGGCAAGGGTGGCGTGATCAAGCGTTTCGTCGAAGTGTTAGATCCTCGCCTTATTCGTGTTTACAGCGTGGTCAAGCCAACACCTGAAGAATATGCACACCATTATATGTGGCGCTTCTGGCAGAAAGTGCCTAAGCAAGGTGAGGTTGCTGTTTTTGACCGCAGTTGGTATGGGCGTGTGCTCGTGGAGCGCGTTGAAGGTTTTGCGACGAAGGCAGAATGGAACCGCGCTTATACGGAGATCAATCAGTTCGAGCAGACATTAGTGGATGGAGGTGCCATCATTATAAAGTTTTACTTACACATTACCAAAGACGAACAGCTACGCCGTTTTGAAAAAAGAGCTGCTGATCCCTACAAGCACTGGAAGATTACGGATGAAGACTGGCGTAATCGTGATAAGTGGGATCTGCACAACAAAGCGGCTGAGGAAATGTTTGAAAAAACAGATAAACCTCATGCACCCTGGATATTGATCGAAGGTAATTATAAGCTCTTTGCGCGCATCAAGGTGATGAAACATATTGTTAAATGTTGTAGAAGGGAACTCAATTACGAAGGCAGATGAGTGAGAATTTGTCAGAACTTCCAGACGAACCAGTCTATGCAATGCCGATAAAAATTTATTTTTACGATACGGATGCAGGCGGTGTGGTGCATAATGTAGCCTATTTGCGTATGGTCGAGACAGCACGATCTGAACTTGCGGAGAAGATGGGGTGGACATTACATGAGATGCAGATGCCCGATGGCAATGGTTGCCCCGTTGTTGCCAGAACGGAGATTGATTACATTCGTCCAGCCCGCCTTGGCGATGACTTGAAGATAGAAGCACGCATTGCGGCTATGGAAAAAGTGCGTTTCTACATCGACTTTGAAATCACACGGCCAGCAGATCAAACACTCATCAGCAAGTGTCGTCAAAAGATGGTGACAGTCAATCTTCGGAGTATGCGCCCTGTGCCTTTACGTCAGGACTGGCTGGAGAAGTGGCCGCATCTGGTGGTCAAGAAAGGGTGATCTTTCTGTAGTTAATATTAGCGAGTTTCAATTTGAGTATTACATTAAACAATGAACTACCAACATGCAGCTCTTATTGTAGCAGGACATGGTTCTACGGAGAACGAGGACTCGAGCAGCCCTAGTTATCAACACGCGGATGAAATCCGTCAGCGAGGTATTTTTGCTGAGGTGCACGAGGCTTTCTGGAAAGAAGAACCTCACTTCCGTGATGTGTTGCGTCAGGTGGAATCGGATACAGTTTACATCGTTCCTAATTTTATTAGCGAAGGGTATTTTACTGAGGCAGTGTTGCCACGCGAGTTTGGTTTAGATGGTGCTGTAACACAATTTGAAGACGGTAAGACGGTTTACTATTGTGCGCCAGTGGGGATTCATGAAAGCATGACTGATGTTCTATACAGTCGTGCTGTGGACATTGTAAAGGCACAGGGTTTAACGCAAGACGATCTTAAAACATCATGTCTTTTTATTGTGGGGCATGGTACTTCGCTGAATCTGAATTCGACCAAAGTCATTTACAAGCAGGTTGAGATTATTAAGCAAAAAGGAGTTTTTGGGGATTGTCAGGCATCTTTCATGGAGCAAGAGCCGTTTATCAGTGACTGGCGTCAGTTAACTGATTTAAAAGATGTTATCGTGGTGCCTTTTTTTATTTCAGACGGTTTGCATTCGTATGAGGATATCCCAGTATTGCTGGGGATTTCAAAGAATGTGCGCGAAGAAGGCTTTAGTAGCTTCAATGAAGGCGATGGAAGACGTTTATGGTATGCGTCTGCTATCGGAACTGAAAAAATGATGGTAGATGTTATCTTACATCAAGTCAGGGATCTGGATGAAAGTATCAGAAGAGTTTCTAAAGTTGCTTAATTCAACACAAGGTCCATGGAAATTGGGACAAGTGTTGGTGCGAAAAAATTCTGATGATCTTTTTGATCTATGTCACATTGATGATGCTGGGGCTGAAGGCCTCAAGGAAACGACCGACCGCTACAAAGTTCGGCATTGGGTGAAAATGGATAGCGATGGAAACTACCGTCCTCTCAAAAGTGAAAAAAATTTACAGGCCGGCTGGAAGTTGATGCAGCTTAATCTCAAGGATTTAATGTTCTGTCTGGATGTGATCTATCCAACGGCTGTGGCCAACTGGTTGTATAAATATGCGAACAAGCTCCGAGTCACACCATTTTCCGAAACGGCAAGTCGCCAGACGGGTATGTATAAAGTAGTTTCCACACAACTAACAGATGAGCTTCAGAATCATGTTGAGGAAAATTTATGTGCTAAACGTTGTTTGAAATTAAGATTGTGGAGCAACAGTGGGTTAGAAGAAAAATTTAAGGATTCAGAAATACCCTTACTTTGCCCGGAAGCCTGTAATATTTTTGTCGCTGAATGTCGTAAGGCCATTAAAAGTAAGGTCCAACATTAGTTATCCGGTGCATTTTCGTCGATTTGACGGGCACCTTCCAGAATAAGCTCCTGCCAGTCGCTTTTAATAGAGATGTATTGAGATAAAAGACCCTCTTCAAAGTTAAATTCTGAGCGTCCCCATTTAAGCATGATATAAAAGGCTTCATCACCAACTTTTTGACTTGCCGCAGCATGGATGAGTTTTCCTGAATCAATAAAGACTTCTCCCGTTTCGTCGTTGAGTAAATGGGTAATCATAATTTTTCCTGTCCAGAGGTTCAGACAGAGCATTTGTACTAAATCCGAGAGGCGCAGTGTAGAAAGATAACCGAGAGATTTGTTATCTTTTTCTATGGGTTTAATTTTTGAGGAAGCATGATCAATGACGGCCTGATTGATTTCTTCAATCTTGTTTTCTACGACACTCCGCACGTTTTCTATTTCATAAGGCTTGGCGATAAAAACAATATCCGCGTTTTCCCAATCAAGCGATCGCATGATGGGGCTGGTGGGGCCTCCTATAATAATCATGGGAGGGATGATAATTTCAGGATTTTTACTCAGCTTAGACAAATAGGTTAGAAAATGAGGGCCAGGTGCATCTCCATCAATGACCAGCAGATTGAGCTGCAGCATAGACTCATTGGCGTGTAAGCCAATCCTTGTGATCTTAACTTTTTCTAATGAGCTCAGAGACATCACAAGCCAGTCGTGACTTTCCTCCGGCCAAAGGGCTAATCCAATTACCATTACAGTAACATTTCAGCAAAAATTATGCCTGTAAGTTAGTTTAATAAAGAATGAAACTGGTTCTGGAAATTAACTTTGATAAATTAAAGCAGTTGCGAACTACGCGAATAAGTAGCATAAATCCTGTAGTAAACAACACATAGGAATATACCAGCCTTAACTTAGCTTTTAGCATCTTCCATTCCTTAATTCATCAAAGTTAATTTCCAGAACCAGTTTCATTCTTTATTAAACTAACTTACAGGCATAATT
>JBCCWR010000104.1:0-8643 GCA_039193385.1 Verrucomicrobiota bacterium | reverse complement strand
ATGAAAGCAAATGTGCATTTATTATTTAAACCTGAATCTATTACCGCTCGCTCTGTAGAATTTAATTGTTTAGGAATCTATTTTTCCATTGCCGGGATGATGGATTTGCGCGGCTATAAACCAAATGGGGAAAAGCAGCAAACAGCAGCACCTCTACAGCGTGAAGTTATATGGAGCAAAATCAATCAATACGCAGAGATGCTGGGAGGTGATGGCCAGCTCAAGATTGAGGTAACACTACAAGGAGCGGTGGTCAAGCTGGACATGTTAGATGCTCAGCTACGTATTATGGGTGAAAACCTTGCTTACAAAGGCGTCCGAGTGCGTGACATAGATCTATTAGCACGCGTGCATAACCAAAAAGTACAACTGCAAGGCAAACTAAGCATGCGGCGCGGCGAGCTCACGCTACGAGGTGGCTGGCGCATGAAAGATACGCACGCAAAGTTACATTACAAATCTAACGTAGACCTCGTTTTACTTAAAGATGCCTTGCCAGAGCAAATACAACAATTTGTGAGGCAGGTTGATTTCAGAACTTTGCCGGTCAATGAGGGCACTGTTGAACTAGACTGGCAAAGCGAGTTTACGTATCTCTTACGCTCCAAGTCTCTCTGGCAAAATTTCTATGTACTCGGTAGTGAAATTGAGTATCTCAGTATCGGAGTGTCCTTTGATGGAACAAGGTTGCTTGTCTCTGATGCGGTTTTAAGAAACAAAACAGGTGAGTGCGAGTTTTCATTCCTGCTTGATGGAGATGGCAGAGTAAAGGGCAAACTAAAAAGTGATATCAATCCCACATCTATCAAGGGTATTTTCGGCGAGGGAGCACAACCATTTTTCAACAGTCTGGATTTTCAATCTGGTCCCGTCGTTAAATGTAAAGCCGAGGGGGCATCACTCAAATTTGATGATATCCGTCTTGAGGGGACGATTGCAGCTCAAGACTTCAGTTATAAAAAGGTTTTCTTTTCCGAATTACAAACACCCTTTGTTTTTAAAGCTGGTGAAATAGATGCACCGCAATTGTTTGTGCGCAGACCTGAAGGAACCGCCACAGGCTCCGTTCGTCACAACTTCCGAACCAAGCAGGTAGATCTCAAAGACTTGAAAAGTGAATTAAAAGTTCGGGAAATCTCTCCTGTATTCGGTAGTGCTATGATGCGATATTCTGCGCCCTATCGATTTTACAATGCCCCCAAAGCTGAAGTTAACGGACACCTTGATTTAGATGGCGGCAAAACAACGAACCTGATTATTAATTTAAATTCAAAAGATGGCATGGACTATGAGTTCCTTGGAGCAACTTTAAAACCGAAGGACATTGACATCCGTTTGCATTTTAAAGGCCAGAATTTAACCGTTCAAACACTGGAACCGCTGACTTTGTTCCAGGGCAAGCTAAATGGCTCCATTGACCTGGACCTTAAAACAAGTAAAACAAAATTCACCAGTAAATTAGATTTCCTAGGGCAAGACTTTGGCGATTTTATGTATGCCTTTTTTGCCAATGAAGATGTTTCCGGCACTCTCAATGGATCCATCAATCTCAATGGCATTCTTGATTCCCTCGATACACTCAGCGGTTGGGGTGACATCACCGTATTAGAAGGAGTTCTTTACCCTATACCTATTTTTGGAAGTTTTTCCGAGGTGCTCAATAAAATTGTGCCCAACCTGGGTTATAGCAAAGCTTCACGGTGTCGCAGTGATTTCGTGATTAAAGATGGCATCTGGGAAACAGATAAAATTGAGATTTACTCCACTGCTTTTGCCTTAATAGGTAACGGAACGTATAACATTCCCAAGGATGATATCAGTCTGGATATGCGGGTCAATATTCGCGGGTTAGCTGGCGTTGCCTTCTACGCCTTCAGTAAATTTTTTGAGTACGAAGGCACCGGTTCATTGCAGGATACGACGTGGGAGCCTAAAAATATATAACTTCACTTATTCCACAAAGTGGAATGATTTATGAACTGGCAATTCTCCATCTGGCACTTACTTTCCCCATGTGCCAACAAATGATCTAGAAGCAACCACAGAACCTCCTGAATCTTTAAAAGATACGCTGCGAAATATTACAACCGTGATCTTTGATATGGATGGCCTGATGCTTGATACCGAACGCATGAGTAAGGCAGCCTCTCAAGCCGCTTCAAGCCAGATGGGATACCCCATCGATGATACTTTCTCCATGAGGCTTATTGGTCACAACAGCCGGGATGCAGAACGCCTCTTCAGAGAGAAAATTGCTTCAGACTTTCCTTACGCCGACTATCTCAAACTTTTCTATATCAATTATGATCAATTAATCCAGGACCAGGGAATCCCGCATAAAGAAGGCATTATAGAACTGCTGTCTTATTTAAAAGATAATCATATCTGCTGTGGCGTTGCGACATCCACACACCACAAGAAAGCTTTACAAAAACTTGAAATGACTGGCTTGTTGAAATTTTTTCAAAACGTTATCGCAGGAGATCAAGTTGAACGTGGCAAGCCATTTCCAGATATCTATCTCAAAGCGGCGGAGATTTTAGAAGTAACTCCGTCACAGTGTTTAGCTCTGGAAGATTCTTATGCGGGCGTCCGTTCCGCACATGCAGCAGGCATAGACGTGGTTATGGTGCCAGATCTCCTGCCTCCCATCAAAGAAATCACTGCTTTAGCTCACTATGTGTGTAACTCGCTCACAGATGTGCTGAACATGTTCCAAAAGTTCCGCAGGTAAAATTATCTTCATAATCGTTACCTTGCTCCTTCTCTTTGCCTGATAAGTTCCTCTGCTATCTGAACAGCATTCCAAGCAGCGCCTTTGAGAAGCTGATCGCCGCAGATAAAGAGAGAGAGACCATAGTTTTGCGGTGTCGAGCTATCCTGACGAATTCGACCCACGTGCACATCCAGATCTCCCGTAGCCTCAATAGGCATAGGAAAATGAACACTTTCTTCATTATGCACCATCTTGATTCCTGGAGCTTTGCTTAATAACTCAAACGCTTCCCTAGCTGAAAGAGGCCGCTCAAGATCAAGATTCACTGACTCCGAGTGAGCACGCAACACCGGCACTCTCACACAAGTGGGTGAGATCGGCATTTCCGGAGCATGAAAAATTTTACGAATTTCTGCGACGATCTTGTTTTCCTCTCCATTATATCCATTACTTTCAACTGCTGAGTTATGGGAAAATACATTAAAAGCGATCTGATGGGGTAAAACCTCCTTCTGCATGGGCTCACCTGTCGCATAAGCTTTAGCTTGTAATTCCAGTTCTTCCATAGCTTTTGCCCCAGCGCCACTGGCAGACTGGTAAGTAGACACAATCATTCGTTTAATTCCTGCAGCCCGATGAATAGGTGCAACGGCAACGGCAAGAATAGCGGCACAACAGTTTGGATTCGCGATGATACCTTTATGCTCTTTTAAATCCTCCGGATTTACTTCTGGAACTACCAGAGGAATAGCCGAATCCATGCGATAAGCGGAGGAATTATCAATGACTACGGCACCGGCTTTGACCGCCGCAGGAACAAATTCCCGAGAACGAGTCGCTCCCGCACTAAAAAAAGCATAATCAATGCTCGTAAAACTTTCATGCGTCACGGCTTCGACTTGAATTGGAGTCGAATGAAATTTGAGCTCTTTGCCAGCAGAACGCTCAGATGCTAAAAGCTTAAGCTTGTTTACAGGAAATTTTCTTCGCTCCAGCACCTCCAGAATTTCCTGACCTACAGCACCTGTGGCACCCACGATAGCAACGTTATACTTTTTTTCACTCATGTGAGCGAAATAGAATAGCTCTCAGCTCAATTATCTCAAGGGCAAAGGCCATGAAGGATAGCTATTTGAATTTAGAAAAAAGAAGGAAGCTTAGTCTATTTTGTAAAAAAATATAATTTGGCGACCCCACGGGGAATCGAACCCCGGTTGCCGGGATGAAAACCCGGTGTCCTAACCGCTAGACGATGGGGTCATCTAGACATCCATACTACTGGATGGGCCAAAAATGTAAGCATACAGATGTTTGCCTGGCAATAGATTAATTTAAAAAATAATCTGCCACCTACAATATATCAATACATCATGATGTATTGATATATTTCTTGAAAAAGTACGCATCTAAGCGATGTTGTACTATCGGTCTTGAATATAAAAAAATCACTAACATATGACACGTGAAGCTAAAATCAGCGCCTTAAAAAAAATACTGGAAGAACGCATCGTTTTTCTCGACGGTGCTATGGGTACAACTATCCAAAATTACAAGCTGGAAGAAGAAGATTTTCGTGGAGGACCTAATGGAAGATTTAAAGATCATCCTATCGATCTAAAAGGCAACAACGACCTACTTTCTCTGTCTAAACCAGAAGTTATCTACGAAATCCACAAAGCCTACTTTGAGGCAGGATCAGATATTGTGGAGACAAACTCTTTTTCCGGAACAACAATCGCTCAGGCAGATTATCAACTTGAAGACATCGTTCATGAACTGAATGTAGCTTGTGCAAAACTAGCCCGCCAGGCTGCCGATGATGTCATGGCGGAAAATCCTGACCGTATCTGCCTGGTTGCCGGCGCACTTGGCCCAACTAACCGCACGCTTTCTATGTCGCGTGATGTCAATGACCCTGGCAAACGAGAAGTCACCTACGATGAAGTTAAGCAGGCCTACCTTGAACAAATTAAAGCGCTCGTAGAAGGCGGTGTAGATATTATTTTACCTGAAACAGTCTTTGACACCCTTAATCTAAAAGCTGCTCTCTTCGCCATTGAAGAATTTTTTGAACAAAATGATGTCATCCTGCCAGTGATGATTTCTGGAACCATCACCGATGCATCAGGCCGCACTCTTTCTGGACAGACCACTGAAGCTTTCTGGAATTCTTTGCGCCACTCCAAGCCTATTAGTGTAGGTATGAACTGTGCACTCGGTGCGGAACAAATGCGCCCTTATATCGAAGAACTCTCTAAATTATCAGACTGCTATGTCAGTTGTTACCCGAATGCAGGGTTGCCTGATCCTCTAAGTCCAACAGGCTTTCCCGAAGGTCCTGAAGATACTTCTGATCATTTAGAAAATTTTGCTAAGGACGGTTTGGTCAATATCGTTGGAGGATGTTGTGGAACAACCCCAGATCATATTCGCGCCATTGTCAAACGCCTGCAAAGCATTGAACCACGGATGATTCGACCATCATCTGAGCCCGTGCACATCACGCGTTTAAGCGGACTTGAACCATTTAACATATCAGATGATCACGCATCTTTCATCATGGTAGGTGAAAGAACCAATGTCACTGGGTCACCTAAGTTTAAGCGCCTCATTGTAGAAGGAGATTTCGATAGCGCCCTTGCTGTTGCTCGCCAACAAGTGGAGAACGGTGCCAACATTATCGACATAAATTTTGATGAAGGCTTGCTGGATGGCGAGGCGTGCATGACGCGTTTTTTGAACTTACTGGCGGCGGAACCAGACATCTCACGCGTTCCCATCATGATCGATTCATCCAAATGGTCCGTGCTGGAAGCAGGTCTAAAATGCATCCAGGGCAAAGGCATTGTGAACTCTATCTCCCTCAAAGAGGGTGAAGAAAAATTTATTGAGCAAGCTCAGTTCATCAAGCGCTATGGCGCGGCGGCTGTCGTCATGGCTTTCGATGAGAAAGGTCAAGCCGCTACTCAAGAGGATAAAATACGCATTTGTCAGCGAGCTTATAAAATTCTCACAGAACAAGCCGACTTTGAACCTGCAGATATTATTTTCGATGCCAATGTGCTGACGGTTGCCACCGGTATTGAGGAGCATAATAACTATGCTGTAGATTTTATCGAAGCTCTTCGCGTTATTAAAAAAACCTGCCCCGGTTGCAGAACATCTGGCGGTATTTCAAACATCTCCTTTAGCTTTCGCGGCAATAACATTGTGCGCGAAGCCATGCACTCCGTCTTTCTCTTTCATGCTATTAAAGCTGGACTGGATATGGGCATTGTGAATGCAGGTATGCTGGCTGTTTATGATGACATTGAACCGCAGCTTAAAGAATATGTGGAAGATGTCATACTCAACCGCAACGATGAAGCAACAGAGAACCTCATTGATTTCGCTGAGCAATTCAAAGGAAAGAAAAAAGAGGACCAAGCTACAGCTATAGCCTGGCGAGAAAACCCTGTGGCCAAGCGACTGGAACATGCCCTGGTCAATGGCATCGTCGACTTTGTCGATGAAGACACCGAAGAGGCAAGGCATATGTTTGATAAACCTCTTCATGTCATTGAAGGTCCTTTGATGGATGGCATGAAAGTCGTAGGGGATCTTTTCGGAGCTGGAAAAATGTTTCTACCTCAGGTCGTGAAATCAGCACGAGTCATGAAGAAAGCAGTGGCTTATCTCATGCCCTATATGGAAAAAGAAAAACAAGAGGGAGATAAACAGGGTGTCTTTCTCATAGCCACTGTTAAGGGAGATGTACATGATATCGGCAAGAACATTGTCGGCGTCGTGCTCGCCTGTAACAATTACGAAGTCGTTGATATGGGGGTTATGGTTCCTTGTGACAAAATCCTGGAGAAAGCTCGAGAAGTCGGTGCAGATATCATTGGACTTTCGGGCTTAATCACACCCTCACTTGACGAAATGGTTTACGTAGCTAAAGAAATGGAACGTTTGGGTTTCACCACGCCTTTACTCATTGGCGGAGCAACCACTAGCACAGCTCATACAGCCATAAAAATTGCCCCAAGTTATTCGCATGCGGTTCATCACGTGATTGATGCATCACGCGTCGTCAACGTAGTCAGTGACCTACTCAATCCTGATTCACGCGAAAAATACATCGACGAACTTAAAATTTCTCAGGAAGAAGCACGTGAGAAATTTTCCCAGAAAATGCAATCTGCCAAGCTTGTCTCACTGGATAAAGCACGTGCCAACCGTTTTACCTGCGATTGGCAAAAACTAGAAATAGCTAAACCTGAATTTCTAGGTGAAAAAGTTTATGTCGATTATGATCTCAATGAAATTGCTGAATACATTGACTGGTCGCCCTTCTTTCATGCATGGGACCTGCGTGGACGTTACCCGAAAATTCTCCAAGACGAAATCGTAGGAGAAGAAGCCACAAAGCTTTTCCATGATGCACAGGTACTACTCAAACGTATCCTTAAAGAAAAGCGCTTTACTGCCCAGGCCGTCGTAGCCTTCTATCCAGCAAATACCGTTGGGGATGATATTGAACTCTATAAAGACGAAACTCGCAGCGAAGTCGTAGAAACCTTCTGTATGCTTCGCCAACAATCAGAAAAGAAGAAAGATGAATTTAATTACAGCCTGAGCGATTACATTGCCCCCAAAGACAGCGGTAGACCTGATTATTTGGGCAGCTTCGTCGTTACCTGTGGACATGGTGTTGAAAAAATGGCTCATGCCTTTGAGCAAGAACATGATGATTATCATTCCATTATGACCAAAGCATTGGGTGACCGGCTGGCCGAAGCCTTTGCTGAATTAATGCATAAAAAGTGCCGTGACGCCTGGAGCTATGGCAAAAGCGAAACTTTGACTAACGAGGAATTAATCCGTGAGAAATACCGCGGTATTCGTCCTGCAGCGGGTTACCCCGCCTGTCCCGATCACACGGAAAAGCGCAAGCTCTTCCCTCTGCTCAATGCTCCTGACAAAATTGGTGTCAGTCTCACAGAAAACTGCGCTATGACCCCGGCCAGTTCCGTATCAGGGCTCTACTTCAGTCATCCACAGGCCAGATACTTTGGCGTTAACAAAATCCAGAAAGACCAGATAGAGGACTACGCCAAGCGCAAAAGCATCTCAATCGAAGAAGCTGAAAAATGGCTCGCTCCCTATTTGGCATATTAAACCCGCATTATGCAAATCAGCCAGGGAGTCATCCATATTATCATGCACATCGTGGAGCAAAGAAAATGAGTCCACTACACGGATTAGACAACTCCATCGCATCGATGCTCGACTAGAGTCATATTTAGCGTTTTGCTTTAATTCTTTGCTCTTCTGGAATCCAACCTTTTGCAAACATATACTCTGAAATATCTGCTGTGATCATACGCGATGTCCGCACGACATCATCTGTCAGTCCTTTAGCAGCACCGCCAACCCCTGAAATTGCCATACTAACAGGATTTGCACTTAGCAATGCTCCGGGTTGTGCTCCACTACCCCCGGTAGTTTTAAATTGTAAAAATGGTTTGGTACTATCTACGGACATATCATAGACATAAACCGCAGATTCAAGTTTAGTACCACCAGCGCCTAGTCCAACTGTAGCTCTCAAAGCACGGCTACCCTGATTCACTTTGGTAAAACGGCCTCCAACAACCCAGTTATTACCCCTAGGAACATTCATCCATGAATCAACTAAAATAGTTGGCGCGAGGTATTGAGGAAATCTCTCTTTTAAAGCGACTGCCATCATTTTTTGTAGATCCTTTTTAAACTCGGACAGCTCAGCTCCTTCACGATCAACATTAAATTCTCCATCAACTGAAAAAGGTAAAACATATATTGTTGATCGTGAAGGAGCTGAGCTGTCCGAGTTTAAAAAGGATCTACAAAAAATGATGGCAGTCGCTTTAAAAGAGAGATTTCCTCAATAACTCGCGCCAACT
>JBCCWR010000103.1:0-8656 GCA_039193385.1 Verrucomicrobiota bacterium | reverse complement strand
CACCAGTGTGACTGCGCATGCCTATACCAACTACAGAAAGTTTGGCAATGCCTTCTTCTATAACATGCCCCTCAGCTCCAATCTCTTTCACAAAAGTTTCAGCAATATCGGCCACTGTTTTCATGTCGTTCTTACTGAAGGTAAACGTAATATCAGTTTTATTGTTAGTCACAGATACGTTTTGAACAATCATATCAACATTCAGATTTGCCGTAGCAATGTTATTAAATAATTTTGATGCTTCACCGGGTGTATCAGGCACACCGGTAATGGTGACTTTGGCCTGATTCTTTTCTACACTTACGCCGCGCACTACGACTTCTTCCATACTTGCAGTTTCCTGTTTCACAATCGTCCCTTTGTTTGTATTGAAGGTAGATTTCACTTCAAATACGACATTAAATTTGCTGGCAAATTCCACAGCCCTGGACTGCATGACCTTTGAACCAAGGCTAGCCATCTCCAGCATTTCTTCATAAGAAATTTCTTTAATTTTTCTAGCGTCTTTAACAACGCGCGGATCGGCAGTATACACGCCATCTACATCTGTACAAATCTGGCAGAGATCAGCCTTAACCACAGCCGCAAGAGCAATCGCAGACAGATCCGAACCTCCACGACCCAATGTCGTAATATGACCTTCTAAAGTCTGACCTTGAAATCCTGCAACGATGACCACATTACCTTCATCAAGATGTTCATGAATTTTATCTGGTGTGATATTTGAAATTCTCGCTTTGGAATGCATGCCATCCGTAACGATGCCAGCTTGAGCCCCAGTAAGAGAAATCGCGGGCACATCCATGGTATGCAGTGCCATTGCAGTTAATGCGATTGTTGTCTGCTCACCCGTAGTCAATAACATATCCATTTCACGAGAACTGGGCTTATCACAAATTTCACGAGCCATTTCAATAAGTCGATTGGTTACCCCGGACATAGCAGATACCACAACTACCACCTGATTGCCCTCAGCACGACAGGCAGCAATACGCTCTGCTACATTGCGTATACGGTCAATCGTTCCGACTGACGTACCTCCATATTTTTGAACAATTAAAGCCATTGTATTAACCCATTAACTTGACAGCATTTATCCCTGCCTGAAAAAAATGAGCAGGCAAATTAGATAATTTCTGAAAGTTATGCTATAGAAAAATGTGTGAATTCACTGTCTGCCAAAGAAAAGTTATTCCATAAACAACTTGCGAGCTTGCCTAAAGCACTAATCGCATACTCAGGTGGTGTTGATAGCGGTTTTCTCTTATGGTCAGCTTATCAATTATGCAAAGATAATGTATTAGGTGTTTTAGCTGATTCCCCAAGTCTTGCTCGCAGTGAATACCATGCTGCCATTGCTTTCGCCACGAGACACCATCTTCCGCTGCAAATTATTAAGACGCATGAAATGGCTGATTCTAACTATACATCTAACCCACTTAACCGCTGCTATTATTGTAAACATGAGTTGTTCGATAACATGAAGCAGTTTGCTCAAAAAAATCATTTTAAAACTCTATGTTATGGTGAAAACTTTGAAGATTCTCCTCATAATCGTCCGGGGCATCTAGCTGCTAAAGAATTTAGAGTGCTAACACCTTTACGAGATGCTCAACTGACAAAATCAGACATTCGTCAACTTGCTCATAAGGCTAATCTTGAGATTGCCGAGAAAGTTGCTTCACCTTGTCTAGCATCACGCATCACGCATGGAGTTAAAGTAAATGCACAACGCTTAAAACAAGTTGAACTTGGTGAAGAAATTTTACGAAAAGAAGGCTTTCGCATCGTTCGCATGCGACATCGCGATACGGAAGCCCACATCCAAGTTGCTCCTAGTGAAACACATCGTTTAATGCAATATGATATGCAAAAACGTCTTAAAGATAGTATTTTAAACCTCGGCTTTACATCTATCACTTTCGATAAAACAGGCTATCAGGGCACTTCCCTCAAATAGTTTTCTCTTCAATGAAAACGCTACGCTAGAAGCTATGAAGGAGCCTCAATTATCTTGGCCTGAATCTAGCAAATAAATGCTTAATACCTCGGGGTCTTAGAATCAACCTGCAAAGACCAAGCATCAATACCACCTGTTAGATTACGAACTTTCGAATATCCATGACCTACCAGCCATTCACAAGCATTCATAGAACGCATACCATGATGACAATAAAGAACTAGATCATCTTGTTTATCTAGAAGCGTGAGAGCCTGCTGAGTAAAAAGTGTTAGAGGAACCAGCTTTGCTCCTTCAATATGGCATATATGCCACTCGTCTTCCTCTCTGACATCAATAAGAGTGATGTTTGTGCTCTTTAATTCTGTCTGTAAATCTTGTGGGGTAATACTTTTTATTTCACTCATACTCAATCAACTTTATCTCATTAACATGCCAATAAAATCTAAAATCTCATTCGTATCTGAGCACACCGTAAAATTTCTCTGTCTCTATCAGTTAAGCTCTCCATACCTTCACGCGAGACTTTGTCCATGACGGCTTGAGCTTCCAGTAAAAGCTCTTTCGTAGACATTGTTGCAACTGGAGATTCCTCAACAATTTCGACATCGGTTTTTGATGCTTTCGATTGATAACGCTTCCTCGCGGGATATAGGCCACCTATCCACATATAGAAAAACCCCCATAAGAGACCACCAAGATGAGCAGAATGCCCAATAAAGCTCAGTGTGTCTGTAATCATAAATAAAATAGAAATACCCGCGAATAGCCACATCAACTTCATAGCTTTAATGGGAATGGGTAAAGGAAAAACCATTAGTTTCGTATCAGGTTTGAGGCATGCGAAAGCTGCCACAACAGCTAGCAGCCCACCACTCGCTCCAATAAGAAGCGTCATCTGTGAATCTCCGATAATCATCATCTCAGATAGACTAAAAAATGCTGATATGATTCCCCCAGAAAAATAAATGATAGCATAATGCTTCTTGCCCAGGTCTTTTTCAACGATACGGCCAAACATATTAAGCGTCACCATATTAAAAACCACATGCAGCACCAACCAACCTTGCAAGGGCGCATGCACCCACATGTAGCTGAACAGTTTCCATATTCTTCCCTCTGTTAAATCACTCAGACGTAGACCGAGAAAATTCTGTAAAAAACCTATCTCCACGCGTATAGGCGCACCTTGCTCCACTACTGTCGTCCTGACTGGCCCATAAACTGCATCCAGCACTAATCCTAGTAGTGCAATGAGGACATTCACAAGAATGATCCAGGTGGTTAATGTTCTGAATCTGAAACGTGCCATATATTTATAACAATGTTTTAAAAGCTAACGCCCTCCAATACGATGCCTGTGCTTGCACGGACAATTTCAAAACTTTATAATGAAAACAAATGTCCACCAACCAAAAGATACGTTCCGCGCTTTACCCCGGAAGTTTTGATCCCATTACTAATGGTCATCTAGACATCATTGAGCGTGCACTCAAACTTTTTGACAAAGTCCTTATTGGTATAGCCACGAATTCTACTAAGAACCATACTTTTTCTATGGAGGAACGTATTGACCTCGTTCACGAATCGATCAAAAACATTTCTGGAGCAAATCGCATTTCTATCATGAAAGTTGAAGGCCTGTCTGTTGAATTTGCCGTTCAAAATAACTGCTATACTCTCATTCGAGGGCTTCGCGCTGTTTCAGATTTTGAGTTTGAATTTCAGCTAGCTCTTATGAACCGAAGCCTGAATGAAACCGTTGACACCATTTTTCTTATGCCAAAAGACAACTACACTTATCTTAGCTCACGTATTGTCAAAGAAATTGCCCGTCTAGGTGGAGATATCAGTAGTTATGTTCCCGAAATCGTCGAACAGAAGCTTAAAAAGACTTACTGTTCAACAACTTAGATAATATTTCCATGATTATCGACCTCCGTGACATTTCTGACCATGGTGACAAGCTAGAGGGTGAGTTACCCTCTAAAGACTATGATTTACCCATGGATCCCTTTGAGGAATGGAAGCCTATTATTTACCGCTTTGATACACAATTGCTAGGAAATGAATTTATTGTAAGAGGAAAACTGGATGCCGCATGTACTGTTAAATGTGATCGTTGCCTCGATCTAATTGATTGGAAAATCGACAATATAGAATTTTGTCACACCTATCTTGTGCAAAGAGATGACTCAATCGACTTGACGGTCGATATAAGAGAAGATATTTTGCTCAGCTTGCCAATGACTTTTACTTGCACATTGGATCAACAATCACGCTGTCTCAAAACCAGTAAAAGTTATTTAAAAGAGCATGAAGAATTTGATAACCTCAGAAACAAGGATGTCTGGGGAGCACTAGATCATTTAGAAAACAAGGAGTAAGAAATGGCAGTCCCTAAAGGAAAAACGACAAAGAGTAAGATTCGCTCTCGCGTAGCGTCTCATCGTAAAGACCCTATTCAACTACGCACTGATACGAAAACAAAATCCAAGCACCTCTCACACCGTGTCGATCCTGCAACAGGCATGTATCGTGGCAAGCAAGTTTTAAGCATTACAGCTGAGGAATAAATTTTTCAAATTTACAGCAAAGTATTTATCAAAGAACATCTTTCATGAAAATAGCCCTAGACGCCATGGGAGGGGATTACGCTCCCGAGCGCCCAGTGGCTGCCGCCATTGAAGCATTGGAGATGTATCCTCATATTGAGAAAATATTTCTTGTTGGGGATGAGTCTCGAATTCGTGTGGAAATGGCAAAATTTCCTGACACTCTAAAGACGAAACTGAACGTCTTGCACTGCACAGAAGTTATTGGCATGGATGAACATGCTGTTTCCGGTGTGCGCAGAAAAAAAGACAACTCCATTAACCGTAGTATTCAACTGGTGCGTGATGGAGAAGCTGACGCAGTGGTTTCAGCTGGTCACACCGGGGCCGTAGTTGCAGGTTCGTCCATCTTCCTACGTACACTTCCAGGTGTTTTCCGACCAGGCATCGCCACCACGATGCCGACAGAGACTAACGTCTTTGTTCTTACAGATGCTGGTGCAAATGTCGATGCACGCGCTGAGCATCTAGCGCAATACGGAATTATGGGCAGTATTTATTCTGAGAAAGTTCTTAAATACAGCAAACCTCGTGTCGGCCTTCTGAGCGTAGGAACCGAAGATGCAAAAGGTAACGATCTTACTAAAGAAGCCTTCAAATTACTTCAGGAGGCACCTATCAACTTTGTCGGAAATGTTGAAGGGCATGACCTTTATGAACGCCCTGTAGAAGTTGTCGTTACAGACGGCTTCACAGGAAATGTTGTTCTTAAGACTAGCGAAAGCATTGCCAATGCTATTTTTCGATGGCTCAAACGTGAGCTCAAGAGCACGCCGTTTCGCATGTTTGGCGCATGGCTTTCACGAAACGCATTTTATAATATCAAAAAGAAAACAAATTATGAGGAGTATGGCGGAAGTCTACTTCTGGGAGTCAATGGGATATGTGTGATTGCACACGGGTCCTCTACTGTCAAAGCTATTCGTAACGCTGTACGCGTTGGAGCTGAAGCAGTGGAACTCCAAATTAACGAACAAATCATTGAAGCAGTTGCTCAATTGAAGCAAGCGACCAAAAAAGGGTTTACCTTGTCATGGAAAAATTAGCCGTCCCCGGAATCCGAATTGCATCTACTGGTATCTACTTGCCAGAAAAAATTCTTACTAATAAAGATCTTGAAACAATGGTTGATACCAATGATGAATGGATCATAAGTCGAACCGGCATCAAAGAGCGTCATATTGCTGCAGAAGGCCAACTTGCCTCTGATATGGGAGCAGAAGCAGCAAAACAGGCTATCGCGAATGCAAACCTTACACCCGAAGATATTGATCTCATTCTAGTGGCAACAATTACGCCAGACGCTATTTTCCCTTCTACAGCATGTTTTGTTCAAAAAAAAATCGGTGCAACCAAGGCTGCAGCCATGGATATTCAGGCTGCGTGTACCGGATTTCTTTATGGCCTTATCGGAGTTCAAGGCTACATAGCCACCGGCATGTATAAAAACGTTTTGCTTATTGGTGCCGAAAGAATTTCATCTGTTATCGATTGGACCGACCGTAATACCTGTGTCCTGTTTGGTGATGGTGCTGGAGCTGTTGTCATTCAACCTACTTATGAAACGCCAGGAATTCTCGCATCCCGTTTAGGAGCAGATGGAAATGCATCTGACATCCTTTATCTACATAACGGCCGCAAAGATATTTGCTTTGGAATTGATTCAGAAACCCTTCCGAGAGATGCCATGAATATGAGCGGTCAGGAAGTTTTCAAAAAAGCAGTTACAGAAATGGGGGCATCTGCTCAACATTCTTTAGAAGTCGCAGGCTGCACCATCGAAGATATTACCTGCGTCATAAGCCACCAAGCTAATATACGCATCATCAAAGCTTTATGTGACCGTTTAAAAGTACCACAAGAGAAACGTTTCATTAATATTGACCGCTATGGGAATATATCTGCCGCATGCATCCCCATAGCCATGCATGAAGCTAAAGAACATTACAATTTACAGCGTGGAGACAAAATATTGCTTGTCGCATTTGGTGGAGGACTGACTTGGGGATCTTGTGTACTCGAATGGTAAGAAAACATTCAGCGATTACTTAGTATTAATTCTATAAGCCAGGCCAGAAAGTGAATTTCTATAAGATTTGATCGGAGCTTAGGGTCTTCAATTTCTTCCAAATGTTGCTCTAACTCTTCTTCCGTGAGCTTATTATCCGCAGCAAGATACAGCCGATGATCATTAATAACAGTTAAAAGACTATCTATATCTTCTTCCTTAACTAACCATAAAACAGGTTCGTCCTTACGGTCAAAACAACTAATCCATTTTTTGACTAAATCTGCATTCTGACTGCGATACTCTTGGAGGTCACTATGGAGACTTTTCAAAGCATATCCATCATCATAATCATAAGATTCTTCAATAGCATTAGGATACCACACAGCCTGCACTGAATCATGGTGCTCTTGTGGAGGAATTTGATAGTTATGCAGAATTCTTTTTAGAATATCTTGGACAATCGAAGCTTCGGCATGAAACAGAATAATCTCCAATCCATACTCTAAATGATTAACCTGCATCAGTCGACTTTCTCCAATGTTGTTTTTAAACCTTTTGCTAAAAGCTGATGCAAATAATGCTCAGCCTTTTCCCTAGTCTCTTGAGCCACACAGCTTTTACCGTCATGATGAACTTCAAGCATGTGCTTGCGAGCTTTTTCATGCGAAAACCCTAGTATACATTGAAAGACATAAACAACGTAACTCATTAAATTAACAGGATCATTCCACACAATGACACGCCACCCTTTTTCAAAAGCAACATCTACTTTTTCTTTATTACTTTTTTTTGTAACGGGAAATTCTGTATTGGCCATTTTTAAACTTTGATTTAAACCAATGAGAATAAACCCTAGTTTATCATTGTCGCAAAACAAGATGTAAGAATAAAAGGTTTTAGAAAATGTGAGGATTTAACCGATAATGCTCTGATTCGGGTCTAGTTCAGCATCTAGAAGAAGAGGATCAGCAGCCATAGCTTCATCTGCTGCTACTTTCAGAAACCCATTCATAGCCTCTGCACCTTGTTGAGCATAAAATTTCACCAGACCAATATTCGTCTTATTATCAAATACGGTTATGAGTAGACATTCATAATGAAGAGCTGAAATGAAAATGCTAATACCCTGACCTTCGTGATACAGTGCGGTAAATTCAGGTTCACCTAACCTACGGGCAAGCTCATGAGTAGCAGCAAAAGATCCTGCAGCAAGAGCACAAAGAATACTAAGATCTAGATCCCCCGTATCCCCAAACTGGGCTAAAAGATTTCCTCCTTTATCAACAAGAGCCGACCAACGAGATTCAGACTTTTCGAGATACTCTGAAAGATGTGTTTCAATCTTTCTCTGATGCTCTTCTGATAACATTCCAATAGAAGTCATAAACTAGTCCTATATAATTTTTATATCTAAATCTTTACACCAGCTACTATAAATTATCTCAGTTTAGTTACCCGAACCACTTGATGACAATTCTGCAACATCAGGACTTGAACCTGCAGCTGACTTCGAATATTTAGCCAATAAAAGCCTTGCAGACCCATTCAGAGTTTCTAGGATGCCGCCGCCCTCCGTAGCTGAGGATTCAAAGGAAAGAACTCTTGTAGCGCGATTATTAAATGTATATTCAAGGTAATGAAGAGGCGCTGCATTAGGCAAATCACGTTTATTATACTGAAGTACATAAGGGATTTGTGCCAAACTCAAATGATTTTCTATAAGGTTTTCCTGAAGATTGGCGAATGACTCAACATTTTCCTGCATACGGTCATAATGCGAGTCTACTACAAAAACAATACCATCCACTCCCTTAAGAACTAACTGACGAGTGGTATTATAGACAGGCTGGCCTGGAACAGTATAAAGTTGGAAACGTGTGTTAAAACCTGGCAAGGTTTTAGTGCTGAGACTCAAAAAGTCAAAGAATAAAGTCCTATCCGCATCCGTAGAAAGGGATACTAACTCTCCTTTTTGAGTGCTATTAATTCTTTTATGAAGATTGACTAGATTTGTAGTCTTTCCACATAGTGCACAGCCATAGTAGACAATTTTTAGCTGAATTTCTCTTT
>JBCCWR010000102.1:0-8658 GCA_039193385.1 Verrucomicrobiota bacterium | reverse complement strand
GCATTTTCCTAAGATAACAGGGGAAATACAACACCAATACAAAATCTGCATTAACACCCACAGAGCCAGGACTTTGTAAAAGCTTTTTCCTAGAAATCTCCTTGGTGAGGATACAACTCTAAACGGTAATTTTTGAAATCTACCATATTTTCTAATGCGCGAAACAAAGTCCAGATCCTCAAAAATTGGGTAGTCACGAAAACCTCCGGATTTTATGTAAGCTTCTCGACGGACAAAAAAGACCGAATCCCCATAGCAAATACCTATAAGACTGAGCACCGCACAGACAAATTCGACACAGTGACACTGCCAATGATCCTCAGAATAACTCAACTTGAAATGCCCTCCTACAACTTCTTTATCTTGAAGCACCATTTTTATTATATGCACAGCATTAGGAGGGAGAAGCGTATCCGCATGTAAAAATATGATTACTTCCCCACTTGTGCATTCAGCTCCACGATGCAATTGCCAACCTCGGCCCTCTCGCTCACAAAGAATCTTAACTTCATATTTTTTTAGAATAGCGAGCGTTTCGTCATCACTACCTCCATCTACAACCTGCACTTCACTCATCTTAGCAAGCTCAGGCTGCTCTAAAGTCTTTTGCAAACTAACGGCTTCATTGAGTGACGGGATAACAATACTAAAAGTCATGAACTCTAGTCATCGCCTGACGCATTTAAACTCCAGTCATACTTCAAAAATTTTATTTTATATGCGGCAGGCAACGTTTGGCTGCGATATTGATTGATGAATTGTACGACACCATCTGGAAAATCCTTTTTATACCAATCCAGAAGTTTAGTCAGATATACTACTTTTTTCTGATGGTCTATTTTCAAAGCTTGATCATTCGCATTGAAAAAGTCTTTGGTCAGCTTATCTAAAAGCTCATCTAAAGACGAATCTCTAAATGCTCGTGAATACAACGGCGGGCAACTCAGGCTTGCACAATTAAGGGCGAAATGAATACGAGGTTCATTAAAGCGAGGCCGAATAATTTTTTGTTCCAAGTGATCAAAGCTCATCTTTTCTCCAGCAACGACAATATTCTTCTTGTGAAAAAACATGATGCTAGCCGCTAAGGGGCCTTTGGCAGGATAAGCTTTGAGCATGTGGTGTAGAATCCAGGCATTATAGGCATTCAGATAAAATGCCAACTGTGCCTTTTCGCTAACAATGTCAACCTCGTGGCTACCAATAGAATCAACCACTTGTTTTAAAGATTGCAGATCAGCTTCATTCCTTTTCCAGGCTGCATAACGCACCCCATCTTCACGCACATATTCTTCTAGAAGCACGTCATAATTCTTCAACCAATCCTGTGCCCTAAGCAAAGGACAAAGCACAAAAAACAATAAAGTCAGCAAGACTCGCATAGCATTGATTTGAGAATGCAACGGATCAACTTATTCCTCAGATAAACCAGAGGTCTCGATTCTGCATTCGACAATCTTTTTTCTCCCGCTAGGTTTTTGCTCTTATGTTGGAACTGGCTAAAGCCTACGAACCGGGAAAAGTAGAGGACCGTATTTATAGTCGCTGGCTAAAAAATGATGCCTTTCATGCTGATCCAGACTCCACCAAGCCTGCTTACTCGATTGTTATCCCACCCCCAAACGTAACAGGTGTTCTTACCATGGGGCATGTTCTCAATAATACGATACAGGATATTCTGGCACGCAGAGCACGCATGACAGGTCACGAGGTTCTCTGGCTCCCCGGAACAGATCACGCGGGCCTGGCTACACAAACAGCGGTTGAAAAAGCATTACGAAAACCTGACCAACTACCTCCTACAGTCAAAGAGATGCTAGACTCATTTAAACTTCCCGCTGACACAAAACTTACGCGTCAAAACATCGGACGCGAAAATATGATCAAGCTGATCTGGGCATGGACAAAAGACAGAGGCGGCATCATCATTGAGCAACTCAAGAAACTGGGCTGCTCATGCGATTGGAAACGTGAACGCTTCACTCTAGACGAGAACTATCTCAAGGAAGTTCAACAAGTTTTTGTTGAACTTTACAACAAGGGATACATGTACCGGGGACTGCGTATGTGCAACTGGTGCCCAGCATCGCTTACTGCCATCTCAGATGAAGAGGTGGAAATGAAGCCGCAAAAAAGCAAACTCTATACCATGCGCTATGAGATCGCTGAAGAACCTGGCCGTTTTGTAGAAATTGCCACCACGAGACCTGAAACATTGATGGCTGATACAGCCGTAGCTGTACATCCGGAAGACAAACGTTACATGGACCTCATTGGCAAGCATGCTATACGCCCTTTTCCAAAAACAAATATTCCTATTATCCCGGATGATTATATCGACATCGAATTTGGCACCGGAGTGCTTAAAGTCACTCCAGCACATGATAAAAATGACTTTGAAATAGGCCAACGTCACAACTTACCCATCATTAATATCATGACGGCTGACGGTCATATTGATTGTCCGGATGTCCCAGAGCTTCATGGTATGGAACGCTTTCAAGCTCGAGATAAAGCTGCTGAGTTGCTGGATAGTATGGGACAATTGGTTAAGATCGATGCTTATGATAATAACGTCGGTTTTTCAGAGCGGGGGAAAGTACCCATTGAACCACGCCTCAGTGAGCAATGGTTTCTTAAATATCCTAAAATCAAAGAATCTTTAGAAGCCGTATGCTCAAATGAAACAGAAAAAAAAGTCATTCGCTTCTTCCCTACACACTGGGAGAAAACCTATGCACACTGGCTGGAGAACATACAAGACTGGTGTATTTCCCGACAAGTCTGGTGGGGACACCGCATACCAGTCTGGTATAGAAAAAATACCCAAGAAGAAATAACTGAAACCGTTGCCTCGATTGAACGACCTCAAGGCGAGGGATGGGAACAAGACCCTGACTCTATGGACACCTGGGCTTCTTCCTGGCTCTGGGCCTATGCGACCATGGACGAACGTACGCGCAAGAAATTTTATCCCACCTCTGTTCTTGTGACAGGTCCAGACATTATCTTTCTCTGGGTAGCTCGTATGATTATCGCAGGTCTCGAATTAGAACCTGGAACATCACGTCAATTAAAAGATCATATTCCATTCAAAGACGTTTACTTCACAGGCCTTATCCGTGATGGCAAAGGGCGTAAAATGTCCAAATCCTTAGGCAACTCACCTGACCCTCTCATGCTCATTAAAAAGTATGGGGCAGATGGCTTACGTTTTGGACTCATGCGCATCGCCCCCAAAGGACAAGATATTCGTTTTGATGAAAAACAAATCGAAGAAGGTCGTAATTTCGCCAATAAACTCTGGAATGCATGCCGCTTCCGCACTATGCAGGGAGAGATTGACCCCACAGCAAATCCTTTTAATGAAAATCATCAGCTATCGCCCTTCGCCCATCACCTGTTGGCTAGCCTGGAAGATCTGCTTACAACCGTAGAAGAGGCTTTTAACAAATATGAATTCAATACAGCCAGCTCGGCTATTTATAGCTTTGTCTGGGACACTTTCTGCTCACGGTTCTTAGAAGTTGCCAAAGCTGATTTTAATAATAAAGATTCTTTAACACGTAGTGGAACTCTGGCAACGATCGACTACACCATAAATCATGTGCTTCGTCTGCTACATCCCTTTATGCCCTTTATCACAGAAGAGATATGGACAGAGCTTGGATTCTGCGGAACATCTAATACATCTATTCTCTTTACCGAATATCCACAACCTCAGAAAAAACTGAACGCGAATCAAAAGCTGGCCCATCGCACACAGCAGCTTTATGAAACTCTGGACCGTGGACGTGCTTTGCGAGCTGAATTTCAAATACCTACAAATCAAAAAGTAGTTATGAAACTCAAACTCGCCCAAAACGCCGAAATTGATGACCATGACATCGATATACTCAGCGGCCTGCTTCATACATCTGAACTAAAAATTGTGAAGACTGCGCTCTCTAAAACACCCTCTGTCATAACGCCGATTGGCGATCTCTACTTACCACTCGAAGGCGTTATTGATGTTGATCAAGAAAGAGCGCGTTTGGAGAAAGAATTAGCTAAGGCACAAGCAGATTTAGAGCGCGAAAACAAAAAATTACAAAATGAGGCCATGCTCAAAAAAGCTCCTGCAGAAAAAGTGAATACCTGGCGAGACATTGCAGACAAAGCCAAAGATAAAATCACCAAGTTAAAAAAATCTTTAGACAACTTATAGTTTTAAACAGCAGGATGTTTCGTCTTAGCTACACTTTCACGTAGATGAATAGGTTCGAGTTCCAACTCATCACTAAACGAAAAATTCTTCTGGTAGAAAATTAAATCCATAGCATGCAAAGTCACCTCATTCGGAATAAGCTCATCAGATTCAGCACTGACCGCAAGCGTACATTTACTTAAATAATCTTCCACCTCATGACGTTCGATAACTTGTGTCTTTCTCGTCATTCTACCTTCTTCATACCCTGTAAAGAAATACTGATTACGACGTGCATCGGCAAATACGCCCAGAAAACTAATATGCTTCTGCGACCAGGCTAAGGCATGTGAACTACGAATGGCTTTCACATCACAACCCCATACACTTCGTAAACCTTGAGCTGTAGCTATCGCTGCACGTATCCCACTAAACGAACCTGGCCCCACACCAACTAAAATTTCATCCGTTTTGCTGAGGATTTCCCGATGAGGATGCAGACTTGCCGCAAGCCCACTCGATGCACGCTCTGGTGATTGATGCTCCAGAATAAGCTCCCCCGCATTCATCACAGCCCAACTTATAAGACTCGTAGAAGTATCAATCGCTAAAACCGTATGACTCATAATAATTCTACAATCCCAGTCTGGCTGCATTCATTTTCAGCCAACGTTCCTTTTTTTGATAATTTGGGCACACATCCTCCAAAAGCTTCCAGAAGCGAGACGAGTGGTTCATCTCCTTCAAATGCATCAATTCATGAAGAATCACGTAATCACGCACATCATGTGGCGCCTGAATCAAACGCCAGTTCAATGAAATAGAACCACGTTCTGAACAGGAACCCCAACGGGAACTCTGATTTCGCACGGTAATACGCTTTACCTTAAGTCCATGCTTTTCCGCGAGTTCAGATGTTCTGGCTGAAAGCTCCTTGATCGCCATTTTTTGCAGATGTTCTTCAACAACAGGTCGCAGATTATCAGAAAAGTTTGTTGGATAAATTCGCTGGTCACCCAGAATGACTTCACAATTTCCGTTCTTTTCCTCTGTCTGTAAAACAACTTCTTTCCCATGAAAAAGTAGAACCGTTCCATCCGTCCACTCACTTGGCGGAATAATCTGTGCGCTTAGACGACGCAACTGACGCTGAATCCACAAACGTTTATGATATAGAAATTCCATTGCCTCAGCCTTCGTGCCGCGGCGCGGAATAGTGACTGTCAAGGATCGGTCAGAACGAACATAAATCAGATAATTTCTAGCTCGGCTATTTTTTCTGAAATGCACAGAAATCTCTTCTTCATCCGCATAGAAAATCTCAGAAGAAGTTTTCTTTGTGCCGTTACGTGCTTTGCGATTGAGAAATGGAAATGAAAGCTGCATGCCTAATTTGAAAACTCGTTTCAAACCTAGCTTTCATTTCTTTTTTCCACAATGCTGAATGATTAAACAAGTTATACGGTTTCATTTTTACGCTCTTTCCAGAGCAACATAATGCCCCAATAACCTGGAATAGCTGTTATAAGACCCATAATGGTACAACCTAAAATCATAGGCAGCCAACCCTGAGCCAACAACTCCTTCCAATTCATAGCTTGATCCACCGGATTCAACAAAATGATATTTCCCAGCCAAAAAGCAAAGGCGTAATAGAAAGGAGCTACAAAGGGATTGGTAATAAACTGCAAAGTAAACGCAACTGGAATGTTGGCCTTGAACAAACTAGAGGCAATAACTGCTCCAGTCGTATGTAAACCAAAGAAAGGAGAAGTGGTTATCAACATTCCAATAAACCAGCCACGTGCCACAGAACTCTTTTGAAAAGTCCATAACTCACGAGCCATTATGTAATCGCCGAGCCAACGATGAAATGTAGTGCCACGCAGCTTGCGCCGAGAAAGGCCAACCTTAATTATCCAACGTAACGCTCTTCGATTCATGAGTTATTTACCTATCGACTACTAAAAAAATTTATCCACCAAACTTTGTAAGCTTCTCAACATATTTAGCCAGCATATCAAATTCCAGATTAACCACATCTCCAACTTTTCGTTCTTTTAATGTAGTTACCTCGTAAGTATGAGGAATAATCCAGACATTAAAAAGATACTCCGCATCATTAACTTCACCCAACGTCAAACTGATACCATCAATAGCTATAGATCCTTTAGAAACCAAGTAGCGTTGAGCACTTTTTGCTACTTTTATTTCAAGAACATAGTCCGAGCCTGACTTCTCCCATCTCGTAATTTCACCCGTACCATCAACATGTCCAGTTACAAAGTGACCACCAATACGCTCTCCTACCCTGAGAGAACGCTCTAGGTTGATAAGCGAACCTTCCTGGAGCATCTTTAAGTTAGTTGCCCTTTGGGTTTCCTCAAGCAAATCAAAACTCAACTTGCTATCATCATATTCTACAACTGTCAGGCAACAGCCATTATTTGCGATCGAATCTCCCAGCTTAACGTCTTCCGTCACTTTATTAGCCTCAACAGTAAAACGGCAGCCGCTTCCGGTTTTTTCTATTGCCATCACTTTTCCAGCCTCTTCAACAATGCCACTAAACATAACTATCAATCTCCACGCACATCGATCTCATTTCAAATATAATTCTTTATGCCTGAAGAGATGATTTAAATTTTTCCACCCATTGAGGAAAATCGCAACTTTGACAATTGGAAGCATCTGCTAGACAAAAGTCACGATAGACTTGCAATAGTCCCTCTTGCAGCAGTAATCGATTCAATTGGCTTTTTACAGATTTCTTATTTTTTCGTTCACCTAGCAAACGTAATGCTGCCCGACGGGCAGGCTGATTAGTTAAAGTCGAACGTATTACGGCAAGCTGACGCATAATCAATGGTTGTTTCTCCGTAAAATTCCAGCCTAAGGTCCACGTCACGTTAAATAGAAAAGCCTGAATACGACTCTCGCCCACAAGTTTAACTTTTTGGGGTAAAGCCGCCCCTTGCACGGAATAATGATAATCCCAAAAGGGATGTGTTATTTCTTCTAAATACTTTTGCACCAGCTTGCCATCTGCTGACTTGCACACAGATACAAACTGTTGCCAATTTTTCCGTGCTGAAATTTTAGCAAGAACAGCTAACCTGCGCTCAGGTCGATTAGCCGGGCGTATACCGCTACGCTTCCATATTAAATGAGATGCCACCCGCTCATCCCACGTATTACGCATGAGCCACCACTCATCCCAGAGTGACCGTAACCATTGAGATTCTGCAGCCCCCTTGGGCAATTTATGACCCGGCATAAAACCTGCCACACCAAATAAGAGAGCTTCGCGTTTCACATCATTTTTTATTCGCAATAAATCTGCAATAGGCAAAATACGTGCCAGAGAAGTAAAGCCAGCCCTATTATCCGCATAACCAAGGGCATCAGCCAACCCAAGCCACAACGCCTGCTCATAGCCCAAAGCCATTTCACGCACTGACCATAATCTGACCTTATTTTGAAAGCGGTAAATCCCTGCCTGATGTAAAAGTTCGATCACTTCTTCTTCACGAAAAGCTTCCAGATCACGTGCGCATTTTCCGATTCTTGCCCCCAACATGCGCTCTTCTTTAGATGTGTTCATAAATAAACGAACATCTTGCAATGGAACACGTAACTGAGAGGCCAGCTCTATCTGGCGAATAGCGCGTCGTGAGCGAGTTCCTGCAAAAAAATGAGTATCCCCAAACTTCCATACCACATGTAAAACCACATTCTCATAAGCATCATCCTCATCATGTCTGTGAGCAGCCCAATCTTCCGCACGTAGATGCAACTCAACATCTCCAACCTCAAGCTCGCCTTTTTCATTGTTTAATGCAACACGCTTAAAATCAGGTCCCGCCTGCTTATTCCAAAAACCTGGCTGTAACAGCTCGATACAGTCGCCTGTCTGGGTGACCAACTCCTTTTTAAATAAGCCCTCAAACCACAAACGTTGTACAAAATCTTCATCAAAGCGCTCTTCGCCTTCCTTTAGGATTGAGACCAGAGGTTGATAAACTGACTTTGTATAATTCATGAATCTTATCTCTAAATAGCTATCACTAAGTGTAATCTGAGAAATATTTCTCTTAAACGCTCTAGCTAAACTGCGTTTATACAGCTTATTTCTCAATTCTTTATTGACGCAGATTTAAATACGACTAAGTTGATCGGATTAATAGACATTATTTATTATGTCAGATCACATTCATCCTATATCAGATAAAATTCTGCAACGAGAAGCGAAGGAGAAGAACCTCAATCAGTCTGCCAAGTCGATATGGCTCTATGGCATCTCAGGTTCTGGTAAAAGCACACTTGCTAATGAGCTGGAACGTAAACTCTTTAACCAAGGCTTCACGACAACCCTTCTGGATGGGGATAATGTCCGCTCTGGTTTAAATGCAGGGTTGGGCTTCAGTATAGAAGATCGCTATGAAAACATCCGTCGCGTCTCCGAAGTATCG
>JBCCWR010000101.1:0-8691 GCA_039193385.1 Verrucomicrobiota bacterium | reverse complement strand
GTTTAATCACATGCGTTGATTCCAAGCCTGTAAAAGACTCTCGTTTTATTAAAAGAATTTTAAAACTTTTTTTACATAGAGTTTCTACGGAAATGCAACGCGAGCAGACGGAGCAGCGATTCCAAAAGTCCTATGTTCGTCAAAACTATATTTTAAATAGAATCGATCAGGTCGCTATTCATACTTTTAAAGCTGATGGAACCATTACTTTTTGGAACAAGGCCAGTGAAGCTTTCTATGGATATTCTGAAAAAGAAGCTATAGGCAGTAAAATAACGGATTTGATTTTTCCTCCTGAAGAGGCCGTGGCATTTTTGAAGCTTCTAGCCTCAGCGAAGTATCATCAGGATTCATTACCGACGAGAGAATATCTCTATAAAAGAAAAGATGGCAGCTTCATTTGGGCTCTTAGCAGTATAGCCATCATTACTTGCGATAATGAGAATAGAGAATTTTTCTGCTTTGATATCAATATAACGAAAAGAAAAGAAGCTTCTGAGGCGTTGGAGGAAACTCGTGCCATTCTTCAAGTAGCCATGGATAAAAGCCATGCAGGCATTGCGATTGCGGATGCTCCTGATGGCAGACTTCGTTATGTCAATAAAGCAGGCTTGTTGATTATGGGGAAATCGAGTCAGGAAGAGATTCAAGCTAGAGATATCAATCAATACGCCGAGACATGGAATTTATTGGATATACAAACGAAAAAGCCTTTGAAAAGACATCAAATCCCATTGGCTCGAGCTATTTTATATGGGGAAGCTTTTACTGGAGAATACATGATACGTCGTTCTGAGAATGATGATGTTGTTGTATGGTTCAACGCCACACCCATCTATGATGATGACAAAAACGTTAAGGCAGGCCTTGTTATTTTCTTTGATGTAACTGAGCAAAAGAAGATTGAGAAAGAGAGCAAACGCTTAGAGGATCAGCTCAATCATGCTCAGAAAATGGAAGCTATTGGTCGGCTGGCAGGCGGGGTGGCTCATGACTTTAATAACATGCTGGGTGTTATTCTAGGGCATACAGATCTTATCATGAGTCAAGTTGAGCCTTCTGAAATGATTTATGATGATTTGAATCAGATCAAGAGTGCTGCCAAACGTTCGGCCAATCTTACGGGTCAACTTTTGACGTATGCACGCAAGCAAGTGATTCAACCCAAGGTGATTGATCTAAATGAATCAGTGGCCAAGATGATTGGTATGCTGCAACGTCTCATTGGTGAGCAGATTACTTTGAAATTCGATCCTGCTAAAGACCTGTGGCCCATATTGATGGATCCTTCTCAGGTTGATCAGATTGTGACAAACCTATGTGTGAATGCACGTGATGCCATTGCTGACTATGGTGAAATCATGATCGAAACAAAAAATCTCAGAGTGAAGGAGAGAAGTAAGAATATACTGCCTCAGGGTATTATTACAGACTGCGTTTTATTATCGATTCGTGACAATGGCAGCGGTATGGATGAAAAAACGATGAATAATCTTTTTGAGCCTTTCTATACCACCAAGTCCATTGGTAAGGGTACCGGTTTAGGGCTTGCTACGGTTTACGGCATAATCAACCAAAACAAAGGTGCCATTAGCGTAGAAAGTGAACCGAATACAGGTACTACTTTTAATATCTTTTTGCCTCGCCAGATTTCATTTGAAAAAGAGAGCATAATCGTCATTGAAGAATCTGTTTCTTCGCAAGGTTCAGAAACGATACTTGTGGTAGAAGATGAGCAAGCCATGCTTGATATGACGAAATCTATGCTGACCCGGTTGGGATACAATACACTTTCATCTCATAGCCCCCATGATGCCATTCGTGTAGCAAAAGATTATCAAAAGCCTATCCATATTCTCATGACAGATGTGGTCATGCCGGAAATGAACGGCTATGATTTATCAAAAAAGATAGTGGAAATTCACCCAAATATAGCTGTTCTTTTCATGTCCGGTTATTCTGCCGATGTGCTTAAATCTCAGAAGGACTTTCAAGGTGAATGTTTCATGCTGCAGAAGCCTTTTTCTATTAAAGACATGAAGGCAAAAATTTGTGAAACTCTTGAAGCGAGCTTACAAAAGCCTAAGAATTAATTTTGAGCAGTCGTAGCATTTTCTTTTAGCTTCCCCTTAACTTTAGGAAAAAGGAGAATAGCTTCAATGATGATCCATATCTCAAGAGCCAAAGTTAAAAGACCTATAGCGATAAGTAGCCAGTTATTTTGAGTTTGCCACGAAGCCTCATTGGTACTGAAAATTTGCGACCACATGGCCCAGAAAGGTATAATGAGCATAAATAGAGCAGGTAATACTAGGAACCAGACAGGGAGTTGTCTTCGCCATAGATAAAAAATAATAACAATAAATGACAAGCCACCGAGTAACTGATTGGTAGCGCCAAATAGAGGCCAAAGGAGCAGTCCTCCTTTACCACTTGTTTCCAAACTCCACTCCTGCCCTGCTGGTGGCACGGATGCCAGCAACAGGGCAAAAATGACCGCGATGAAAGTTGCTATATATTTATTCTGTAAAAAATCGATAGGGTTTGATTTGTTTTCATTGTTATCAGAGTTATTCCATGCTGTAGAGGCCATGCGTCCTAACTCCTGAACAACATAGCGTTTTAAACGACAGGCAGTATCTAATGTTGTTCCTGCAAAAGAGGCCACAAGCACACCCATCAGAGCTAAGGTAACAGATTCGGGAATGCCAAGGGCTTTGATGAAATTGGATGATCCTTCGACAAAAGCTCCGATCTTTGCACCTAAGCCACCGGCGCTCGACCAGGAACTGTAATGATCTAACCAGGCTTCTTTACCTGTTAATAATTGATTATTTTCTCCAATAACACCAAGACCAAGACCCGCCGCGCACGCCAGGAGAACCAAAGTGGCAAAAAAAGCTTCCGTCAGCATAGCACCATAACCAACCATCTTGGCATCTTTCTCTGACTTAAGTTGCTTGCTGCTAGTTCCGCTACTGACCATGCAGTGAAAACCACTGATGGCACCGCAGGCTATAGTGATGAAAAGAAAAGGCATAATGGCTGGTGCTCCATGTGGGTTCATATTAATGATAGGGGCGGCCATGGAGAGTTCTGTTCTAGGCTCATTTCCTATGGAAGCACCGCCGATCAAAGCCGCCGCCGCTAATCCTATGATTATAAGAACGATGGCCGAGACAAGCTGCAGGGAATTAATAAAATCTCTAGGTTGTAACAAAAGCCAAACGGGTAGCACTGAAGCCAGATAAGAATAGGCTAATAATACGACGACCCAGAGCCATAATGGCCATGCGGCCAAAGCTTCATTGAATTGGCCGAGAATGCTGAAATCACCAAAAACAACCGATAAATACATCAAGCTGAGCGCAATTAAGCTCGGCATCATCAATCCTTTTCCTTTTTTGTGTAGCCAGTAACCAATGGCGATGGAAAGTGGAATTTGTACCATGCATGGGAAGATGGCGGATGGATACATTTTGAATACGGATGCAATAACCAAGCCAAAGATGGCTAGCACGATCATAAGCGCAACAAAAAGAACTAGTAAAAACAGAAGACGCACTCGCGTATTGAGTAAGTCACCAGCCACATCCCCGACAGAACGTCCGCTATGACGTAAGCTAACAACCAGAGCTCCAAAGTCATGAACCGCGCCGATAAATATAGAGCCGAGTAACACCCATAGCAGAGCAGGTAACCAGCCCCACATGATAGCAATAGCAGGTCCGACAATGGGTCCGGTTCCGGCTATAGACGTAAAGTGATGGCCAAAAACCACAGCTTTCGAGGTTGGCACATAGTCCACATCATCCCTGAATTTTTCTGAAGGACAGATAGCATCAGCAGAAAGCCGGAAAATTTTTTTCCCCAACCATTGGCCATATGTGTTGTAAGCGATGACGAAACCTAATCCAGATAAAAGAGCAATTAGCAAAACCTCCATGATTTGGCATGTTTATCACATAAAACTCGGCATTGCATTAAATAATAGGTTTCAAAAGTAAGTATTTTTAAAAACACTTAAATCATACATATCTTACCTCAAATCGGGTCATTGCTGTGGTTTTAGCGGGTTGTTTAGCTTTATAACCTGTTTATTAGTAGGTGGATACAGAAATATAAATTAAATCGAATAAAAATTATTCTCATACGCTCTAATATTGAGGTTATCTATTTGTAGGTAGATTTATAAATGAACAAAAATTATCCGAATAGGATTGCTCATTTTGGGGAATTGGTTAGAGTTATCTAAATTTAGTTGGAGAGAAACTATGGCAGCAGATCGAAAAGAAGGCGCATTAGCCACATACCTAAACGAGATTAGTAAAATCTCACTTCTATCCGCCAAAGAAGAATTAGAAGTTGCAACACGTGTTCAAAAAGGCGAAGAACGCGCACGTGCGCAGATGATCCAGGCGAATCTTCGTCTCGTCGTTAAGATCGCCAATGACTACAGCGGGTTTGGCTTACCTACGCTTGATTTAATTTCCGAAGGTAATATCGGCCTAATGAAAGCTGTGGATCGTTTTGATCCGACTATGGGCAACAAATTTAGTACATATGCAGCGTGGTGGATCAAGCAAGCCATCAAAAGAGCTTTGGCCAATCAAAGTAAAACCATTCGCCTTCCGGTTCATTTGGTGGACAAACTTGCCAAGATGCGTCGTATGACCATGCAGCTTGCAGAAGAATTAGGGCGGGAGCCTTCGGATGAAGAACTTGCTGAAGAACTGGGTCTAACTGAGAAAAAAGTCAGAAAGCTCAAGAGAGTTTCTATGAAACCTTCCTCGCTTAATGCCTTGGTTGGGGATGAAGACTCGACTGAGTTAGGCGATCTCATTGCAGATGACACGGCAGAAGACCCGTTCGAAGAACTTAGCTCAAAAAATTTACATAATGCCATGGAAAATGTGCTGCATGTGCTGGATGAGCGGGAGAGTTTGATATTGTCGCTTCGTTTTCCTTCCGATGGAAGTAAAGAACTGACATTGGAAGAAGTGGGTAAAAAACTTAATGTGACCCGTGAGCGCATCCGCCAGCTTCAGAACCAGGCATTGAAAAAGCTAAGGGAAGAAATCGAACGCAAAGATAGAGAAGGTCAGTCACGGTATGTCGGTTGCTATTCCTAATGAAGCTGAAGCTGCGGAAAAACTAAGACTTGCTGTAAGAGATATTCAGGACTTCCCTAAACCTGGTATTGTCTTCAAAGATATCACCCCCATTTTGTCGGATCATGAGCTATTTCGTCTCATGGTCACCATACTGGTCGAGCGTTATAAAAAGCAACAGATCGACAGAATCGTTGTCATTGATGCGCGTGGATTTCTCATAGGAAGCGCTGTCGCATATGTATTGGGCGTGGGTCTCGCTCTGGTACGTAAAAAAGGAAAGCTTCCTTACAAATGTATCGAAGCATCTTACAGTCTGGAATATGGGGAAGCTACTGTTGAAATGCATGAAGACGCCCTGAATCAAGGTGAAAAAGTTATCGTTATTGATGATGTCCTTGCCACAGGAGGAACAATGGCTGCAGCAGTTGAGTTATGTGAAAAGATTGGTGCTCAAGTTGTAGAAACAGCTTTTCTTATGGAATTGAGTTTTCTCAAAGGTAGAGAAAAACTCAATGGCAAGAGTGCTTTCGCCATTCTTGAGTATGATTAAGTCTAATCTTTCAACTTTAACTTATTCAGCTTTGGAGCAATGACAACGCGACAATAGCCTGCGTTTTTATTTTGATCATAGTAATCCTGGTGGTAATCCTCGGCTTTGTAGAATTTCGTCGCAGCGCTTATTTGTGTGACGATGGGATCATCAAAATTTGCTTGAGCACTGGCCTTGGATTCTTCTGCGACTTTGTTTTGTTCGTCATCATGGTAAAAGATCACCGAACGGTATTGAGTGCCTACATCAGCTCCTTGTCGGTTGAGCGTCGTTGGATCATGGGCTCGCCAGAAAAGATCTAATAGATCTTCCAGTGAAACAATGGATGGATCAAATTCGATTTCTACCACTTCGGCATGTCCGGTAGTTCCATTGCAAATTTCTCTATAGGTTGGGTTATCAACCTTGCCCCCCATATAACCTGATACGGCTGCTTTAACCCCCTCAACTCTCTGAAAGACTGCTTCGACACACCAAAAACAACCTCCGCCTAATATTATTTTTTCAGTATTCATTGTTAGCGGGTTTTCTTGCGCGATGACCATTGAGTGCAGGAGCGCTGCTCCAAGTAGTATTGTAAGATGTTTAAGCATATTATTAGTCCCATTGATAAGAGTGTAGATCGAACCTACTTATTCCGCAAATAGCTTATATTAGCCAAGGTGCGCGCGTGGATGCGTCTTGTGGTGCACAGCACTGAGTCTTGCTTGATCAACATGTGTATAAATTTCTGTCGTATTGATGTTCGCGTGACCCAGAAGCTCTTGGATAATTCGCAGATCAGCACCATTGCTCAACATGTGCGTAGCAAAAGAATGACGCAGTAAATGTGGATAAACATTTTTTTTAATACCGGATTCCCGAACTATTTCTTTCACAATGCCCCAAATGCGTGCAGTGGTAAGTTTATGGCCTAGACGGGAGAGAAAAATGACGCTTGTAGAATCCTGTTTTTGTAAACGAGGGCGGGCTATTTGGATATACGCATTAAGAGCCTGCATAGCCTTATCACCCACAATAACCAGACGTTCTTTATTTCCCTTACCAATAACACGTAAGGTCTGTTGCTTCACATTAAGAAATTCAATCTTCATATCAGTAAGCTCACTGACGCGTAAACCACATGCATAAAGCATTTCTAGAATTGCTTGATCACGCATACCCAGGGGGGTATCTGGAAAAGCGTGGCCCATTATTTTTGCTACCTCTTCGATACTAAGAATTTCCGGTAGGTAGCGGTGAAGTTGAGGTATTTCTAAGCAGGTCGTCAGATCTTTTTCGATATAATGTTCGTGAAGCAAAAATTGAGTGAAGTTACGGATAGCAACGATCTCTATTTTTAAAGAAGCCGGTGATAGGTTACGCTCTTTCCTTTGCTCGGCTAAAAATTGCTGAATATGTGCCAGCTTGAGTTCGTTCCATGACGCTACAATGAGCTTATGCTGCTTAAGCCACTCCGCCAAACGTTCCAGTGAGCGGCGGTTGATCAACTGTGTATTGATAGCATGGCCTTGCTCCATAGCCTGCGAGGCCAGACAATCTTCAATGCACCTGTCTATCATTTCACTCATGACCAGTCCGCTTTTTGTCCGGTAAGACGTTCATAAGCTTCAGCGTATTTAGCCTGAGTCTGTTGCACAATTTCCTGGGGAAGTTCGGGGCCGGGCGATTGGCCATTCCAGTCCTTCAAAGTTAAGAGATAGTCGCGAATGAATTGTTTATCAAAGCTGGGTTGACTATCACCAGGGGCATATTGTTCAGCAGGCCAGAAGCGGCTACTGTCCGGAGTGAGAATTTCATCAATGAGCACAAGCTTATCATCGATGAAGCCAAACTCGAATTTTGTATCGGCAATGATGATGCCCCTGTCTTTGGCAAAGTCATGGGCCCACTGGTAAATTTCCAAAGAGAGCTTTTTTGCTTCCTCGTAGATGGCATCACCCACGTGCTGCCGAGCCGCCTCTTCTGTTAACGGCAAGTCATGTCCCTCAGATGCCTTGGTCGAAGGCGTAAAAATAGGCTCAGGCAGTGGGGCTGATTCGACAAGACCATCCGGTAGTGCATGTCCTTGCACCATGGCTGTTTTTTGGTAGTCCTTCCACCCGGAACCGGCCAGGTATCCTCGAACGATGCATTCCATCATCAGTGGCTTAGCTCGATGACATAGAGTGGAGCGTCGGAGCCATTCCGGCTTACGGATGGCATCTGGTAATTCAAAGGCAGTGACGTGATGTGAAATATGTTCAGGTAAATGTTGGAACCAGAACTTAGCGATTTGTGTCAGCGCGATCCCTTTGCCTGAAATCAACGTAGGCAAAATAACATCAAAAGCTGATATACGATCTGAGGCGACAAGGATGAGTTGGTCTTGGCCGTAACTATATACCTCACGAACTTTTCCTGAATGTAACAATTCTGGAGTATCTTGCATGGGGGATGGTTATGCCCTGATGTTCAGTTCTTGGCAAATTCAAACAAATGCTGTGATTTTGTTTGAGTGATAAATCAGTCGAGGACTTGAGCTCATTAGGTAAAACCTTACTGTTAACTGAATCCCTATCGCATCATGCGGGTTCATATGGAACGACGACGACCCACAACGTAGCTGAACGAGAGAGAGATCTTTCCTTAGCATTCTTAACATCATCAACACCACGTGTTTTGCTTTATCAGAAGCGTCACGAGGTTTATCGTTTTTACATGTCACACAAAATTAACAACTTTATACTAATTAAGTAATTATGCTTAATAACTTCTCTATCCTCATCATTTTAAGGGGTTTAGATTCATGGTTATTCCACCTCAAAAAATGTACAACTCAACCAACAGCAACGAAGATGCCAGAATGAGGAGCATCAGTGCTGGTGTAAAAATAAATTCCGAAAGAAGCTACTTGACTCTAGGGCCCACAGTGACCGAACTTTCGGTATGCGGCTGCCAGAGTTTATATTCCAAAGAACAGATCAATGCCTACCCCGCCCACGTGTGGCAATCGTCCCCTGCAACTCTGGCCATCTTTCCTTAAGC
>JBCCWR010000100.1:0-8754 GCA_039193385.1 Verrucomicrobiota bacterium | reverse complement strand
TTTTAACACCAGTCGTTATGCTAAATTTACTCGGAGATATCTGGAGTACAAAGGAACCAGACTGGACCTCAATACTTAAAACACCAGGCACCTCTTTACATCTCTACGGAAAATCTGAAGCACGACCTGGACGTAAAATGGGACATATTAACTTTCTTTCCGATTCTGTTGAAAAGGCACTCAGCACAGCAAAAAAAATAAAAGATGATCTTCTTAAACCATAAAGTGTTATGACGATACCGCATCAAAGATTTACAATAATCGGACTTTCATATAATTTGTTATTACATTGCTTCAATTATTATGGATAGTAACAATAAAATTTCCGATATTGCTTTTTACTCTACAGCTATCATTGGGGGCATAGCGATACTAGCCGCTATCTTCTTTTTTGTGAGCGGCAACGCCAAAAAAAATCAGGTCATACAGCTTAACAGTACCATCGGTCAACTCAATCAAAGCGTAAAAAAGCTCAAAGAAGAGAATGAAAAGCTAGATATTGATAAACGTCAAACGTTGCGTGAACTGAGTGACCTTAAAAAAGAAATAGAAGAAAGTACTAATACAGTCTCTTCCAAACAAGAACATCTCGACTATCTTCAAAAAAGCCTCAAGGAAAAGCAAGACGCACTTCAGCAAGCCAAAAAGGATATTGCACAGGCACAAAAATCAGCTCAGGAGCAAATAGCAGCTAGTGAAAAAGAGTTTAATAAAACAAAATCCGAAATGCAGCGGACCATCGCATCTCAAAGTGAAACTATTGACAGACTTAAAGCTGCCATTTCTACTGGCGGCACAAATACTAACTAGGTTTTATAGATCAACTTAATCTTCATCAAAAAAACTTAATGGTAAGACAAATCCACAATACCATTAAAGGCTACTATAGAATAATGATGTGGTTGATTTTGAGCGACTAGTTCCACTTTCCCACCAGCCTCTTCAAGAATTATCTGACCTGCTGCGATATCCCATATTTTAATATCCTGCTCAATATAGCCGTCAAGACGTCCACAAGCGATGTAAGCCATATCTAATGCAGCAGACCCCATAGCACGTAACTTACGTGCTTTGCGTGCATAAAAATGGTAAAGCTCCAGACACTTTTCAATACTGGCTCGTGTCTTTGAAAAACCTACCGCCAGGATTGTCTCCTCCAGCTTACTACGTTTACTAGCAAAAATACGGCGTTCATTGCAGAAAGCACCTCCGCCCTGTTTGGCGAAAAAACATTCATCACGCACAGGATCATATATCACACCACAAACAATCTCATTATTAAGGCGACAAGCTACTGAAACACAAAAATGAGGAATGCCGTAGACTAAATTCACAGTGCCGTCGATAGGATCAATAATCCATTCATAGCCTTTACCTCCGGAGCCCTCTCCACCTTCCTCGCCAAGGATAGCATGATCTGGAAATTCTTTATGCACTTCTGCTTCGAGCATATTCTGTGTATCAACATCAAGCTGAATTTTAATATCATGATGATGTTCCTCATTAACCTCTACATCTTCATGATGAGCATTGGCAAGCATAGCCCCTGCTTGCTTCGCGATTTGCTTAGAAAACTCCAAGAGCCTATCTTTATCAATCACCTCCACAGTATCCATACTATTCCCCCTTTTCTTGCACTAGCTCTATTTCGTCTTCTTGCGTATCCATGCTGGCAAGTTCAGAACCACGCACAGAGTCAGCAATGGTCGGTGAATCATCGTCTTTATTAGGAAATAAAGGATCTTCATCTTTACGACTCAATTTTACAGATACAATTTTTGAAACTCCATGTTCTTGCATAGTCACACCATAAAGAACATCCGCACTACTAATTGTTCTTTTATTATGGGTTATAACCACAAACTGAGACTGGTTCACGAAACGTTGAAGAATTTTGATGAAGCGCATGATATTTGATTCATCAAGAGGTGCATCCATTTCATCAAGTATACAGAATGGGCTGGGTTTCACCATATAAATGGCAAACAACATAGCTACAGCTGTCATTGTTTTTTCTCCACCAGAAAGAAGTGAAATATTCTGAAGCTGTTTTCCGGGAGGCTTTGCAATAATCTCGATACCAGATTCTAACGGGTCTTCTTCATTGACGAGAGCTAACTCGGCCTTACCTCCACCGAAAAGTTCGTGAAACATCTCGGAAAAGTTTTTCTGAATTTTGGTAAAGGTTTCACTGAATAGCTCAAGCGTCGTCATATTTATTTTTTTAATCGCCTCATGAAGTTGATCACGTGACGCAGTTAGATCTCTCTCCTGTTTTTCAAGAAAGTTAAGACGCTCATCCAACTCCTCGTATTCTGAAATAGACTCGACATTGACCGGCCCCATACGATCAACTCGTTCCTGAAGCGATTTAATTTCTTCTTGAACGCTATCCCAATCCGTTATGTCATCTGGAGTAATACCAACTGCTTCTTGCAATTCACTCTTTGTCGTTTGAACTTCTGTAGATTCCAAGTTGTCCTCTGAAGTCTGTTCTTCGTTTTGTGTAATCTCAGAATCTTCAGATTGTTCTAGCTGATCTTCACCATCTAAAGAAACAAGGCTGGCATTAGCATCATTGAGATCCAATTGATAACTACGTTGGATACGCTCAACGAGGGCATTTATCTCCATACGCTTTTCTGCTATGGATACTTCCTCTTTGCCACATGCAGACTGAATCCCTGATAGCGTCTCTCTATCTGCCTTAACACTCTGCTCACTTTGATTGTAATCCTGTTGCAGAGACTTAACTTTAGCGACTTGATCTTCGATATCTTTCTTTAGCGTTTCAATTTTTTTCGTAGCACCCTGGATTGTTTCTTCAGCACTTGTAATTATTTCTGAAGACTGCGTGTAACGACTTTGGTATTCTTCCATCTCAGCTTTTCTCGTCCGAAGAGCTTCATATAACTCTTCCAATCGAGCTTGGATAGACTGCGCCTGTTGCTGAAAGGTTTCCGTTCGCTGCTGTTGTGATGCTAATGCAATACGCGAGTCCGTCACCTTTTGCATCCACTCTTCCACATCAACCGCTTGCGTTTTTAAATCTTCAGCCAACCTTTCAAGTTCAGCTTGCAAATCTTTGCGTTTGTTGATGAGGTTGACTATTTCCTGCTCAAGCTCTTTGTGTTGATCTCGATCCAAGGTGTCTTGCTCAGAAAGTTTAACGCGCTGCTCCTTATTATCCCGAAGCTTATCTTCCCATTCGCTTGTCTGTCGCGCAACGCCTTGCATTTCATAAACGAGAGCAGAAAGCTCTCCCTCAGCCTCACGACGCTTGGTTTTCAGTTCAGCAAGCTGTGTCTCAATAGCCAATACTTGAGCATTCGCTTTCTCGAGGCCTTGATAGGCCTCTTTAGATTCAAATTCACGCCTCTTACATTCATCTTGCAAAGCAAGTAATTCATTATCTTGCTCGAGAATACTATGCTTATTCTCTATAAAAGGCCCTCTAATCTGCCAGCCACGGTCACTCCAAAATTCACCTTCCTTCGTCACAATATTGACATGATCACCACGGGAAGTGAGCTCCTCAGCTTCCGCGCTGTTTTCGACAATATAAAAACCGTTCAATAGTTTTTCGACTAACGGACGTATTTGATCCTGCGGTTTAACAAAATGAATAGCAGCATTTTTAGGAGTAGCCTCTGAAGAAGTTTCTGTGACTACCGCACTCACAGCTAGAACCGCTTGCCCAACTTCATTTAATTTTCCTAAGACATTCCTCAGAGCTGTCTCATCTTTTACGATCAACAGTTCCCAAGCCAGACCAAGACATGCCTGCACTGCTTTTTCATAACCCGGTTCTACCTTTATAAAATCAAGTAGGGTGCCGCTAATTTCCTGACCATGAAATACTTCAAGTAATTTTTTAGTCGTTTCAGAGTACCCCGTTCTGCTGGCAATTAATTTTTCAACGGCATACATACGAGCTTGCGTTTGTGAAAGTGCTTGCTGCGTCTCGTTTGTCTTATGCTGGCAATCTTTGGCAATACCCTGCTTTTCCTCAAGAACCTTGACCAGCCCCTCTGCTTCCTCAGATGTCTTAGCAACTGAAAGTTCTTTCTTTTCTTTAAGTGTATTTAGTCCCTCACCTTTGGATTGAAGCTCTTCCATACGCTTCTTAAGAATCCCTTCTTCTTCCTCTAATTTCTCAACCCGTAAGACATAACTGCGTTGCTGCAATTCAAGCACATTAAGCTTTTCACGTCCTTGATGTAAGCGTTCATCTGACCGTGTCAACTCATGCTCAAGATCTGAACGTTTGCGTTGCAAATCGTTAACCGAATCACGAACTTTTTGAAGTTGTTGTTGATGTTCGTTTAAAGCTTCTTGTGCAGACTTCAGTTCTACCCCAGCTTTAGCTTGATCATCAGCAACAAGTCTCGCCTGTTCTTCTTGAACTTTGACTTTTTCTTCGCCAGCAGCAATATCTTGACGGTTACGTTCTTTGAGATCTTCGATTTCTTTAATGCGCTGTTTATTAAAAGTGATTTCTTGCTGAGATTTTTCAACAGCATTTACAGCTCGACTCTTTTCCTGTTCAAGATTACGAAGTGCCTCATTTAGATTCTCGAGATCCATTCGCTTTTGTAAAAGTCCAGCTTCTTTGGTTTCCATGCCCGCTTTCAGCTCATGAACCTTAGTCTGCAATACTTCAATCTGTTTTTCTTTTTCTGTAAGCTCTTTTTTGATCAAACCGAACTGATATCTGGCAAAGTGCGTGTCCAAAAGACGTAATCTTGCAAAAACCTCTTTATATTTCTTCGCCTTAGCCGCCTGACGCTGCAAAGAACCAATCTGACGTCTTACTTCTTTTATGATATCGGTAACGCGGACAAGATTAGACTCCGTTAACTCCAGCTTGCGCAATGCTTCTTTTTTTTGTGTTTTGAATTTGGTAATACCAGCAGCTTCCTCGAAAATCTGCCGCCTTTCCTCGGGCTTTGACGAAAGTAGCAGGTCAATTTTGCCCTGCTCCATAATCGAATAGGAAGAACGACCAATACCGGTGTCCATAAAAAGTCTTTGAACATCCTTCAGGCGACAAGACGTTTTATTGATTTCATACTCACTGCGACCATCGCGAAAAACACGCCGCGTAATACAAACTTCCTTAAAATCCGTATCCAGAACACCTTCACATTCCGTAAAAGTCATGGAGACTTCAGCCATACTGGTTGATTTGCGTGTATCCGTGCCATTGAAAATAACGTCGGCCATTGCTCCTCCACGTAAAGCACGCGCAGACTGCTCCCCTAAAACCCAACGGATCGAATCCAAAACATTACTCTTGCCACAGCCGTTAGGACCAACGATAGCTGTCACACCTTTGTGAAAATCGATGCTGGTTGGATCTGCAAAGGACTTAAAGCCTACAATGTCCAATTTCTTCAAATGCATCTAAGCTATTAAAGGGACCTCAGAAAATGAAACAAGCAAAAGGTCTGCAGAAGCTTAAATGGGTGCACTGCTGTTTATTCTCTATGGACAAATCAGCCATTTAGCTGATACGACTAGAAAATGATACAGTCCAAAATAAAACAATGAGGCAAAAAAATTTTAACCCGCATGATGCAGGTTTAAGATCTCAAATGATCAAATTTGCCAGATTCACAGTTATTCACAAACCCTTCAGTAATGGATTTTACTGACTCCCAGCACTGGCGAATATTTTCGGCCTCTTCTTCTGTAATACGGTTATCTTCACCTGCTCTGGTCATGGTAGAAAGAAGTGTTGCAAACTCCTGCAGTGTATTATTCATGGCAGGATATAGCTTTTGGTCACTTTCAGTAGCATTTACGTTTTGTATAAAAAACCCTCCGGATTGATGACAAATCCATTGTACAATAGACTGGTCGTTACCGCATTTTATGAGCTGCTGTATCCGGTCTAAAGGGTTACGACTGCCACTTCCAAGCTCTCCTTGAGCCTGTGTCCATTTATAAATCAAAGACAATGAAACATTTAAATAATCGGCCACTACTTTAGGGCCAGCCTTTTGTATAACGTCTCTTAAAACTTCATGTGATTTCATTAGCTTAAAACAAATAAAATTCTACTCCAAATGCATATCTTAAGCTTTTACAAATAGAGCATACCTTTATAACAGCCAGCTCAAAAATAAATCTTTATTGTCAAATCTCAAAAGAAAGAAACATATGACAGAATGGTGGAACTCACTTGAACTTACTCTGCAAATCTTTTACGGAATTGCCATCCTATCACTCTTAGTATTACTCGTTCAATTTGCCATGATGATGCTAGGTGTGTCAGAAGATGGAATGGATATGGGTAGCGATACGGATATCAATTTCGATGACCATTCTTCAGGCTTAGGTGTTTTATCAGTTAGAACCATTACCGCCTTTTTTACGGGATTCGGATGGGTTGGTGCCATCTCTCTCAAAAATGGAGTGCCGATGTGGGCCACGATCATCATTGCTTTCGCAGCTGGTATTATCCTCATGTTCGCCGTCTATTTTGCTATCATGTCACTTTTGAAGATGCAATCCAGCGGCTCGCTAAAATACAAAAACGGTATTGGCCAGATCGGCACAGTCTACGTAACCATTCCACCTCATCAAAAGGGAGCCGGACAAATCGAAATATTAATCCAAGGCAGACTCATTACAGCTGAAGCTTTCACTAAAGAGAATACAACAATCAAACCGCAAACTAAAGTTAAAGTCGTTGCGTTAATCGGAGTATCATCCTTTTTGGTGGAAGTAATTAAATAATGAATTAACAACAAAATTAGAAAGATAAAAAAATGGATTATCTAATCTTATCTGGTGCGGTTGTTCTGATATTTTTTGGAGCACTCATCGCTTTTGTATCACGATACAGAAAATGTCCTTCGGATAAAATTCTAGTCGTTTATGGTAAGGTCGGCGGAGGTCGTTCTGCAAATTGTCATCACGGTGGAGCAGCCTTTATATGGCCGGTTATTCAGGATTATCAATTCCTTGATCTGACACCATTGCCCATTGACATCAAACTTGAAGGCGCACTCTCAAAGCAGAATATCCGTGTTAATACACCTTCTACTTTCACAGTTGGTATCTCCACAGAATCTGGAATTATGGAGAATGCAGCAGAACGTTTGCTGGGTCTTAGTTTAGCGCAAATAAAAGAGCTGTCTAAAGATATTATCTTCGGTCAAATGCGAGTCGTTATCGCAACCATGGATATTGAAGAAATTAATGCTGACCGAGATAAGCTTATTGCAAACATCACATTGGGTGTTGAAGTTGAGCTGAAAAAAGTGGGGTTGCGCCTCATCAATGTCAATGTTCAGGATATTACTGATAGCTCGGGTTATATAGATGCACTTGGTCAAGAAGCAGCCAGTAAAGCTGTTAATGAAGCGAAGATCAAAGTAGCAGAAGCGGATCGTGATGGTCATATCGGAGCAGCTATGGCACAGAAAGACCAAAGAATACAGGTATCCGATGCTAACGCAGAAGCAACTCGAGGTGAGAATGTTGCTGCCGTCGAAATAGCTAATTCAAACGCTGATAGAAGAACACAAGAAGCTGAGGCAGAACGTATCGCTACAGCAGCAGAAAAAGTAGCCAGTGCTAAGGCTCTTGAAGAAGCGTATGCCTCAGAAAAAACAGCTGAGAACGAACGTGCCGAACGTGATAAAGCTACGCAATATGCTGATATCGTCGTGCCTGCTGAAATTGAGAAAAAGCGAATCGAGACACTTGCCGAAGCTGAAGCAGAAGAAACTCGCCGTAAAAAGAGAGGTGAAGCGGATGGCGTTCAGTCACTGCTTGAAGCTGAGGCTATCGGTCAACAGGCTATCCTCAGTCGTAAAGCAGCAGGTATTTCTGACCTGGTGCGTGCCTCTGGTGGAAATCCTGAACTAGCTTCACTGCTCATGGTAACAGAACAATTGCCAAATCTGATCGCAGAGCAAGTCAAAGCAATCTCTAACTTGAAAATCGACTCCGTAACTGTATGGGACTCAGGCTCTGGCAATGGTTCTGAGAATGGGAAAGGAAGCACAGCTCAGTTCCTTTCAGGACTGGCTGGAGCACTCCCCCCTCTACATGAACTCACAAGAAATGCAGGTGTTAAGTTACCTGAGTACCTAGGTAAAGTTATAGAAGACCCGAAAGCCACTGAAGAATTACTTGCTCAAGCCAAGTCAAAGATTGCCAAAGAAACCTCTATTCGTGACGCAATCTCAACTTGGATTGAAAATAATCAATCCATCCTTAAAGAGTTTGATACCAATAATGACAACCAGCTTGATAGCATGGAACGTTACGAAATCATCGATACTGTCATGAAATGGGTTCCAAAGGCTAAGGATACCCAACAGAATTGGCTTTATGGTAATGAGGAAGGTCGTGTAGATGGACCTGTTCCGTGGAGTCAAATTGAGCAATTTGGAGCACAACGCCCTAAATTCTATATTAACCCTAATGAAGGATCTATCTGGTTGCCTTACGAATTAGTTAAGATCGCACTGGATTCATAGATTCTCTAGAAGTAACGCAATCTACTCAGGCTCTGTCTACACAGAGCCTGTTTTTTGTTACCTTAAAAAAATTTACCACTCATTAGTCTAATTTAACCCTATTATTAAGATAAACTGATGGCTTAATGTTTTTCATTTTATTTGGTGACTAGTGTGGAAGCTTTCCATAGATTCCTGTAATCAAAGACTCATTTTATTATAGAAAATTGGGGAAACAGGAATAACTATGGTTAGTTCAGAGGCGACTGAGTCTGTA
>JBCCWR010000099.1:0-8764 GCA_039193385.1 Verrucomicrobiota bacterium | reverse complement strand
TCAAAACCATACAATAAATCAGGCCATGGATGATTTTATTTTTTAATATCGCCATAAGATTGATTTAGATCTCTATATATTATCTTTTATAGAAAAAGTTACAAGAGACTTGCCAATGAATCTGTTTCCTATCATAAAGTCGTAGTGAATTTTAAGGCATATTGGCAGAAACGTCAGAAATTGGTGGAGCAGGGGTTAAATAAGTGGCTGCCTGCTAAAAATAAAAAGCCCTCTACTATTCATGAAGCTATGCGTTATAGCATTTTTGCGGGCGGTAAAAGATTAAGACCTATTATATGCTTAGCTTCTGCTGAAGCATTAGAGGGCGATATTGATGCTGCCGTTCCATTAGCTTGTGCTGTTGAATGTATTCATACTTATTCATTGATCCATGATGATCTTCCTTGTATGGACAATGATGATTTACGTCGTGGTCAACCTACTTCGCACAAGGTTTTTGGCGAGGGGATGGCCGTCCTTGCTGGTGACGCTTTGCTGACCGAGGCATTTGCTATTGCAGCACGTTGCCGTGGGTGGAGACGTTATTCGGTGGCCGATGTTGTGCAGGAGCTTGCACTTGCTTCAGGTAGCCAAGCACTTATAGCAGGTCAGGTTGCAGATATCGAAGCTGAAGGTCAGAAACTTACGCCAGCTCAACTTCGCTATATTCATGAGAATAAAACAGGTGCGTTAATCACAACATCGATTCGTTTAGGCGCAATGTCAGCCAATGCAACACCCACTAAACTGCAACTTTTGACCGATTTTGGTAGAGCATTAGGGTTAGCCTTTCAGATTATAGATGACATCCTCGATATCACTCAGACTAGTGAACAATTGGGGAAAAGTGCTGGTAAAGATTTGCATGCTGAGAAAGCAACTTATCCTGCTATTCTTGGTATGGATAAGGCGAAAAAAGAAGCTAACCGCTTAACTAAGCTCGCGATGAGCAAGCTGGAGCCTTTGGGACAAAAGGCTGAAGCTCTACGTTCTATCGCACAATATTTACTGAAGAGAGAAAATTAGCAGATATTGCTTTCTTAGTTATAAACAGAACTTAGTAGCGAAGGGTAATTTGGCCGAATATAGAGCGTTCGATTTCAGCAGCAGTGTCACTTAAAAGAGTTGATGAAGAAAATTCCGGTTGTTGGTCGTCTAGGAGAGATTGCCCCACGATAGAAAACTCCAGGTTTTCATTAGGCAGGTAGCCAATGTGCACATCCATTTGTGTGTAAGCGGGAATATTTTGGTTTTCAATCTGATCTACGTAGCGCACACCGAGGTCTAGCTCTACCTTTTGATCGAAGAGAGTAAAATGACTCCGCGCTGAAAGTATCTGCTGTGGAGAAATATCCTCAATATTTGATTCATTGATATTAACTGCCTCACGATGTGCCTCCACATTCATAATAGAATAAGCGGTATAAACTCTCCAAATGTCATTGATGTTCCAATCAATAGCCATCTCTGCCCCATAAGTTTCAGCATCTCGCTGATTAGATATGGAGAGGGAGTTGAGTATGTGTGTAATAGGCTCTGTTTCAACAGTGACAGATTCTGTATAGGGTGATTGGAAATCCTCATAGATATTATAGAAAAGTGCTAGGTCAATAGAAAGAGAGTCTGTAGGTTGACTGCGATAGCCAAGTTCTAAGGCAACTAGATCCTCTGATTCAACAGCCGCACTACCTTCAAATTGTGTGAGTATCGGAGGGCTTCCATCTATAAGATTGAACTGTGAAGTATATAATTCGATTTCATTGGGAGTTCTTACAGCCCGTGAAACGGAAGTCCATAGACTGTTTTTATCATTTAATTTCCAAAGTAACCTTGCAGACGGCTGGATTTCAAAACCCGTGTAGTCATTATGCTCGAATTTTGATCCCATCGTGAAAATAAGAATATCGTCAATCAGATCAATTTCATTTTGGATAAAAGCTGTAAAAAGATTGGTTGAGGTATTTTCTTCGGCAACACTTAAGGAACTTCGACCCTCTAACTGAAATAGTGTTCCACTGTAATTGAGGCCATAAGTGGTTTCCAGATACTCATTCCATTGCCAGCGGTGTTGAGCTTCGAAATCGAAGCTATCAACAATATTAAAGTATTGTGGCGTATCACGGTAGGTTCTGTCCCAGTAAAATTGCATATTCATTTCATTATCTTCATTGGGAATATGTGTCCATTTCATGAGGAAATGGGCTCCATGAACTTCAACATCATCCGTTAGTGTCTCTCTTAAAGATGGTGGATTATTGAGATTGGGGACGGTAGTGGAAAATCCTTTTGTTCCTTGATAGAAACGTGCGTCGAGCATCAAAATATTATCAATGTTCGGATCCCAATCAATACGTAGTCCATGTGAATTAATATACCAATCATCTTCTAAATTAGCTTTAGAAGGTGAGACAGCATCGTCTACAAATTTGACTTTTGAGTGGATACGAAACCATGCGTCATCTGAGATGTTACCGCCGTAGCGCATGGCTCCAAATCCAAGTAACTCGGAACCTCCACCTCCTGTGATGTAAAGTCCCTGTGTTTCACTCGTTGGTTTGGATATAACGTTAATGACGCCATTCACTGCATTGGCACCCCACAGAGTCGCGCCAGGCCCACGAATCACTTCAATACGATCAATGTCTTCCATTAAGGGGTCTTGTACATCCCAGTAGGTTCCCGAGAAAATGTGGTTATATGTTTCTCTTCCATCTATGAGAGTTAACAGTTTGTTGGCGAACTGGTCATTGAATCCTCTTGATGTAACACCCCAAAGGCTAGATCTAATTTGAGCGATGTGAACACCAGGAGTGTAGCGAAGAGCATCCGCTATAGTTTGTGCACCCATGCGGCGAATATCATCGTTAGAAACGGTGTGGATGGCAGAAGCGACATTAAGAAGATTTTGTTTTTTCTTAGCGGCAGATGTAGTCGTTACTTTACCTGGCTCTTTAACATCAAGTATAGAGTAAAGTGTGACGTCCTCTTCCGTCAGCACATCCAAATCTGATGCGACAAGAGAGGTATATAGAATTAAGCTTGTACTTAGGGTAAGTGCGAAGCGCATAAAATAGCCAAGCTACAATCCTGAGGTCTGATAGCAAGCGAACATTTATCAAATTGCCAATAAAATTAAGCCCTCCCATTTTCTGCTAAATCGTTCAATGTATTAGTTTTAGCAGAAAGTATGAATTTTTTTCGGGCTTTTGGAGATATTTATTCACCAGCCTGAATGGCAGTTAGAGCAATAGTATATATGATGTCATCGACAAGTGCGCCTCGTGATAAATCATTCACGGGTTTTTTCAAGCCCTGTAGCATAGGGCCAATGCTAACAAGGTTAGCGCTTCTTTGTACAGCTTTGTAAGTCGTATTTCCAGTGTTCAAATCGGGAAAGATAAATACGGTTGCCTGTCCTGCAATAGGGCTATCCGGAGCCTTCTTTTTTGCCACATCTTTAATTGCTGCTGCATCATATTGCAAAGGACCATCAATGAGTAAGTCAGGACGTTTTTCTTGAGCAAGTTGAGTCGCTTTACGGACCTTTTCAACATCTGCTCCTGTACCCGATTCACCTGTGCTGTAACTGATAAGAGCGACCTTAGGTGGTATGCCAAAGCGCGCAGCTGAGTCCGCACTCTGAATAGCTATGTCGGCTAGGGTTTCAGCATCAGGATCTGGATTGACAGCACAATCTCCATAAACAAGAACACTATCCGGAAAGCACATAAAGAAGATAGATGATACTACTTTATTTCCAGGACGAGTTTTTATGATTTGGAGTGCCGGGCGAATAGTATTGGCCGATGAATGAACTGCTCCGGATACCAGCCCATCAACTTCATTTAAGGCCAGCATTACGGTGCCTAACATGACATTATCCTCCAGTGCTTCTCTGCATTGATCTTCCGTTAGATTTTTATGCTTACGCATTTCCATGAGATGGGGAATATATCTAGAACGAACATTTGCTATGTCTATGAGTTCGATAGAGTCTGGTAAACTAATGCCGTTTGCTTGGGCAATTCGTTTGATTTCATCAGGATCTCCCAGCAAAACACATTGAGCAATATCGCGCTCTTGGCATGCTACGGCAGCTTGTATGGTCCTAGGTTCATCACCTTCTGGAAGAATGATGCGTTTATTGGCCTGACGTGCCTTATTAGCTAAGTCGTATCTGAAAGCTGCGGGAGACATGCGTAACTCAAGATCTGACTTACAGCGCTTTTCCAGAAGTTTACCGCCGATCTGCCTAGCGACGAAGTCCATAACATGGTTCATACGCTCAATATCATCTGAAGGAACCTCGGGGTTTACATCACCCAATGCATTAGCGGTTTGGTAGCTATCCGTTGGCACGGAAATAATGGGGAGTCCGGTAGCAAATGATTTACGACAGAAATCCATCATTTTATGGTCCGTATTAGTATCACCCGTTAAAAGAACACCAGCCAAGGGAACATCATTAAGTGCAGCAAGGGCGGAAGCCATCATAATATCATTACGGTCAGCAGGTGCCAGAATAAGCGTGCCAGGTTTAAAAAGATGTAGAATTGCTGTTACATAGCGTGCACAAAGAGCGACGCTTGTGACACGACGTTGGGTCATATCACCTTCATTAATAATCGTAGCATTGAGGTGGCGGGCGACATCGATAGTTCGATACGATGTTAGTGATTGGTTCAAAGGCACACTACCAAAGAGCACAAAAGAATGATCTTCAAATAATGGACACTCTTTACGAACACGGTCGTTGAATTCTTCAACTTCTTCATTCGTTGGGTCTACAAACTCTTGCGCTGGTCTATCCTCTGTTGTTAAAAGGGATGAAAGTTGAGGTTGCTTGAGCGTATAGCCAAAGTTTACTTTGTTTAAGATGCAACCTATGACTTGTTCACTTTGGATGCCTCCATATAATGTCGCAGTGACACGAAGCTTATTCTCCAGCTCTTCCACTTTTTTTTGTTCATAGGCGGCAACCAGTATAACTTCTGCATTAAGATTACTTACCATGGTGCGGTTTAATCGGTTCTTGAAAGATTCTCCCTCTGTGGGGAGCAGTCCTTCCACAACGACGACATCAGCATTTTTAGCTGCTTGGTCGATTTTACTTACCACGAGCTCCATCAAGTCATCGGTTTTTGCTTTGCTTAAATATTCCTCCGCTTGCTTTAAAGGAATAGGCGTTGGCGGTATCATATTCATAGTCTTTTCAATGAAATGTGAAGATGGCTCCGGTTCGCCTTCATGAATACGATTTTGCGTAATGGGTTTGCAAAAACCGACGCGGATACCTCGACGATCCAAGGCGCGCACAACACCTAGTGATATTGACGTAAGCCCCGTTTCAGGTCCTGTCGCTGCCATAAAAAAGGTATGTTTCATAATTTAAGAAGTCTGGTTGCTTCCCGGGCGATCATTAATTCCTCATTTGTAGGGACAACAAGCGCCGGGATGGTTGAGTTTTTCGTCGTGATATATCCTTTAGATGTTCTGCCATTCTGATCATTGAGATGAGGATCTATATCGATCTGTAGCAAACGCAACTGGAGTATGGTTTGCGCACGTATGTAAGGTGCATTTTCACCAATGCCGCCAGTAAATACGATAGCATTAAGGACATCGAGTCCTGCCGTCATTGAAAGAATGGATTTGGATAAACGATGACAGAAAATATTTAATGCGAGTTGTGCGCGTGAGTGACCATTGTGGGCTGCTTCAATGAGTGTACGCATATCATTACTCAAACCCGATATGCCGAGCAAACCGCTTTTCTGATTCAGTATATTATGGACTTCTGTCATGCTCAGATTTTCTTTTTCGGCGAGAAATTGAAAGATGGATGGATCTACGTCACCACTACGTGTTCCCATAACAAGCCCTTCATTCGGAGATAATCCCATACTCGTGTCGACACTCTGACCATTTGAAATAGAGCACACACTGCAACCGTTTCCTAAATGAATGGTTATGATATTGGTTTCTGAGAATGCTTTATTGAGAATCTTTGCCGTCTCAAAAGCAACATAGTGATGGCTTGTGCCGTGGAAACCATAACGGCGTAAACTGTATTTCTCATAAAACTCATAAGGTGTTGCGTAGAGATAAGCTTGAGGAGGCATAGTTTGATGAAAGGAGGTATCAAAAACTGCGATTTGAGGTATGCCCGGAAAGATTTCCTGTGCGGTATAAATTCCCGTAAGGTTGGCTGGATTGTGTAACGGAGCTAAGTCACTGCACTCTTTGAGTGTGTTGAGAAGATCTTCTGTTAGCTTACAGGAGTTGGTGAATTTTTCTCCACCGTGAACAACGCGGTGTCCTACGCCATCGAGCTGAAAGTCATCATCTAATATTTTTTTAAGATCTTGAATACACGCTTTTAAGGCTTCTTTGTGCTGCGCTCCTGGCAGCTTACGTTTAATGTCTGAACCATGGGATATCTTGATTTTAAGCTGAGTATTGTCAGAGCCGAGGCACTCAGCGAGTCCAGAAGCAAGTGGTTGTTTTTCCTCGCAATCAATAAGAGCAAATTTGATCGATGAGCTTCCGCAGTTGATCACCAGTATCTTGGGCGATGGCATGCCATGAGTTTAAGGGTTTTCATCCGGCGACAAGAAAAATCGACAGCGTTAGAGGCCAAGCTGTATGACTTCTGCTAATACATATGATATGTAAGTCCATGATTTGTAATATCTTCTCGATTCCTACTTAGGAAAAAACTTAAGCCTGAATTTCAGCATCCGATACATTAAAACGAGCCATCAGATGCCCGTTGGTGAAGATCTTTTATATACAATCATTGGATTAAAATACATGTCTGAAAGTGATCACGGTAAGAACGGTAAATCTGCTTTAGCTTCCAATGGCTTTATTAAAGCTTGGGGTCCTTCTTTTTTAGAAAAATCCAAAAAGGTAGCGATGAGTTTAATGAATAGAAAAGACTCATCTTCTACAAAAAAACAGAGGAAATCTGATAAGATTTTAGACGCTAAGGAAAAACTTGGCCCGCTACTGGGAACTTTAGAAGAAGAACGGACCCAGTTGAATCAACTGCCTCAACTAGTCGAAGAAAAAGTCCAATACATTGGAGATCAACTGCAAATTGTCCATGAAGATAGTCTGAGCCTGGTCCGTCATAGCGAGAGTCTGCTTGAAATGGCCATTGGTCGAGATGATGATCAAACAGGATTTCAAGAAGCTATTGATAACTTGCATGAGCCTCTAAAATTTCTCGAAAGAGCAAAGTCTCAGGATAAAGAACTCATTCGTAATTTTCAGCAACACATAGGCGGCATTCAGAGTATGTTACGTTCAGAAGAGAGTCTGGATCGTACCATGCGCCCTTTAAAATATTTGCAGACTATGTTTAAAATTGAGTCAGCTACTTTAAGTCAAGATGTTCAGGAAGTATTTCTTGGTTTAACTAAGGATATTGAAAAATTACATGTAGAGGTTGCGGAAATATTTAGTAGTAAATTCAGAGAACTTGAAGGCACACAAAACACACTCAACGCTGTATCACATAAATTTACCAGCCAAATGCAAAGCCAGCATATAATAGCTGATCAGCGAAAAAAACAAATTGAAGACTCACTTGTTGGTCTAACTGAAGATTTAAAGATTAATCAAGAGAGTGATGTAAGAATGACAAAGTTTAGTCAAGCTGTGGTGCAGGCTGTAGGTGAAGTTGTTATAGGACTTCAATTTCATGACATTATAGCTCAGAAAGGCGAGCACGTTATAGAAGCATTAAATGATCTCGAAGGTAAATATGAGGAATTGATTCGAATTGGGGAAACTCAACAAGCTGTTGAGATATTAAGAAGTATTTATCAAACTGCTGCGCTTCAACGAAAGCAACTAGAGGTTTTGATTAATGATCTTATTCAATCTCAAAATAAAATCATGTCTGGTATGGAAGATATCTGTGAAAGGACACAGGAAGCAGACCAAGAATGCCTGCAACTCACAGAGTTTGGCCGCGTCAGTGCCGGAGTTGATGGTATGGTGCAGGTGTTATTGGATGCCTACAGGGATGTACGAGATCTTATTCAGAAATTTGTTCAACTCATTGCTGAGACTACTGAAAAGCTAAGACCTCTCGGAGGCATGGCTTCCAATCTTAATCAAAAAATTCGTGAATTATCAGCGGAGATTCATTTAATCGCACTGAATGCACAAGTTCAGGCAGTCCGCGTTCAAGATGGCTGTGGATTGGAAACATTAGCATCTAATACCTGTATGATATCTACTGCTACTTTGAGTATTAGTGGTAATGTATCCTCGGAGCTTGATAAATTAGTTAAAGAGCTAGACAAGTGTGTGGCTACATGTGAAGACATTTTTAAAGAAGGGGATGAAAACCGTTGCCGGATGAATGAAGAGGGAGCAGAGAGAGAGGTTAAATTACATACCTATCGTGATCATACATTGGCTCTACTCATTCGTGTGGGACATGTTGTAAATAATATTGAAACTATATCCAGAAAAACGAGCAAAGAGATAGACTTCAAGTCTATAGCTGATGAACACACCGAGGTAACTTTGGCAACGCTAGACAAAGTCATTGAAATTACAGAACAGGCTCTGGAAGATTTAAGCGAAGAAAAGTGGGGCGATGACTATACGGATGGGTTACATAACAAATATACTATGGACTCTGAAAGAAAAGTGCACCAGCAAGTATTCCTTGAGACACTTAAAAAGAGAAATGAATTAGTTGATGATTATAAGGAGAAAGACGGTTTATCTATAGATATGGAAT
>JBCCWR010000098.1:0-8791 GCA_039193385.1 Verrucomicrobiota bacterium | reverse complement strand
CCACCACGACCTAAGCGATTACCTCTACGATCAAAAGCCATTCCCGGAACTAGAATATAATCCAACTCTCTAAAATCAGCTTTTACGCATTTCTCTGGCATAGGCTCCATAATTCCATACGATCCTTTAATTAAGTCAGATAAACCATTCACATCATAAATTTCTAAATCATCTTGAACGACTTTAGGTAAAATAACACATTTCTCTTCAGCTAATGCTATCTCCATAAGCCTTATAATCTGTGGTTCGTTATGCAGGGGAAAGAACAACATCACCTTTGAAGCGGTTTTCCATTCTTCCATCTGGGTTATGATTTTGATAATGACGGAAGAATTTTCCTCACAATCTTTCGCACGTATAGATTTTAGCTTTTCGCGTACTTCATTACGTATACGTTTTTTCTCCTCCACTACATCCATGAAGATTACACTGCCTCCATCACAACAAAATAAAAGATTCTATTTTTACATAGATAAATCATGCAATTTATTGTATATTTTCTAATTCTAACATTTTATTTACAACCAGATTATCCAATTAAATAATTATCTTATGAGCAAAAGCCTAATTGATCATGAAATCGAATCATTCATGACTAAAGTCATTGAGAGAAATCCAGGAGAAAATGAATTTCATCAAGCTGTTAAAGAAGTTGCTGATACACTCACTCCATTTATTCTAGAAAATCCTAAGTATAAAGATGCTTGTATTCTTGAGCGAATGACAGAGCCTGACCGCATCATTACCTTCCGTGTCTGTTGGGAAGATGATAACGGCCACATTCATACAAACCGTGCCTGGCGTGTTCAGTTTAATAATTCTATCGGCCCTTACAAAGGGGGAATGCGGTTTCATCCTTCTGTTACTCTTAGCGTATTAAAGTTCCTTGGTTTTGAACAAGTCTTCAAGAATAGCCTGACTGATCTACCAATGGGAGGTGCCAAAGGTGGTGCAAATTTTGATCCTAAAGGAAAATCTGACCATGAAGTCATGCGATTTTGCCAATCATTGATGGTCGAACTGCATAGACATATTGGTGAGGATACGGATGTGCCAGCAGGAGATATCGGTGTAGGCGCACGCGAGATCAGCTATCTTTTCGGTTATTACAAAAGATTAAGGAACAGATTTACGGGAACCATTACTGGAAAGGGCCTATCTTTTGGGGGCAGTCTTGTCCGTAAAGAAGCAACTGGATACGGAGCCGTTTATTTCACAGAAAATATGCTTAATCACATCAATGATACCGTTAAGGGTAAAAGATGCGTGGTATCGGGTTCTGGTAATGTCGCACTTTATTGTATTCAAAAACTAAATAGCCTTGGAGCCAATGTTGTAGCAGCTTCAGACTCCAGTGGTTTTATTTATGACTCAGACGGTATTAACTATGAAAAACTTGAATGGCTCAAGGAACTCAAGGAAGTCAAACGCGGACGTATCAGCGAATATGCTGAAAATTTCGGCTGCGAATTTCATCCTAATAAACGTCCCTGGGTTATTCCATGTGATCTAGCCTTCCCTTGCGCAACTCAAAATGAGCTTGATGAAAAAGATGCTGAAGAACTCGTGAAGAATAATGTCCTTGCTGTAGCTGAGGGCGCAAATATGCCGACAACTCATCAGGGCGCACGTATCCTACACCATGCTGGCATTCTTTACGGACCAGGCAAAGCAGCTAATGCTGGTGGTGTTGCAGTATCCGGATTGGAGCAAAGTCAAAACGCTTTACGTATCAGCTGGTCTCAGGGCGAAGTAGATGCAAAGCTTCAGGAAATCATGCACGGGATTCACAAAAAATGTGCTCAACATGGCCAGCAGAAAGATGGATCCATTGATTATGTCAAAGGCTCAAACATCGCTGGATTTATCAAAGTGGCAGACGCTATGCTGGCCTATGGAGTGGTTTAAATAAGTTCAAGCTGGTTGTGTTCAGGCTGACACGTTGGACAATAACAACTCGTTCTCCCCCCCACTTCTATTCTAATAAGCGCTGTATTATCAATCGGACAACGCCCTCCATCACGCCAACGGTGTTGAAAAAGCCAGTGTTCAGGTGGATCACTCCAATCTTTTCCAATAACGCGCAAGGCATCTCTGCTGACTTCTCTTGTCACTCGCCATAATAGATCAAGTTCTTCAACAGTCAGGGATGCTGCTTTCCTAGCAGGATGTATTTTAGCTCTCCAGAGAATTTCATCTGCCATCCAATTTCCGATACCTGGAAAATAATCCTGCTTAAGCCATAACGCTTTGACCGCTAATCTCCCATGACGCACTGCCCACTTATGCAGCATCGGCTTTTTAAATGCATCACTTAGAATTTCAGAGGGTAGATTATGCCACCATTTAGGTATACTCCCATCATCACCTACTTTAACTGCGCCAAAACAACGAGGGTCCTGAAAAATTAGAAAGCGTTTCTTCTGCTTTAAAACAAGATGATCATGCCTTCCCTGACTATATGAGAACTCTTTATCAACACAGAATAACTTGCCTGTCATTCCAAGATGAATGGCCAACCATACTCCGCCGGAAAAGGAAAAAAGCATTTGCTTACCATGACATTGAGATGCTATCAGCTTTCTTGCTTTAAGAATTTTAGCAACTTTTGCTGCCTGACAGCGTCGAAAAACTTGAGCATTCTTATGCACGAAAACACTATCGACTGTGTCATTTATACCGACATCCCAGCGTTTTTTATAGAACTCTACTTCTGCTAGCTCAGGCATAAGCAACGGTTTGCATTTTGGTTACAATTATGCAAAATACATACTGTTAACGAAAATATTTATTTATGGAATTGTGCGATATCCCTGCCCTAGCCCGCTTTGAGAAACATGCCAAAGAATATCAGGACTGCTCTATCACTCAATCTTGTCTTACACGTGTTAAAGAATTAATTGAAGCTGTTCCACCACCTAGTCAACTTTTACCTACAGAAAATAATACGGACACGATGATTATTCGGGGTCTCAGAGAAAGTTGCCAAGCTGTTGAAGAATCGACTCGTATCATATGGGCTTGTGCTGCATGCACCAGTCAAATAAACCCCTTGCTATGGGATTATAACCCAGATTTCAATGAAGCCCTGATTTACTTTCGTACTCTGTCAGATCTAGATTTCATGGCTTTAACCAAAGAATACCGATTAAGTTGGGAAATAAAGCAGTAACATTACCTTGATCTGCTACTGCTTTGTTAAATACATCTTTTAAGCGTCGTATTGCTTTTTGTCTCCGACCCAGTCGAGATGAAAAAACTTTCCTTTGGGCTGGTCTACACGCTCGTAGGTATGAGAGCCAAAATAATCACGTTGAGCCTGTAATAAGTTAGCAGGCAATCTCTCACTCCGGTAGCTGTCAAAATAAGCTAATGAGGCCCCAAAAGCAGGAATTGGGATGCCAGTTAGCGCAGACTGGGATACAATCATTCTCCAATTTGCCTGGGTACTTTCAATAACTTCCTTGAAATAAGGATCTAGAAGAAGGTTTGGAAGTTTAGGGTCACGATCAAAAGCATCTTTAATTCGCTGCAGGAAGCGGGCACGAATAATACAACCACCCCGCCAAATCATGGAAATATCACCAAAATTTAGATTCCAGTTTTCTTCTTTCGACTTTGCACTCATAAGTGCAAAACCCTGCGCATAAGAGCAAATCTTTGAGGCATAGAGCGAATCACGAACGGCTTCGATAAACTTTTCTTTGCCCATACTTAGGTCTATCAAAACATTTTTAGGCCCGGCAAGCGTATTTGAAGCAATAACACGTTCCTCTTTAATAGCAGATATACAACGCGCAAATACCGCCTCTGACATGGTAGAACAAGGAATACCCTCTTCTAATGCAGACATGATAGTCCATTTACCCGTTCCTTTTTGCCCTGCGCGGTCCATAATAACGTCAACCATAGGTTGACCTGTTAAAGGATCACTAAAACTGAGAATATTTCCTGTGATTTCTACAAGAAATGAGTCCAAGTCGCCCGCATTCCAGTGTTTGAAAATAGCTTCAATTTCTATAACACTTAGCCCTGCGGCGTGGCGTAATATATTGTAAGCTTCACATATGAGCTGCATATCGCCGTACTCAATGCCATTGTGAACCATCTTCACATAGTGACCCGCACCATTAGGCCCAACATAGCATGTACAAGGGACTCCACCCTCTACGGGCTTGCCTGGCTTAGCGCCTTCTAAAGGCTTACCTGTTTCTGCATCTACTTTTGCAGCTATTGCTTGCCAAATGGGCTCCAGTTCTTTCCAGGAAGACTCAGCACCACCAGGCATTAATGAAGGACCAAAACGTGCGCCTTCCTCGCCACCAGATACTCCAGAACCAATGAAGCGAAACCCTTTTTCCTTGAGGTCTTTTTCACGGCGAATCGTATCTGTCCACAGTGCATTTCCACCATCAATAATAATATCTTCTGGCTCCAGTAAAGGTAGCAAGCTTTCTATGACAGCGTCCGTTGGGCCGCCTGCTTTTACAAGAATAATGATCTTACGAGGTCGCTTCAACGAAGCAACAAACTCTTCCAGTGTAGAGCAGCCTTCAAGGCCTCCTGGCGTATCAGGATTATTCTTTACAAACTCTTCTGTCTTCGCAGCTGTGCGATTATAAACGGAGATCTTAAAACCATGATCAGCAATGTTTAGAGCCAAATTTTGACCCATAACCGCTAATCCCACTAATCCAATATCAGATGTAGCACTCATATTCGCGTGACATTCCACTGCCAAACGACTTAATTGACAACCTTAATATCATTCGTACAACAAATAGTTCTATGTGACGAAGGTTCCATTCACACTCTTCTGGCCTAGTGGGAGCAAAAAATCTCTGCTTTTTTACAATTTTATGACTTTTCCCTTGCGACTGCAGCTTGGTTAAAACATTATGCCGCGTGGTCAATACATTCGGTAAAGAACTCCAGGTCTTCAGCGGCTCAGCGAACAAGGAACTAGCCAAAAAAATCGCCTCATACATTGGAATTCCTCTAGGTCAGGCAGATGTATCAGCATTCCCAGACGGTGAAAGTTTTGTTCAATACAAAGAAAACATCCGTGGAAATGACATTTTCATTATCCAACCTACCTGCCCTCCGACCAATCATCACCTTATGGAACTTTTTATTATGATTGATGCGGCACGAAGAGCCAGTGCACATCGTATCACAGCTGTTATGCCATTTTATGGCTATGCCAGACAGGACCGCAAAGACAAACCTCGTGTACCTATTACCGCTAAACTGGTGGCAAATCTGCTCACATCTGCCGGCGCACATCGCGTTTTGACTATGGATTTACATGCTCAACAAATACAGGGCTTTTTCGATATTCCAGTCGACCATCTTTATGCCGCACCAGTTTTTTATGAATATTTAAAGACTAAAAAAGTGAAAAATCTTATCATTGTCTCACCAGACGTAGGCGGAATGAAAATGGCACAAGCTTACTCACAGGCACTGGGAACTGAACTAGCCATCATTGCCAAACGCCGTGTCAGTGCCACAGAAATTAAATCTCTTTACGTAGTCGGTGACGTTAAAGATCACAATGTGTTGATCGTTGATGATATGACAGAGACTGCGGGAACTCTTACTGCTGCGGCAAAGATTCTGCGTGAAGCGGGGGTAAAAGACATCTATGCTGGAGTCTCTCACGCTATCTTTAATGATTTGGCCCATGATCGTCTTAAGAAATCTGAAATTTGTGAGCTCATCACGACCGACTCAACTCCAATACCACAGGTTGAAGGCGTCCCCGTCACAGTCCTCAGTATTGCTGAACTTATTGGTGAAGCTATCAAACGCGTTCACTATGGTGAATCTGTATCCGTGCTGTTTAGGTAAGCATTTGCATCTTAAATTTACGTGTATTTTCCGATATGATTTCGATATCGATCACCAAGGTTGATTCAGGCCAATGAGAGGTATAACGCGTAGGCCATTCGACCACAGTAACGCCATCGCGACTTGGAAGCTGATCAGGCAAATCAAGAACCGACCAGTCTACAGAAACTTCAAGGCGATATAAATCCCAGTGGTAAACGGGCAAACGTCCCTCACGGTATTCATTGAGCAAAGCAAAACTCGGGCTGGTCACTTCTTCGTCAGAACCCAATGCTGCAACCAATCCTTTTACCCATTCGGTCTTACCTGAACCAAGATCACCATTCAGTTGAATGACCGAGCCAACCTGTAAATCAGTAGCAAGTCGTGCGGCGCTATGATGCGAATCTTCAATGCTCTTAGAGATAAATTCATCTGTCTTCATTTACTAAAATGATCAAACCCTTTCAATATCAGATCACCCACTTCGACTGCAAAATCTTGATCTAAAATTTGGCCAATCTCTGTCAATGGAAGATCAAATTTCCAATTCTTTAAAAGCGCAGCTTTTCGTTGATTCGGAACAGTAAAAAGCAACTCATAATCTTCACCCTCATTCACAGCATCACCTGTAGTAATACCTCGCTTCAGAGGAATCTGTTCTAAAAATAATTTAAAGGAAACATTCGAAGCAGTCGAAATGCGTGGTAAATCTTTACCGAGACCATCACTCAAATCTATCATAGCGCTGGCATAACCATGCTCTGCTAGCCAGGCACCTTCCACTATGCGTGGTTCAAATTTTAGATGACGCTTGCTTCCGTTTATATAGTTTCCGCCGAGCTTGCCAGTAACAAAAATTGCATCGCCTGCGCAAGCTCCAGAACGCATAACTTGTTTACCTTTTTTAACCCAACCTATTCCTGAAACGGTAAATTGCAGAACTTTGCTACGCGTTGTCTCTCCTCCCACAAGTTTACATTGAAAACGCTCGGCCAATTCTGACATGCCTTTATAAGCTCTTGAAATTAGACTATGATTTACATTTTCCGGTATACCTACTGCTACAACCACTGCACCAGGTATCCCCCCCATTGCGGCAAAGTCGCTCAAAACTCGAGCTAATGCTTTGTGCCCAACCCATTTTAAAGAATCATTCGCGCTAAAATGTAACCCTTGTATAACAGCGTCCGTTTTAAGCAGAGGTACACAAGCATGAGGTGGGGAAGCAAGAACAGCGCAATCATCACCGATTATCTTTGGTGAATCTGAACTCCATTGCTTTACCCATTCACCGATAATTTCATCTTCTGATTTTTTGATTTTAGAACGTTTGCTTGGCATCGAAGTTACAGAAGTAACAGATCCCAGGTAAAAGAGCCATTCTTGGTTTCTAAAATAGCCAAACTCGGAGGAGCCCCTTTGTTTGGTTTCCCGACTGTGCCTGGATTAAGAAATCGAACATCATTGATAATTTCATCTCTTGGCACATGTGTATGCCCGTGCAAAAGAGCGTCGAAGTGCGATGGACAATTGGCTGGAGGAATATGGACAAGCATAAATCTAAGGCCATCTACTTGTTCAGAAAGTGTCATAGGCCAGCTCGAATCCCAATCACAGTTACCGCGAACGCCTTTCAGAGGTTTTTCTAAGGTCATTAAGTCATCGACTATGTTCTGTTTGGTTACATCGCCTAGATGCCAGATCTCATCAACATGACTTTTTTTGAGCAAATCAAGACAATGCTCAGGCAATTTGTCATGTGTATCTGAAATGACTGCTATCTTCATTCAACTTATTTAAATACTGCATAATCTGATTTAATCAACTAAAGCTAGGCAATTTCTGAATCATTATTCAAGTAATACGACATAGTTAATAATAGATCCAAATCGTTATTAAGATAGAATTTATTTAAAATCCGAGGTGTACATTTGATAAGCACATGATATAAATTGAAATATTACTAGAGATAGAAAAATACTATGAATGAATCAGAGAATATTCAGATCATCTTTTCTCCAGTAAGCTCTGCAGAAATCTCTGCACTGCCTAAGGATCTACAGCTCGAAATCCTTGCAGAATTTAATGTTATTCAACCCAATTTTGTTGAAAAAAACTCTGATAAATTTGGTGTTATGAAAAGCGAAGCTCGCACACTTTTCCGTTACCGTACACGTGAATACCGTATTTACTTTGAACAACGTGATGAGGGACTCTACATCCAACGCGTTATTCATAAAAACACACTGAAAGATTTCCTTTTTCGGTCGAATGTACAACTGGCGGAGGATGAAGAACTTCAGAAGAATCCAAACTTCTGGAAAATGATTGATCATCCAGAAAGTGGGAACCCTAAAAATTGAAAGATAAAACATTTTGCTATGTGCTTGTCTCCAGCATAGCAGTTCACCTGCTTGTGCTATTCATTGTTCAAGGCGTTATTATCTTTAAACGCCCACCCAAAGAGGAATTTGCTCGAACATTTACTTCTTTTGAGTTTCAGGAAATAAAGAATAATAAAGGCGAAATCATACAAAGTTGGCAACCATGGACTGTATCCCTGCATCCACCGTAAAAGGTCCAGCTGGATCAATACTTACCGGAGGAGTCCCCAAACACGGGTTAGCGCTGGGATCGGCAGGACAGCCCATTACTTCTACTTCTGCCATATGTAGGACTGCATTTGTACTTGACAACTGAAGTCTAACATATCGCCCAGTCACTTCGAAAGGAATATTTCCCAAGGTTCCAATCTGACCAGATATAAAGGTGGATTGTACTTCAGGAGAATTAATCAGATCACTCAGAGAAGAAGCTCCGAAGGGCTGTGAGGAGACCAGGATATAAAAGTCTCTTAGCCTTTCCGAGCAACAACTTGTACGGTTGTAAATATTTACCTGACTGATATCTGCCTCTTGTCCCAGGTCCACCTCCCACCAGGGCTGACTTTCCGTCT
>JBCCWR010000097.1:0-8848 GCA_039193385.1 Verrucomicrobiota bacterium | reverse complement strand
TATAAATTCAAAAGCGGCATAAAATGAAAGAACAAGACCATCGTGTGACGCCAACGCTACAGCAATGTCAGTACATCATGACCTGCAGCATGGTAGCCTTTCAAATAGGGTGCCTGAGACCGGAGGTAAGCGCCGCTGAAGCGACAGCTTCGCCGAGGCAGCCTGCGACGCTGGTTTACTTAACACTGTTCGCAGCACGCCGGCGGCTGAGTATGCGCAAAATGAACTCATACGATAACCTGTCTAGTTTTCGAGTAGATGAGGGACGTCAGCGGTACCGCTACTTTCAATATCGGCCAGATACTGTACGCAAGCATGGTGAAGAGAAGATTGAGTACATGTGAATTTGAGTCGATTGGAGAATGTCTGATGTTTGGTGGTCGCGCGTGAGACGAGAAGGGCGGATAATAGTGTGCCCACCAGAGCAAGATTACAGCGCACGACTCGTATCTTTGATCTGAATGACCATCGGTACGTGGGTATGACCGTAATCCAAGTTCCATGGCGGTATTGATGTCGCGCCGTTTGTAGCAAGATGCAAACGTCTAGGCAACTGGCTTCCTACTGCCAATAGCGCCCAAGGTGTCGCAAACGGGGACATTAAACCCATCTGAGTGGGCTCACCGTAATTGATAAGATACGTTTGTACTGCTGTACCGCGCTCTGCAAGCCCGGGGAGAGCAATATTTATCCCTGAATGGCACTCCCAACGTTGAAGCCTTCTCTGTCAGAGTGCGCTTCTTTTTACGCGTGATTTCCGATTGTTGTTTCACTTGAATATACACGGCGCGAGCTATACGGTATAGGCGACTACTCCGCAATTCTCGTGGCGCGCAAATACGTACGGATTGTCAAGTTGGTTTAGGTTTTGTGCTAGAAGGCAGCAAATGGGCAACTAAGCCAGCGAGTTTGTCATCTGGGTCGAGCATTTGCCTCATATGAGCCAACAAATCTTCGGCGAAAGCCTTATTTTCCTCCTCGCTCTCGAAGTAAACCGGATTGCTCAGGTCAAAAGGCGGCCACTCGCTTTCCATCTCCGCGTCAAAGCGATCAAGAACTTCGTTGACGATGGCAAGTTCATCGACCTCGGCTGATGAAGGAGGCGCCACCGGAATACCCATAGCCTCGAGCCGCGGCACAAGCACACTGCGCACGTGTTCTAAAAATTCGTCACTGCATAATGGTCTGCCAAGGAGAAGTTCGTCGAGAGGTGGAAGCTTTTCAGGAGGCTCGTCCTCATGTCGAGATTCGTTGGAGGCCGCCGGTGCAGGCGACGGCTCTGGCTTTCCAATTCGACTTTGGGCGGGGGCCCCTTGTGCGGGCAGCTGCCCCTGCTGCTCATTTTGAACTGAGGCAGCGACCGTCGTTGGGGCTAGCGGCCCCTCTCGCGGATCACTTTTTTGAGCAGAGGTGGCGACCGCCATTGGGACTGGCAGCCCCTCACGCTGCTCACTTTGAGCAGACGTGGCAACCACCGTTGGAGCCAGCAGGCACTGTAGCTGCTCAGTTTGAGAGTCGCCATGTTGTACGGTGCGGTCAATCGGCTTGACGTCCCTGCCACAGTCCAGGCACATATCTCCGTGAAAGTTGACACAACCACAAAAGCACGAGCGACCAGGTTGCGGCAGGATGGGTTCACCGCGCCTCGCGAGGAGCGCCAGTGCGTTATCGCAAGCTTCGAGCATAATTTCGTCTGCCTCTGAGCCCGGGTTTTGTGTGAGCTTTGCCCGGCACCGAGCACGTACTGTCTCAATCTCCTCATGAGTCTGCCACGCCATCCGTTTAACCCGCTCCTCCCAATCATCCGGGACGTCCATGCCACACGCCGTTTCACACCATCGCTCAATCCAAGCTCGAGGCAGGGGCGTTCGTTGCTTGTCATGCCATATGCCAGTCTCTGTCTCATGGAAGCTCGTAGCCTGAATCTCCGCTTTTTCTTCCTCCAGACACTCTCGATGCCGAGATCCCTCTATTGGAACAATTTCTTCAACTTGCCCCTGTTGTTGCTCGTCTTCAAGCAAGACTTGACGTGCTTCGTCTTCTTCGCGGACGGCTAGCTGCTGGGTGCGCAAACGTGAAGGTAGCGGTGTGTCTGGAGGGAGCGCAACTACAACCGTGTCAACGTGAACCTGTGCCAACTGGTCTTGTTGCATGACGGTTCGAGCTCACATTTAACGCTCGACTGCTCGCAGTCGCCATGACGACGACGTCTTTGAGCACGAGCACTGACCCGCTCCGCACCTGGGCAGGTGTCATTCTGCGAACAGCAAGTACTTCATCCCACCTCGAAGTCTGGACCCATGAGAGTCTTGTGCAGGTGCGCCGTCATGCGGCCGGTGCGGTCGACCACGCTGGCGATTCCGTCCACGTCCATGTTTTTCTGCACAACCGACTCTACTACAATAATCAACAAGGGCAGTCGCGTTCCAGAAATGCACGACACGGCCTGTGTCAAATCGCTCACTCCACGCTCTTGCTCCAAGTCTCGCCGCATCAGATCCAGCGAATCAAGCGCCACGCGCCAAGGGACCGAGTCGAAAGGCTGTGTGGCCATGCTGGCCAACTGTGCGACACTTTTGCCTTACCCTACCGATATGACACATTCAGGCCGCCGCCAGAACCTTTGGGTGCACGAATGGTTAATGCTATTACTTTTTCCTTCGAACCACACTTTTTGAAGCGAAAATAAGCGCGGCCTGGGTCGCATCGTTCTTCGGGGTGTTCCGGATATTGCATGCGTGAGAATCTATCTCTAATTTTCCAAACCCTTGATATGTATATCACTCGCCTACATGAGCAGATGAGTACTCTCCACATAACACACCACTGAAAGGGTAGTACAGATGCGAAATTGGGAAGAGAAGCATAATGGCACCTAGTATATATTTAGTAACATCAATGCGTTCCGCTATATAAGCAAAATGAGCTGCCCACCACGAAAAAAATGAGGAAAAGTGCAGGGAAAAGTAGTTCCATCTGACAGGGAAAGCGAGTTTCTTGACGATGGGAATACCCCTTACGCTAATTGTGCTTCTACACACGAATTGCCACTGAATGTTCTATAGCCTGACATCGCACTCCCCGGCCAGCTTACTTTCAGTTCATCCACGATAAGCAGTGCGTCCAACATAGACTTGCCGCTTAAGTTTTAGTGAAAACTTGTACCATGGAGCTTCTGCAAGTTCGGGTACTCGCGTCTCACGACTGTGTTCTTTGACTCCTCTTAAAAGTTGTGCCATAGAAGCCTAGATATACTTGCAAGTCACGACTGTGTGCTCAAATTCGTGTTGCAAGATGTGCCATGAAAGTTCTGCAACTCAACAGTATTTGCAATTTATAACTTTTGGTGCACTCTCCCGCCAGTTTCCACAAGCGCTGTGGTGACTTGCGTGGGATTTCGGGGTCTAACTTGTGCCACACTGAGCCGCCCCTTTCTCAGTGTCCTCCGTGAGAAAAGCGGCCAGCACCACGTCGCCATACTGGGCTAGCAGGTGCCCACCAGCTATTACCTGTCTTCGACCCGCTTCAATGGCCTTCCCAGCGTGTGTAACAGCCTTGGCTCCAATATCACAGTGCTTCCATACAAGCCCCGTGCCAATGCGACTATCATTGTTGGCAGTTGTAGACAAAGACAAGCCGAAAACTTAAGACCTGCAGAAAAGGCTTGGTCCATGGAGTGCGCACGAATTGGGACCATCGCGATTTAGTGTGTGGGTACATCAATGAGAAATCAGGAACGTTTCATTGGACATGTGGCTTGAACCGTTGCAGTAGCCTCGAAGGTGTTTTTATTCTAAGGTCATTGTTGGCTATTCATGTGATAGGAGCTGCGACTGGAAGTGTTTTTGCGACTATCACGCTGACTCTCAAGGATCAAACCACTCTGGCCTGACATTCCTGGGAATGCACTATGCCAATACCGCGCTGGAGGCAACAGAGCTGGCTCAACGAGTAATGCTCGTTGACAGTAAGGGCGGAACTATGACGATGGACTGCCACCAGGGTGTTGATCACGCTGCCTCACGGTCCGCATCGATGGTCCATTGTCGTGCCAAGCCATGCTTCTGAAGCCTCGCTTTTGTGGTTGACTTCATAAGCCTTGCGTCCCTTGGTTCGTGATGTCTACGTTACTGAGTCTGTGCGCCGGAGCTGATGAATTACTATTCCTGTCGCCTCGAAGTTATTTTACGCGCGAGAAGGACAAGAACTGGGGCTAGGATTAAGAATACTAGAAAGAACAAGGGTAACTCCAAGTTTATTCAACGGACCTATTTCAGAGGTCTGACTTGAAGAGTATTCTCAGAACTTTGCTCAAGCGCATCTAGGAGCCATCTTTCCAGTTTGCCTGATTTCGAGAATTCTAGAAACCAAAGGAGTGTTGTCAAATGGGCGCTGGACCGTCGGCGCCGGCGGCTCCACAAGACATCATCCCGGACCCTGGTCCGACAGATGGGGCGACTTTTGCGATTCAGTCGTGTGGGATCCTATCCAAAGGTTACATCGCCTACCAAGGTGAGGAGACGCACCATCCGGAGAGAAAATGGATGTTCATCAAGCGAAAGGGGTCTTTTTGGGGAGGGGACTGCGTGGTAAAGATCGAGAACTTTGTGCGCGGGGGGAATCCTGAGAAGCCGCAGAAAGGGCAGGTGCTATGGAAGGCTAAATTCAATAATAAGCCTAGTTTCATGCAGATGGAGAAGCCCTACAGATCCAACGTGATTGTCTACGTCCCGAACTTTGGCGGCCTCCTAGGAATGCGCATGGAGGAAAACGACGACGATATCTACTTCAATATAGCCGGTTGGGGGGACAGCTCCCGTAGACGTGTCAACAAGTGGAGTATGCAGACTTCGGCCACCGTGGAGCCCCGACTGCGTGGAAAGCATCTTGGCGCTTACCAACTGAACGTTTTTGCGCGAGGGACGGCAATCGCTAAATATTACAAGACTGAGCACAAAGACGGCACCAAGGAATGGCAACATAAGAGCAAGAAATTTGTTGACGAACTCTGCTTCAACCTTGTGCACATTGGAAGTGGTCAGGAAATCGCATCGTGGTGGGTTCCAGGTGACCTGGCCCCTGAGGACGGCGACCTGCACCAGGAAACCCCAGTATTCCTTCTTGATCTCGTCGGCGGCTGGTGGAAGAAGAAGCCCATCGTAAAGACTGCACAGGGTTGGGATCCTGTTTTCGGCCTCCTTGTTGCCTACCTATGCGCCTACGAGTATTCCCCTAAAGAAATTAAGCATGACCTCGAATCGAAGTTTCCGCAACGCCCTCCGCCACGATACTAGAAAGAAGATCCCATAAGCAGTGTGTGTGTAATTTGAGGCGACTCTTTCTAGATAAATGCCTAGCGGGAAAATAGGATCTTGTTCTTGTTCCTCGGTTATTCCTCATCTTCTCGAATACGCTTATTTCATGTTTCATTTGGTTTATTGTAATCTTAATCACTTCAACATGAACACAAACGACATGGTTAACTGCTATTAATATAACACCAAAACAGAACTGATGACGACAGATATGTTAAGCAATGATCCACATTATAAGAACACTAAGAATAATATACAACAAAAGACCCAATTTCTCCGATGGAAAACCGAATCTTTTTTAAATATTCTGGCAAGTGGCTGACAATACGATAAATACTTGCTCGTTTTGCTGATTGATAACTTTTTAAGCACTAAATCATAGCGATATAATGTCAAAAAATGTCTCAAGTCTTTTATAAAATATTTTGTTTGAATGCCATTAAGATAATATATAAATTTGCAAGGATATAGAAGTATTCTAGTTCATTACCATTCATGTAGCTTTTCTACACCCTCATCCTTATCCAGTATTTGTTTTCTAACAAAAACCTTTTTGCGCTATCTTTCGGTAAATTGTAGCTATGCAACTCATTTGTAAATAATTTCTCATTTTGATTTTTACGAAAATAATTATGACTCTAAAACAAACTCGGTATTAACTTCATTAAGTACTTAAATTATCAAGGCCGCTACCTTTCTCATGTTGGTCAGGCGACAGATTTCAAAAATTTACTTTTTTCTTACCATAATCTACTGCCACTCCGCCGCATTGAAAACAAAACTGTCTTCACAGCTAGATAAACTTATTTTGGTTATGGTCAGAAGGGCCAAGAGCCATCGATCAAAAGGTGAATGGCTAATTTTATTTAGAAGCTTTAACTTAGATGTGACGTAGATAGATACGGTGGGAACCATCAAAATATGTAAAGACTGAAGCGAGTCAGCATTAAACTACCTCAAACCAGGCTGATGATCGAAAGTGGCGGTTCTGTAGAAATTTAAACACGTCACAAATAAATTCAATAAGTAGGTATAATGCCACTATTTTAGAGACCAAATTTATTAAATTTATCAGCCTGTCCTAGTTGAACACTTCTACGTGATCAAGGCTTCGCCCAGTTCCAAAATCAAAACAACGATAGCTTAGCTCATGCAGGTAAAAAATTGTGTACTAACTCTGCTAATCTGTGGTATGAAAATCAAATAATGATGGACTAAGTAATACTTAAAGAAAAATAAACTTGTATGACACTAAGTCATCAATAAATTCTTACAGTCCATGAATTTAGAGTTCATGCCAAAAATACTTAAACGAACGTAACAGAGCATTTCGTTTGAAGGCTCAGGATTTCAGGTGTCGCTTAGACCGTCTCAGTGATGATACAGAGCTTCTTATTTTTTTTTCTGAGCTAAAAGAAACCAAAGCCAGTTTTATTGTTTACGTGACCACACATTTTGCTTTTGGCTTTTTAGCGAGCGCCTGAATTTGCCATCAAATTGTATGTTAGAATTGAGTTGTTGTGGTACACTATTACAATGCCGGCGATATCTTCCTTTACGGTGGAGTGGACTTTTTTTCACATGAATACAGATTGAGACAAACTTTGAAAGTGAAGTTGGTACTGGCACACTAGATGTGGCTACTGATCTTGATATAGATGCATTGTTCGTACCTGGACAAAATTTCAAAATATAAGAGGCATTTATTTTGATAGTTCAGACAGAACTCGTATTTCAGAGGATGCTAATATTGAAGGCAAAGTGACTACAAATGGAAAATTCCTAAAACTTTTTGATCATCTAGAAATACGTGGAAATACGAATACCTAAAAATTAGTTTAGCAGTTAACGGAACAAGCCATGAAACAGCAGTACTATCAATGTTTGAGAGTTCAGTGACAATTGATGCTTTTGATGCAGGTGAGAGTGTTTTTTGTGATACTACGGACCTGGACAATTTTATAACCAATTTTTTTTTTTGGAAAATATCAATGACCCCGCGTTGATCCAAGATGAAATTGGTTATAGTCATGAAATCAATTAAGGTGAGAGCGTGTCTGCATTCATCACATTCATGAAGCAACTGGTGAAATTGTGTTTGAAAGAAAAATCGACAATGATCATATAGGTCCAGGAAATGCGCGATACAAGAAATGTATGCGGATTGTACGCTTTTCACACGAAAGAAAGGTATTCAGGACCATCGCCAAACGGAGAAAAATACTTGGAACGAAAATTAATATTAAGATATGGAGTAAATAGCACATTACGCATAGATCATAGTGAAAACCCTAGGATACGTGAAGTACATATTGAGACTTAATTCAGTTACAAAACTTTCTACCCATATTTACAGGTGGAAATCAATGGCGATGTTTTTTGTGCCGGATTAGTATCCATTCATTGGTACACAATTCTTCGCAATTCATTAGGCAACATTACCATCACAAATACGGCCGGTGGATCATGAAGCATGGATTTGGAAAATTCTGAAGAAAAAACGATTTCACAAAGCGATTTTTGCATGCCAGAGGTGAATTTTAATCTATGACCGATCAGTGAAATTTCAATTTACAATAGTGCTAGTCCAACATGGATATAATCTAAAGGAACGGGAATTTAACAGATTAACCAAATAATGAGTAGTCGCTTGAATGGTCTGGTTGTTCAAACCAGGGGAAAGCATGGGTATTCAACACGTAGTAGTAGTTGTGGAATAGCCATTTGTAGGTGTGTAGGGAATTTGACAAAAAACTGTATTTTGAAAAACACAAGTCATGCTATTCTATTGCAAACAATTATAGTAGATACCATTTCACCTTGTGTGAGTATTAGTTGTAGGATATCGACCCGGGATTTCACCATTAAAAAGAGAGACGCAATTTCATCACGATTCCATTACGAATCGTCTTGAAAGTGGTGTCAATTTACCCCCAATAGCGCACTCATACCAGCACCATATTTTGGAACACCTTTGATTTTGGGTCTTGCATCGAAAACTGTTGTTGAAATTTGCATGACAGTACCTTACAAAAGGAATACCCTCTCAAATGATACAAGACTAATAGAATTATCGCCAAATGCAAAGTGAAACGTTGAGAAAATTGTCATGCATTTAAAGTTGGCTCCGCATTGAAGATAAGTAAAGATAACAATAATGATGCTTTGACCTTGCAAGATGATACTGTTGTGACTATTGAACACAATGTCATTCGTGATTGCTAATTTTTTAATATGCGACAAGGAATTAGGTCGTAGCCAATATCAACTAAGAAAAAAAAATTGATTCTTTTCCGGCATCACCTAATAGCGAGTAACCCAATGAACACAAACCTATTTGATGAAGCTTCTGATTTGCATTAGTGGTTTTGAAACTAAAACATTTAACGCATTCCTTTTTTGTTGTTGAGTGGCTAATTTATAATCAAATAGAAAGAGCTGTAGGTACTACTGTACCTTGAATTGGCTATCCTGCGCAATATGTTTGGAATCCAGTCTAGTCTTTTCTCTTGCTTGGCGAGCTTAATGTTTTA
>JBCCWR010000096.1:0-8856 GCA_039193385.1 Verrucomicrobiota bacterium | reverse complement strand
TCTTGGAGAAACAATCAAGAAACAGCGTATCAATAAGGTCTTAAAACAAGCCGAACTGGCATCTCGAGCCGGGGTAAGTCGGTTGACTGTATCTAACCTGGAAAATGGACAGTCTATCCATACGAAGTCGCTGGCTAAAATATTATTGGCCTTGGATTTATCGATTCTTGATGCAGTTCCTGAAGTGCCCATCAGTCCTATCGATTTGGCCAGGCTCAAAGGTAAACAAAGAGAAAGAGTACGCTGATGGCGGTTGATTTGGCACATGTTTTATATCAAGGTGAAGAGGTTGGCGTTCTGGCATGGGATCGAGAGAAACAATTAGGTTCTTTTGAATACACAAAATCTTTCTCTGAAGGAGATATTCAGTTGGCTCCTTTGAAGATGCCACTGAGTAAGCAAATTTATCAATTTACAAACTTACATGAGTCGTTTCAGGGTTTGCCTGGATTATTTGCAGACTCCTTGCCCGATACCTATGGCAATACCTTGATTAATGCATGGCTCGTATCTCAAAAGAGATCTATGGCAGATTTTAGCCCGGTAGAGCGACTTTGTTATTTGGGCGACCGAGCTATGGGAGCGTTAGAATATAAGCCAGCACTCAGGAAAATGAGATCGACTGCTGAGGAGTTGGATTTGCAGAATTTAGTCGAATTGGCCAATAAAGCTCTAAGTCTTAAAGGAGAACTTAATGTAGAAGGTTTGGACTCAGAAGAAAACTTAAACGAGATACTCAGAGTGGGCACCTCTGCAGGCGGTGCCAGGGCCAAGGCCGTTATAGCTTTTAACTCAAAGACATCAGAGGTGCGCTCAGGTCAAGGGATGGTTCCAGAAGGATTCGAACACTGGTTGATTAAATTTGATGGGATTACAGGCACGTTCGATGGACTCAGAGATCCTCAAGGATACGGAAGAATCGAGTACGCCTATTATCTCATGGCAAAGGATGCTGGCATAGCTATGACAGAATGCCGCCTGCTGGAAGAAAATGGAAGAGCTCATTTTATGACGAAGCGCTTTGACAGGCTGAATAACAAAAAGAAGATGCACTTCGCTTCATTATTTGGCATCAACCATATGTCTTATACTTCCCCTTTGATCCATACTTATAGTTATGAGGATGTATTCGATATCGTTAATAAGCTTAAATTAGATAGTGAGAGTAAAGAGCAGCTCTTTATAAGAATGGTTTTCAATGTATTGGCTTATAACAGGGATGATCATGTAAAGAATTTTGGATTTGTCATGGATGATAAAGGGAATTGGAAACTATCACCTGCTTATGATGTGACCTATGCCTATAATCCCGAGCCTGCAAAATGGACAGGGAATCAACAATTAGCGCTCAATGGTAAACGAGCGCATATCAACATAGACGATTTTTTTGTAGTGGGGGATATAGGTAGAGCCGGCAGCAAACAAAGGCTTCGCTCTTTGATAGATCAAGTGACGACATCTGTAAATAAATGGCAAGAGTTTGCTAAAATGGCCCATGTTGATGAGAAAAATAAGAAAGTCATGTCTAGGCTAATAGTCCGTTAAAATTTGCAAAATGAACGACAAGAGCTAACAAAAATTTAGCTATAAAGTTTGTCGACTCGATGGATAGCTGGGGGATGTGAGTGATAAAAGGCACTGAATAAGGGGTCCGGTGTTAAAGTCGAAGCATTCTCCTTATAGAGTTTAACTAAAGCGGAAGCCATGTCGTCGGCCTGGGCATGTTCCACCGCATACGCATCGGCCTCATACTCATGCCTGCGAGATAAGTAAGAAAACAAGGGGGTGAGTGGGAAGGTGTACACACTCGATACGGTCATGAATAAAATGAGTGCTAAATGAGGTGCCGCGGTATCAATGCCATGACCTGCATAAAAAGGCATCCATTGAGCCAGATAGCCCAGGAGTGCAAACGCACCCAACATCATAGCCAAAGCCGCAATGAGACGTTTTTTGATATGATTCTTTTTGTAATGGCCTATTTCATGAGCCAGCACCGCTACGACTTCTGCAGGTGATAGTTGTTTGAGCAGGGTATCAAAGAAGACGATGCGTTTGGTTTTGCCGATGCCTGTAAAATACGCATTACCATGTCCTGACCTTTGCGAAGCATCCATGACAAAGAGACCACTTGCCTTGAAGCCGGTTCGTTTTAATAAGTCTTGAACGGTATCCTTAACTTCCCCTTCTTCAAGAGCGGTAAACTTATTAAATAAGGGAGCGATGAGAACAGGATAAGCCCAAAGCATGATCAGTTGAAAGAGGGCAACGACCGCCCAAAGGTAAATCCACCAAGTGGTCGTGCTTTCCATGAGCCAAAGCATGAGGCTAATCAGAGGCAACCCTACCACAGCACCAATGACCAGGCCTTTGAAGATATCTTGCACAAACGTCTTAACCGTCGTCTTATTAAATCCATATTTTTCCTCAAGAACAAAGGTGGAATAGATGGATTGGGGCAGTTCCAGGAGCATCGAGATTAATGCAAAAAAGCAGAAAAAAAGTAATCCGGTCAGAACAGGTTGATCCACCAGTCCAATCGATACGTTATGAAGAACCTGAAACCCTCCTAGAACTGTCCATGCCACAAGCACAAGAACTTCAAACAGCTCAAAAAAGAAAGAGGCCTTGATTTTAGCCATACTGTAATCTGCGGCCTTATGATGTTCTTCAAGTGATACCTTGTTGACAAATTTTTCAGGGACCGCATGGCGGTTCTTTTGAATATAGTTCCAGTTGCGCAGGCTTAAGTACGTTTCGACGACATATTTTGCCAGCAGAAGTCCGAGGAAGGTATAAGTAAGGGTGGTCATAAGTGTGAGAGGTGGTCTGTATTATTGACTCAAAGCCTTAATACGGTCATTAACATTCTTCATAAAGGGTATCTTCGCTTCATGGCTTAAAAAAGAGGCGTCTACATACTGCTTGAGCTGATCTTTGAGTCGCACGGGGTTGGTTATAACTTCTTCATAGACATGCTGAGGAATACGATGTTTTTTAGCAAATTCACGAAAACATGTACCTGTAAGAAATCCATTTGTCTTATAACCCTCGGTCTCGTAGCCATTGGAAAATAAATCTAAGGCCATTCTGTCTTCCGAAGGAAAATGCAATTGAGTCTGAAGCACATCATAACTTGGCGTTAGCATCACTTCGTTACCATCCGACATAACAGAGAAATTCTTAGCGTGGGCATCTCCATTGCCTATGGCATAACTAAACACGATATATTTTAACAACTCTATTTTGTCTAAGAGAGGCGCAGATGACACATGGCTTATCGCTCTCATGATTTCTTCATAAGTAACGTCATATTTATAATTTTTTCCATGACTGTCAGGTGATCTATTTAAAAACTGACAAAAATCTTCTTGGGCATATTTCTCCCCTTTTTCGTTATAATCAAAACGTTTGGTTATGTAAGCTGGTTCGCCATCAGCCATAGTGATTAAGCAACTGCTAGCGGTCTTATGGCCAAAGAGTCTGTCAGAAATGTGCATACATAAGTGCTCATTAGCTGGCACATCCTTTACAAAGGGCAAGCCTGGCATTGAGGGTATGGGTTTTAATATGTATTGCCCGGGTAAGCCATGCTCTCCGGAAAAAACAAGTTTCCCACGGTAGAGGCTCAATACAATTTTATCCTGATGCCCCGATATAGAAAAAGATGGCAGCTTTGCCTCATCGTTCCTATCGGAAAAAAGACTGGCTCTGGTAAATGCCACCTGGGCAGGAAACTTTTTGCGACCTCCCGCCATCATACGATGCCCTTGATGTGAATAAGCACCCTCGACAGCAGGTATGGTAAAGAGGCATTGGCATTTCATGCCATGACCTCAAAGGTTAAATCTCCTATGAATGCGTTCCCCTTTTCCACTAAGTAGACAAGAAGTGCCATAGCATCGCTTTCATCAATTTTAGCATAGCGACAAAGGTATGCTTTATTATTCCCTTCGGGCAAAAGACCAAAGAAGGCGGCAAAGAGAGAGTCACACTCAAACGATTCTTTCTGCAGTGGCAGAGAAAAAGAAACTGCCGCATTATGGCCCGCTAGATAAAGAGCATCATAGGTGAAGATAAATTTCTCTTCCCTCTTCTCTAAGATGCCTGCCTCAATACCTCCTTTATAAACTTTCAGTTTCATTTGATCCGGATGCCTAACACTTCAAAAACGTTTTCCACACTCTTGAGAGTTGGGTTAGCATTTCCGCTCTCCATATCTGAAAGGGTCTTTTGGGAAACCTGGGCCAGCTTGCATACGGTAAGCTGATCCAGACCGCGTGCCCTCCTCTTTTCCTTAATTAAATCTGCAACATCAATACGTAGCATGCTACGTATTATCGTGTATGATTGAGTATTTTCAAGTGTGATTATACTGTATTACAAAAATTTATATACTAAACTATGTACAGAAATACATATATTAGCCAAGAGAAGATGGATTCCGGATCGGGGTCCGGAATGACGCACGAAGTGGAGTCGTATTTTGCTCTAAATTTCTTATCCTGAACTCAGGCCATCCATAAGGCTGGTCATAAGTTTGGAAATAGAGTTTAGCTGCTGCAAGAGCCTTCTGTCATCCTTCGACTTGATCATCTCATAGTAATTCATACATCTGCTAATCATTACGCCCCATATGGTACAATAGCATTATAGTAATATGGGACTACAGCACCCATCACTTCAAAAATCCTTACGAGAGATCATCCCCTTTTCTCCGGAAACAACTTCCAGCAAGTCATGTGAATTCACCCGGGTAGGAGAAGATTTCCTGGCATTTTCGCTTGGTCTGCTATGAGCCATGCCCTTCCTCTCGATCTCTTTCAACTTATACACAAGTCGTCCGCTTTGTGCAAAAGCGGCAATGGCTAATCCCACAGCGAGAGCGATCCAGAAGCCTATGGCTTGCATCTTGAAGCCATAGGCCAAGACCAGTCCCAAGGGCAAGCTAATGACCCAGTAGCTGACAAAGATGATTCCTGTGGGTAGGCGCACATCTTTTAAACCACGCAGTCCACCCACACTGATAATCTGTGCCCCATCAAAAAGCTGGAAGATGGCCGTAATGATCAACAAGGTGGCGGTTAGCTGGACGACTTCTGGATCATTGCTGAAACTATCCGCAATGACTTCCCCCAAGATGAGATAAACCAGCGCGGCCGATCCCATGATGAAGAGTGTGAGCAAGTGGGCACCAATGACAATGTCTCGACAGTGCAAGGGCATGTCTTTTCCTAAACTGTGTCCAACGCGAATGGTCACCGCCTGAGATAAGCCCATAGGTAACATAAAGGTGGTTGCAGCACAGGTCATGGCAATCTGATGCGAAGCCAAAGGGATGGCTCCAAAGCTGCCAATGAATAAAGCAGTCAGGGCAATTAAGCCGAACTCCATTAAGATCTGACCCGAGATGGGTGTAGCTAACTTGATTAGCGCTATGCATTCAGTTTGGTCGATGAATGCCAGCCAACGCTTGGGCCAACTGACCTGCAGGGTTTTGGAGTTTTTCAGATACATCCATACCCACACCAGTGTGAGCACGCGAGCGATGAAGGTCGCAATGCCCGCCCCGACGAGTCCCATTTCTGGAAAACCAAATTTTCCAAAGATCAACAGATAGTTGAGCAAGATATTTGCTCCCACTCCCGCTAGCATGATCATAAAGATCGGCCAGGGATGATTCTTGGAATCGGCAAAGCTCTTACAGATCAGAGCTGGCATCATGGGCAGAGATGACAGGGTGATCCAGAAGAGATACGGGCGCGCCGCTTCTATCACATCATCGGGCTGGCCGAACCAATGCAAAACTGGAAAGAGAGCAAAAGTGATCAAAGCGATGGCCACTGCCAGAGCGAGCGAGATGTACAGTCCATGACGGAAGGCTTCTCCTGCATCAACATCTTGCTTAGCCCCATGGTAATGCGCAACCTGTACACTTACTGCTGCTGCTAAAGCAAAACCAATCACAATGGGGATGTGATAAAGAACATTGACGAAGGCAGACGCCGCCAGCTCCACGGTTCCGATCTGCCCGATCATCAAGGTGTCACTGAGCCCCAGCAACATTTGTCCGACTTGACCTGCCATCATGGGCAAAGCCAAAGCAAAGGTCAGTTTCAGTTGTTTCAATATCTTATTCATAAAAAGTTCTAACACGTTATAAAAAAACGCCGTCTTGGTAAGGACGGCGTTGGCAAAAGTTTCTTAAAGTTAAAAAGGTTCTTAGAAGACAAGAGACATTAGCAATCCGCCGTTGACACTAATGGCCACGCGCACTTTGACAAAAGTGCTGGCTACTAGAATGGGCATGTGATTACAAATCATTGATATACGAGAAAAGCAGAATGCGCCTAGATGACAAGTTCGTTTTTACTTATTCTTAGGTCCTTCATTCAGAAGAGTTAAGTATTCTTGATAGACAAATACTTTGTGGCGTTCCTTGTTCGTTATCTCTTTGACTATGTTCATTTTTTCCAAAGTTTGGAGGCTTCTTAAAACAGTGGGTAAAGAAACATGGCATGCTTCCTTTATACTTTTACTCGAAGTGATGGGGTGATTTTGTAAGTAGTTGTGTATGGATAATAGAGATGTTGTCGCTTTACCCGATTTTTCTATAAGAGATTGGTTCGACTTAAATAAGCTTATGACAGATTGAGCTGTTAATGTAGCCTGGTTCGCTGTTTCAGCGACTCCATCTAAAAAGAATTGGATCCAGTTTTCCCAGTCTCCAGTGATGCGAACAGACTGAAGCAGGTCGTAGTAAGTTTGTCGATGTGTCTTAAAATATAAACTTAAGTAGAGTAATGGAGCGTTTAGTAATCCTTCGCTACACAAAATAAATGTGATCAACAACCTTCCTAAACGGCCATTACCGTCTAGAAAGGGATGGATGGATTCGAATTGAACATGAGCAAGAGCAGCCTTAATTAGTATGGGTAAATTTAGGCTATCATCGTGCAGAAATTTTTCGAAGTTATCTAAGCAGTCTTGTAGTTGCTCAGGAGCAGGGGGAACATATACTGCATTCCCTGGGCGGGTGCCACCTATCCAGTTCTGAGAGGTTCTGAAGTGACCGGGCTGTCTATCACCCCCCCTTGCGTTGGTCATCAGTTGTTCATGTATTTCACGTATCAGTCTCAGCGATAAAGGGAATTCTTCCAAACGCCCTAATCCATAATACATCGCTTTTACATAACATGATACTTCACGCACATCGTCTTGAGGTGCACCAGGTGCTTCGTCTGTCTCAAAGAGTAAGAGGTCAGAAAGGGATGATTGAGTGCCTTCGATCTGTGATGATAGAACAGCTTCTTTACGTATGTACATGTAGAGGAAAAGAGAAGGTTCTGGTAGAACCATACTCATTCCGTCTAAGCGTCCGATAGCATTGTTTGCTAGATCGAGAGATTTGTATAATCTGCTCATCTCTAATGGAGGGTTTGGCGGTAGACTGGGCGGTATGAAGGAGCGGTAGCTTTCACCAGCTACGACAGTGCTTTCTATAAATTTTCCAGTTCTTGCGTTTTCAGCCATATTAACTAAAGTTTTGATGGTATTTCGTTAGTAAGATCAACTTAACTAACATTTGTAAGCGTTACAAGAGCTTAAGTAACATTTCTAGGCGTTTTCTTTAGTTATTCAGCGCTTTTAGTCATCCTCGAACTTGATCCGGTAAAGCTACTATGGGTGTGTGTGGCAATACTCTGCTTTCTGCTTGGATCGTAGAAAGTATTAGAGGATCAATCCAGAAATACTTAGTATTCAAAAATAAGGTCTGACCCGAATGGCACCATTGAAGAAAAAACCCGCGAACTGCAGAAACAGAAAAAGCAGCTCGCAGAAAGTATCATCGGCGAGAGCACGGGTGATGCACTCAAACTCGAGGACTTCAAATTCCTTCTAAATGGATAATTCCAATGAGAGATTGTGAAGTGTAAAAGCTAGTTGGCAATAGCAAGGACTGCCCCCTATTTTGGGAATATTTTATAAGTGTGGCAAGACGATAAGAGTTCGAGAGTCATACTCCTCGCTAAACATTTTATGCCCATGCTTAACTTTCGACCTAATGGGTGAATCTATTTCCCACAATCTGCGGATTCTTTTACACTACATGGATAAGAAAGATGCGAAGCTTACCACTTGTCGAGTATTTCTAAGATTTCATTTTTCAGAGCCAGTTTCTCCAACCAGGTTTTCGGAAGAGCATCAAGGCCAATTCTAGCACCGATCCAGCTACCAATCATCGCAGCGCGGCCTGCACTGTCACCACCCGCACGGATGGTTTCGAGGATTGCTTTTTCGAAATCTTCATTATGCTTCGCAGTGGGTTGAATGGCTGAAGGAAAGCTGCAAATAAGGGGACAACTTTGGCCTAGAGTATCTGTGGCCTCAATGGTGCTTTTGTGCTTCAAGTTAAAAGCGTCTTTTATTTTTCTACGCACTTCAACATCGAGCTTTTCATTCGTTCCTATCTTCTCTTCGACATGATGGAAAGCACTGTGGATGTCTCGACCCGCAAGCAACTGCAAGAGCAGTCGTGTATGCGCCAAACAATAAGCAACTGCGCGATCATTATTTTGCCTCAAGCGTGTGAGCTTCTCGACTTGTTGGAAAAGTTTTTTCGAGTCCTTCGGTAGTCCATCGTTGCGGCAAATATAAAAGGCGATGAAAGGAGCTAAAGCCGAAATAGTAGCAAGCTGATCGTCATCCGCGCCTTCTTGAAAACTGTAGGTTTCAGTTGATACCGTGATGTGGTTTTTGTAGTTTTCAAGAGTCCCTCGAGTTGCTGCATCAAAGTAACCTTTGTATCCTTTTGCAGGATCCATAGCTCTGACAAAAGACTTACCGAAATGTGTC